>NZ_REFJ01000003.1:300000-447233 GCF_003688415.1 Umboniibacter marinipuniceus
TAGGTAGACGGATTCGTTGGTGCGGCCCTTTGCCGCGAGCTTAAACCTATCTCCGGACTTATAATTGAGTGATGAAGGATCAACCTCATGACCCCGAGCAGCGCGAATCCAGCCCATTTGCGATAACACCACCGTGGTGTTTTCGACACTCACCAAATCCATCTCTGAGAGAGCCTGAGCTTCGGCACGCTCGATGATTGGCGAACGTCGATCGTCACCAAATTCATCCGCGGCTTCTTGCAACTCGTTTTTAACAAGTGTTTTAAGACGGCGTTCCGAAGACAGCAGTAACTCTAGCTTCTTCCGTTCCTCGTTCAATTCGTCCTGCTCACCGCGGATTTTGACTTCTTCCAACTTAGCTAAGTGGCGAAGTTTTAGCTCCAATATGGCTTCGGCTTGAATATCGGAAATACCAAAGCGCTCCATTAAAACGGGCTTCGGCTTGTCCTCTTCTCGGATAATAGCAATAACTTCGTCAATATTGAGAAAGGCAACCATTAAACCATCGAGAATATGTAAGCGAGCGAGCACTTTCTCTAGACGGAAGTTGAGGCGCTTTCTAACTGTTTCAACGCGGAAATGTAACCATTCTTTAATGATTTGATCGAGGGACTTAACACCCGGCCGACCGTCGTTACCGATCATGTTGAAATTCACTCGGTACGTCTTTTCAAGGTCCGTCGTGGCAAAAAGATGGTTCATGAGTTGATCTACGTCCACACGATTAGAGCGTGGAACAATAACAAAGCGAGTGGGATTCACGTGGTCCGACTCATCTTTGAGGTCCGAGACCATCGGTAACTTTTTCGCCTGCATCTGCGCCGCAATTTGTTCTAAAACTTTTGCGCCAGAGGTCTGGTGAGGTAACGCCGTAATGACAATCTCGCCCTGTTCCTCCTGCCAAACAGCCCGCATACGAACGCTTCCACGCCCCGTTTTATAGAGCTTATGAAGTTCCGACTTTGGGGTAATAATCTCCGCATCGGTAGGATAGTCAGGGCCCTTTACATGCTCCAAAATTTCTTCGAGGCTAGTTGAGCTTCGCTCTAAGCAAGCAATCGATGCGGCGACAATCTCACGGATATTGTGCGGTGGAATATCCGTTGCCATACCTACAGCAATACCGGTACCGCCATTGAGAAGGATATTTGGTAATCGGGCGGGTAGAACAAGAGGCTCCGTCATGGTGCCATCAAAGTTATCAATCCAGTCAGCCGTACCCTGCCCTAATTCACTGAGTAAAACATTCGCGTACTTGGCAAGCTTGGCCTCAGTGTATCGCATTGCTGCGAAACTCTTCGGGTCATCAGGAGAACCCCAGTTACCCTGACCTTCTACTGTAGGGTATCGATAGGAAAAGTCCTGCGCCATGAGTACCATCGCTTCATAGGCTGCAGAATCACCATGGGGGTGAAACTTACCAATCACATCACCAACGGTACGAGCCGATTTCTTGGGTTTCGCCGAGTTGCGCAAACCCAATTCGCTCATGGCATAAATGATGCGCCTTTGGACCGGCTTTAGACCGTCACCAATATTTGGCAAGGCGCGGTCTAGGATGACGTACATAGAATAGTCGAGGTAGGCTTTTTCGGTGTAGTCCTTTAGCGCTACTCGTTCAATACCATCATTCGAAAGAGTTAACTCACTCATCTTGTTCCTTATTTTGCGAGCGTTAATTAATGCGTTGAGCCAGTTTAAACCGAACTACGGTGGTTCTGCACTACTTCAATAACACTTTCTAGTGGAAAATAAGTGATTAGTTAAGTTGTTCAGTTTAAACGTCGCCGTAGAGCGCTTTGGCAATACCGTCCAAACCGCCATAATTAAGGGTAAGCGGAGCGAGTTCTTGCACCTTGGGCTTGGCTTTATAGGCAATACCAATACCCGCTGCGGCTAACATTGGCAGGTCATTTGCGCCGTCACCAACCGCGAGAACTTGGCTGCTAGCCAAATCCAATTCGGTTGCCATTTTTACCAGCTGTCGCGCTTTAAATTCGGCGTCAACGATGGGCTCAATCGCTGTACCCGTTAACTTACCATCAACAATATCCAGAACATTAGAATACACCTCGTCGATACCTAACTTGGCCGCTAAACGTGCAGCAAAAAGTTCAAAGCCGCCACTGAGGATCACGGTTTTCACTCCCTCGGCACGGAGTTTTGCAATGAGTAGTTCAGCGCCAGGCATAATTTGAATACGATTGAAAATCCCATCTAATTTCTCGGCGGATAGGCCATTGAGAAGCGCTAGGCGCTCACGAAAGCTGGCTTTAAAGTCCAACTCCCCGCGCATTGCTCGCTCGGTGATAGTCGCTACTTGATCCTTGATCCCGAGTTCGGCAGCGAGTTCATCAATCACTTCTGCTTGAATCAAGGTTGAATCCATATCAAAGCAGGCCAGCTTGAGTAATTCCTGACTGGCAAACATAAAAATATCCGCCTCAGGCTTGATCTGCTTAAGCGTATCCTGCCCCATAACCGTATTCGTCTTCCATTGCGCGAGTTGACTACCGTCCGCCTGGGTAGAAACCTCCGGTGCTGCAACAAAAACTTGGCTAAACTCGGCGAGTTCCATCGTGCTAAACGAGGAGGCAAAAACTGAAACCAAACGCTGCATAGCGACTCCATTTACTCATTGAACAGGTTAAATTAGTATTTTTAGGATTATACAAATTGTGATTCACTAACCGTTGTATTGGCAACAATACCAAAAAAATGAATGCTGCCAATCTACGGCCAATCTTTGTAAACTAGAACCGCGTTTCCGACTAAGGTAATTCCCGTGTTAAAAATTGATCGACTAGCGCTGCGCTTTCTCCTGCTTGGTTCCGCTGCCATACTGATCGTAGTCCCTACGCTCTTCGGGTTGTTCAGCGCTCAACAACATGAGATAGACCTACGATTTGGCGAAGGGCTTGCAGAGCGGCTCGCTAATGACAGCGTAGAAGCCATTCTGGCCGACGATGAGCTGGCTCTGAATGCAACGCTGGCAAGTTATGAGCAACTCGAAAAAATAGCGGGAGCAAGTTTCGTTAATTCTGCCCTCGAGGTCGTGAGCGCTAGCGGCGAGCTAGTGGGGACTCCGGTGTCCAGTTCGGTAATTATTTCCGGTGATGAATACGGTCAGGTCACGGTATACGTTAAACCAGCTAGTCAGGTTGTCTCAGTGCTGGCATTGCTAATCATCTCGCTGGTGATGATGATCTTGAGCGTAGCTGGGTATTTCTCAACCATCCGCCAACAACCTAAGATTAAAGTTGAGCCAGACTCCGGTACGTTGGTTACCTTGGAGCTTGGTGATCTACCCGGCCTTGCGGATCAGTTAAGTACCCATACTATCAATAATTTATACGGTGAGCTGCAAAACCAAGTGGAAGCACTGTTCGATTCGCTAGGAGGCCAACTCTACCTAGCTCAAGGTCCAGTACTGCGCGGTTTGTTCTTTTCCGAAGATCATTCAAAGCGCGCTACCACTGCGGCATTGCTGTTAAAGCGTTTAACCAACTTCTGGGCCGCCGAGCAAGGCGTTTCCATTAACCGACGTATTGCGGTGCAAAACGCTCCCTCGCTGAATTTGAATGGTTCGCTCATCAACAACCATCGCCGAGCACAGTTGAATCGTAATACCGGTATGTTACTGAAGTCAGGTCAGCCGGGAGATATTATCTTCGGCCAACATACTGGCGAGAACTTACCCAACGGTCTCACTTATCGCGAGCATCCTTCGCTACGTATCGTGAGCCAATTTTCACCTCCTATTGAGCACACACTTGATTTAGAAGTAAATAAGCTCATTCAAACCTTAGCTAGTCCGGAGACAACGTGACCACACCACCACTTCCACTTGATATCGATTCCGTTAAAGGGTTTTTAGACCCCGCTGAAGGGCAAGCCCTCCTCACCGCAGCTATAAGTGTTGCCCAACTCGGGCCAATAATGGAGATCGGTAGTTACTGCGGCAAATCAACGGTTTACCTTGGAACTGCTGCACAACACTCAGACAATATCATCTATGCGGTGGATCATCATCGTGGTAGCGAAGAACACCAGTTTGGCGAGGAGTATTTTGATAGCGACGTCTACGATACTGACATCAACGCCGTTGACACCTTCAAACTGTTCCGTCAAACGGTAGACCGCGCCAAATTAATGAATGTTGTTGTCCCCATCGTGGCGGCTACTCGGGTAGCCTCGAAGTACTGGGCAACGCCGCTAGGGATGTTATTCATTGACGGTGGGCACAGCGAGCAAGCGGCACTGGACGATTATCGATGCTGGACGCCATTCATACGAAAGGGGGGTTTACTGGCAATCCATGATATCTTCCCAAACCCTGAAGATGGCGGCCAAGCGCCTTACAACATTTACCAACTAGCCCTTAAATCAGGGCAATTTGAACTTGTCAGTATGACTAAAACATTAGGTCTTTTGCGTCGGCTATAGTTCTGGCAGATTAATTATCTTCGGTCATCCATTATCCAGCGGTTACCCAGTGCCCTCAACTCAAAAAGTTAACAGGCAACGTGGGTAACTGAGATTAGCATCAGCTACAATCTACAAACTCTACAACGAGAGAACACTCAATGAAGCGTTTACTAAACATCCTAGCAATACCCGCCTTGTTATTCTTGCTCAGCGCCTGCAACACTGAGCCGTCCGCCTCAAACACGTCCACGTTTGACGACAGTATTGCGCCAATCGGTCTGTTGGGAGACCTCTCCGAGCCGCTCTATTACGACATCGATTTGACGGTTGATCCGCGCGCGGACGAGTTTTACGGTACAGTAGCGCTCTCATTTCGCTTAAATCGTCCGTCTGAGCATTTTTGGCTTCATGGCAACAACTTACAGGTTGAACGTGTTGAGCTGATCAACGGCGAACAAAGCTATACAGCAACCTATGAGCAAGTACTTGCCAGCGGTGTAGCGAAAATTGGATTCCCTACCAAGCTTGAAGCTGGCGACTACCAAGTGGTTATTCACTATCGTGCGGCATTTGATCTGAACTTAAGTGGATTATTCAAAGTTGAGGAACAAGGGCTAAACTACGCTTTGGCTAAGTCTGAATCCGTTCAAGCTCGGAAGTTCCTCCCCGGCTTTGACGAACCGGGTCTAAAAGCACCCTTCGAATTTACACTCACCGTGCCTGCGGATATGCACGCCATTACCAATACCCCTGAAGCTAGCGTTATCCAGCTCGATAATGGTATGAAGCAGGTCACTTATTTACCTACCCCTGCGATGCCTACCTATCTTCTCAGCTTAGCGGTAGGTCCCTTTGATCGAGTAGAAGGCCCTACTATTCCCGCCAACGAGTTCCGAGAGAATAATATTCCGCTAGTGGGATACGCTCGTGCAGGACGCGGCGCTGAATTAGACTATATCCTGTCTATTACTCCAGAGTTCGTTGCGATTTTCGAGCGCGAGCTGGAAAGTCCATACCCATTTCGCAAGCTAGACATTATCGCCGCACCCGCGTGGCCTAGCGGTGCCACCGAGCTATCAGCCGCTATTACCTACCGTGAGAGTCGTATCCTACTTGGTCCCAATCCTGCCCCGCAGGCACGGTTGGGTCTGCTATCAATTCATGCGCATGAGTTAGCTCACATGTGGTTTGGCAACTTAGTAACACCTACTTGGTGGGATGATCTTTGGCTAAAAGAAGGCTTCTCAAGCTGGATGGAACCCGTCGCTATGGCAGAATTCGAACCTAAAGCAGGTCACGAAATTGGCACAACCGTAGACGGTCTTCGTGCGATGTCTTTGGATTCCTTAGCCAGTACCCGAGCGATTCGCGAACCGATTGATCGGAATGAAGACATCCGTAATGCCTATGATGCCATCACCTACGCAAAGAGCACTGGGGTGATTCATATGATGGATAGTTACTTCGGTCCTGAGCTATTCCGCCCCGCCCTAGGGCGATATGTTGCTCGCTTCGCTGAAGGGCGTGCTGACGCGGCTGAATTCTACGATGAAATCGCAACACAAAGTGGCGAGCCCCGTCTTGTAGCAGCATTCCGCAGCTTTGTTGAACAACCTGGACTCCCGCAAATAGACACTCAAGTTAGCTGCGCGAATGATCAGGTGACCGTAAACATTCAGCAGCAGCGTTATGCACCGCCTGGTTCAGAGATAAACACTCAAGCTCAGCAATGGGATATCCCAATGTGCTTCACCGATGCAAATGGCCATCAGCACTGCGACATTCTCAGCCAAAAGACAACGTCTTGGCAGTGGGAAGGCACTTGCCCAGCTTGGGTTTTCCCCAATGCTAACGGCGCGGGTTACTATCGATTCAACACCAACTCCACTAACTGGTCAGCCCTGATTGCTAACTTCAGCGACTTTTCAGCCCCCGAGGCCATGGTGTTGATTGACAGTGGCTTTGCCGCCTACGGACAGGAAACGCTTTCTGCCGAAGCGTTAAAATCGCTCGTTGAAGCGTCTACTAAGTCAAACAATCGCCATGTTGTTGCCGCCGCAATCAGCCGTTTGCGAAATTTACTCGCCGTAAGTGATGACGCGAGCAAAGTGCGATTAGCAAGTTGGGCCAATGCCCTGTATTCACCATTACTTGAAACTTGGGCTCAGGGAAGTGATGAGGATTCGATGATCTTGACCAATCAATTGCGCAGCAGCTTGGCCCAGCACTTCGATAACCTTGAACTTCGTGCCGAGTTAGCTCAACAAGCCGCTTCCTTCACGGGCTATATGGGGGGTTCATCGGATAGCTCAGCCCTTACTACCGATGAGTATCAGATGGCGCTTACGGTGGCTGTGGAAGACCTTGGCGATGACTTCAGTAATCACCTACTTAGCTTTGCGGATAACTTTGACGACTCCCGTTTCCGGGCAGCGGCCGTAACTGCGCTGTCGGCAAGTACCTCAGCGGAGTTCGTAACAACCCAGCATACATTCGTCTTAGCTGCCGCAACTGAGTCTCGCGAAGCGTGGTCAATGATCGCGGGAGCAATGTCCGTGCCTGAGTTACGCGCCGACCATTGGCATTTTGTGCAAAATAACTTTGAAGCCATTAGCAAAAAGATTCCCGCACAATGGCGCCGTCGTATGCCGTTGTTAGGGACTGATTTCTGCAGTGCATCGGAAAACGCCGCGCTGCAGGCCTTATTTAACGAGTACGGCGAACTCACGCCTGGATACGAGCGCGCGCTGGCACAAACCAGTGAGCGAATTTCCCTGTGCGAAGCGGCTAAGCCCAGCGCCAACGCGTTTGCCAATCAGCTAACGCCCTAGACTGATCGCACTCAGCCTTTCTCGCTGAGCGCAATGGATCTTTCAATAGAAAAGCCCCGACATAGATCGGGGCTTTTTTCACCTCTTTGCTAAGCTTTAGCGCCAGTATGCCTGCGCTAGTGTAATCCGTTATGTATAGTTGGATAGGCCTTCATGCCACGGATTGCTGAGCTGGATTACCCAAACCACGAACCAATTCAGCTCCCCAAGTATTAACAAACAAAACCCCGGTTTCGTAGCCGAGCTTATAGTCCTTGATCAGCGCCTCAGGAGTACTGCCGAGAACGACGGACTCTAGTGCTCGATGCGGCGCGATTTGTACCGTCGTCACGCCGGGCGGAGGAGACTTAATATACTGTTCGTCGCGCTGATAGTTTGCCTGATGGGTATCCATCATTGCACCGATACGAGGGTTGGCGTTAGTCCGCTTAAAAAATTGGTGTAAGCCTCGGGAAAATATGGGGTCGGGCTCTCTCTCTTTGGGTGCCACGCGAATAGCCACCACATAGTTTGCTCCCTGTTCAACCACCTCACGAACTGGAATAGGATGACCTAGGCCACCATCAACAAAGTGATGTCCATGAATCTCCACGCCATCATCATAGAAATAGGGAATGGCACTTGAAGCTTTAAGTAGCAAGGCTAGATCGTGGTCATCGTGGTGGAATCTTCTTGGGGAGAAGCAATCGGCATGGGTGGCCATCAGTTGCAGCTGCATATCAGTATTAGCTAGTTCGCTCACGTCCATTCGGTAGGCGGGATGTGATTGGGTGACCTCAAAGTACCAATCAAGGTCCATCACTGGTGCCGATCTAAACCAATTAAGTCGCCGATAGAATCGGTCATTTGTAGACACTTCCTCAATGATTCGCTTAGCCATTCCCTTTCGGTCCATGGCATAAGTAGTGCCAACGTGGGCGCCGCCGGAGACCCCCAACACCTGCACAAACGGCGCAAATTGATGATCCATAAACGCGTCTACCACTCCAGCCGAAAAAATACTTCGCTGACCTCCGCCTTCGAGAACTAAGGCTGGCTTAACAACCTCAGGCCTAGCGGGCAAGGTTCGGTAGATTTCGCTGACTCGATGAAGGTCGAAGTGGTGGTGATTTGACATGGCTTCCCTCTTAAAGCGTGCACTAGTTGGACGCAGTCGACACAGTGCTAGATAAGCGTATTCGTCTTATTTAACTTTAGACGTTGGATTTGTATTGCTCCAAGATATTTACCGATAAATGTGACTCGGCAGTATCCCTTACCTAATCACGCAGTTTTTCGGATATTTTTATTTCCCACTCTTTGCCATTATTAATACCGCAAGCAGTAGCAATTCTCTCTACGAGAATCTTGATCCCAAACCACCCCCCCTTCGGTTTGGGATTTTTTTTGCCCCTAGAATAGGGTTCACAGCAGACTAGTTAGTTCATTTCATCAGAAATCTACGTGCCGTCCGTTGGTGAACTGCTACGTCAGGATAGCCATCACCGCTTGCTCCAAGCAGCGGACACACCGTGCTTTCGATCACATAATTGATTACTTATTCACCATATCGATGAGTAAATAGCAGTTATTCCCATTTAATCGTTCGCAGCTTGCGCACATCATGATAATCTGCCTCCATAACTAAAATGATTTATCGAGGTTGATATGAAAAAGACTCTTTTGCTCACTGCAATGCTTGGTTTAGCGTCTACCGGCGTACAGGCTGATGCGTTAGCACTAAAATTTGGCGGACAAGGTTGGTTGGCTAGCGCTGAAAGCGGGAGCTTCGAAGCAGACGAGACAAGCGTCGCTGTCTGGGCCGCTTTTGAGCATCCAATCCCCATCATCCCAAACGTCAAAGTTCGCGCTTACAACTTTGACTCAGCAGACAACTCACTGGTCTTGGAAACTGCAGACTACTTGCTTTACTACGAGCTTTTAGACAATCCTGCTATCACTCTGGACCTAGGTATAGGTGCTCATCACATCCGCTCAGGTGAAATTGGCGGAGTTGAATTTGAAGGCGCGCTGCCCGAAGTTTATGCCGCCACGCGAATTCCATTTTTTGATCGAGACGAAGGTCTAGGTTTCTATGCCGAAGGCGTTGCCGCGTCACTCAGCGACATTAAGATGACTGATATCCAGGCCGGCTTGAGCTATTCATTCTCGCTTTCAGCCATTGACCTTCATTTAATGGCTGGATACCGTTTCACTTCTTACGAGTACGATGGCTTTGATGACCTCATCACTGCAGATCAGGACTTCGATGGCGCTACGCTTGGCTTTGAGTTCGATATCTAACCGTCGCACCAAGCGCCTAGCTCAGTTTTAGGACGCTTAACACGCCCACATTTCGTCTACCGAAATGTGGGCGCAACTCAGCACAACTCAGCACAACTCAGCACAACTCAGCACAACTCAGCACAACTCAGCTCAACTCAGCACAAACAGCGGACCTTTCAAGAATTCACCTCATTTATCAGTACTATCTGCGTCACCGATTTTAACTGTGCTCGCCACCTGATAGGCTGTACTCCTATTAAAATCATCGCTGACTTAGGAGCACCTTCATGAGCTTAACAATTTATCTTTCTGGTGAAATTCATACGGACTGGCGTCAGCGTATTATCGAAGGCTGTCGCGACTTCGATTTCAGCTTTAGTTCAGCAGTAACTAACCACGAAGCTAGTGATGCCGCTGGAGATGTCCTCGGTGACGAAGCGAAGAGTTTTTGGCGTGATCACAAATCAGCGAAGGTGAATGCGATTCGCACTAAAAACCTCATCGAGAAGTGTGATGTCGCTATTATTCGCTTTGGCGATCAGTACAAACAGTGGAATGCGGCCTTTGATGCAGGATACTGCGCCGCGCTGGGCAAACCCTATATTACCCTTCATAGTGAAGATATTATTCACCCGTTGAAGGAGGTAGATGCCGCCGCACTTGCTTGGGCGACATCGCCAGAACAGGTGGTGGAGGTTTTGAAATACGTGGCCAGCGACAACTAAACGCGGACGATGTGTTGGTATTAACGCTTAATCTTTAAGGGGTAGGCTACCCGTATTGGGCATTAGCTTGGAAGCGGAATGCCCAATAGGGTATGTCACAATCTTAGAATAACTAGCAAAAATGCTCTGTTGGCAACTAATCTGGCTGCTTAGCTCTGCAACGCCGGTAAATCTTTAAAGAGTGAGAGCGACTCAGGATTTGCCAGTGCATCGGTATTTTTGACCGCTTCACCATGCACCACCTGACGCACTGCTACCTCTGTAATTTTTCCACTAAGGGTTCTAGGAATGTCCGCTACCGCAATGATTTTTGCTGGTACATGTCGGGGCGTGTTCTGCTCTCGAATTCGCTTCGCTATAGCTTGCTTAAGTGAATCATCAAGCACTGCACCTGCTTTCATACGAACAAACAGTACCACACGGGTATCATCTTCCCATTGCTGACCAATACAGATGGACTCCTCTACCTCGGAAAAACTCTCGACTTCCCTATAGATTTCCGCAGTACCTATTCGAACCCCACCCGGATTCAGTAATGCATCTGAACGCCCGAAGATAATAAGACCGCCCTGCCGCGTAATCTCCGCGTAGTCGCCATGTGACCAAGTATTTTCAAAGTGTTCGAAATACGCAGCATGATACTTTTTATCACCGTCATCACCCACGAAGTTCAGAGGCATTGAAGGAAACGGCTGAGTACACACTAACTCCCCCTTCTGACCAACAAGCGCATTGGCCTCGTCATCCCAAACGTTAGTCGCCATTCCTAGCGCAAGACACTGAATCTCACCTTTAAACACCGGTATTGTGGGATTTCCACAGGCAAAACAGCCTAGCAGGTCCGTTCCGCCGATAATGGAGGCTAGGCAGACATCTGCCTTAATATGCTGATAGACAAAGTCAAAGCCCTCAGGCGCTAGGGGTGAACCCGTGGAGAAGAGCACTCTAAGCGGTTTAAGATGAAAATGTTCACGAGGATGGTAGCCTGCCTTTTCGATCGCCGCGAGGTATTTGGCGGAGGTGCCAAAATGCGTGACGTCATAGCGCTCGCTTAGCTCCCACATCCTGTTAGGCCCGCCTACAAATGGCGATCCGTCATAACAGACTAAGGTTGTACCGCAGGCCAAAGCACTAACCTGCCAGTTCCACATCATCCAACCGCAGGTGGTAAAGTACATGAGTCGGTCACCGGCCTTCATATCACCGTGAAACGCGTGCTCCTTGCGATGCTGAATAAGCGCGCCACCCACACTGTGTTGAATGCACTTAGGTTTACCTGTAGTCCCGGAAGAATAGAGCACAAACAAGGGATCATTAAATCCCACTTGAATGAAGTTTAAACCTTGGTGTGGGGTGGCAACCACTTCGGCCATTGAGTAGTAAGCTGAAAAATTATCTTCGCAGCTTACGTAATCTTCAACAATCACCGCTTGGAGTGATGGTAACGCTGCTACGATTTCATCCACCTTTGACTTCATTGGGACTAATTTCGTGTTGTAGTGATAAGCATTAATAGTAAAGAGCGCTTTAGGAGCCACCTGACCAAAACGATCAACTAAGCCGGCTACGCCAAAGTCAGGTGAACAACTGGTCCACACCGCACCCAATGAAGCAGTTGCCAGCAACCCTACTACAGCCGTTATACCATGTGGCACAAAGCCAGCGACCACATCACCCTGACCAACGCCTTGCTGGGCAAGAAATTCGCTTGCCGAAGCCACTTGCTCACGTAATTGAGCAAAGCTCAAGCTATGTTCACGGCCATCTTCCCAGAGCGCTATAATGGCAAGATCTTCGTCCTTGCCTTGAAGCAAGTTTTCAGCATAGTTAAGGCGTGCTTGAGGAAAAAATCGGGCCTTAAACATTTCCTTGTGCGAACTCAAATAAGGTTTTTCACCTTTGGTGCCCACAATCCCGGTGCTATCCCATACTGCCGACCAAAAGTCTTCAAGGTTATTAATGCTCCAGTCATGGAAGTCTGCATAGTTATTGAACGGCCCCAACTGCTGTGCCAGTTTAGCCATCGCTGAATTTTCGAGTGCTTCCGCACTTGGTTGCCAGAGTAGTGAAGTCATGAAGCTCTTATCGTTGTTATTAAAATTATATTGAGTATATCAAAGCCTACCTTAAAGTACGTACGACCTTAGCCTGATAAATACTCATTTGAGGCCAATCAAATTTCACCCGAGAACGCCGTATTCGAGATTACTCATTCGACGTAACAACGCAGTGCGCCGCCTAGTGAATAG
Organism: Umboniibacter marinipuniceus; assembly: GCF_003688415.1. Taxonomy (NCBI): domain Bacteria; kingdom Pseudomonadati; phylum Pseudomonadota; class Gammaproteobacteria; order Cellvibrionales; family Cellvibrionaceae; genus Umboniibacter; species Umboniibacter marinipuniceus. The sequence goes on from NZ_REFJ01000003.1 coordinate 312,499, forward strand.
AGGAAAAACTAGCGCGGCCTAAACGCTATGACCTCGGCCTAAACTCTGTGACCGCGGCCTAAACGCTATGACCAGATGAGATCAAAGTGTACCTAAAGGTAAACGGAATTATTATGCGAATTTCGGATGGGCGTACACTCGCGATTAGCGCGAAAGCACTGGCTTCGTTGATATGCCTCTAGACGAAGTTCGAAGCCGCGTAACTCTCTGGCATCGAAATCATCATTTCTGGCTAATTCAATCGCCTCGGTCTGATAACGAACCGCCATTCTGAAGTCGCCGTTCGCCGCAAAGATCGCGGCGGCAGTGTCTTGCTCAGCGGCGGTTAGCTCGCCAAGGCGAAGCATAGTCTGTAGCCACCGGAAGGCCTCGCGGGGATCATACCAGTGGTCGTCAGGTGTGGTGACCAAAAACCAAGCTAAGTCATTAATGGCAGGTTTGTAATCCGCTACGGCCGCCCGCTGTAGCCAGGCGGTTGCTCTTGTGGGATTAGGTTCCATATCTATTCCGTGAAGAAAGACCGTGGCTAATGAATGAGCGCATTCCGGCAGCACCTCGGCACACTGTTCGAGGTAGTAGAAGCCACGCTGGCGATCATTGAGATCTTTGGACTCATACAATGATAACGCTTCCTCATACTGCGCCTCAGGTTGGCCCTGCTCAAGCGGAGATATTGCTTCTTCACAACCCGCCAACGCCCATAGCACTATCAAAAACGAAATTCTCAACATCTCTTTCTACTCACTCTCTGCTGCAACGCTCTCAGCGGCGAAACTTGCCGCCATGGCCTACCTCAAGTTTAGCCGCCATCGCTTAAACGTGTTGTAGCGCCTCAATGGGATTGAGGCGAGCGGCTTGTTTGGCGGGATAGATGCCGAAACCCAACCCTACCAGGGAGCAGATTGCCACCGCGCCAATAATTGCCATGAAGGAGAAGGCAACCTCCCACTCTGCCATAAAGGCAATCACCCATGAAAGAATAACGCCGAATACCACGCCCATTAGCGCGCCCACCAAAGTGATAACAACCGTTTCGACTAAAAACTGACGGGTGATATCCGCTTGTGTAGCCCCTATTGCACGCCGCAGACCAATTTCCTGAGTTCGTTCAAGAACCGTAGCCAACATGATATTCATAATACCGATACCGCCCACCAGCAATGAAATACCTGCCACGGCTGACATCACCCAATTAAAGACGCGTTGAGTTTGACGGTGCTGTTCTAGCAGTTCGGCTGGGACGGTGATGCTAAAGTCCTTTAGCCCCCCATGTCGTGCCATGAGAAACTGTTCAAGTAACGCTGCAACTTGAGTTTGGTCGGTTCCTGGTACAATGTGAAACTTTAACTGGGTGTAGGGGCTAGCGTCAGTGGAGACCTGAAGCTTGGTGTGATAAGTACTAAATGGTAGATAGATTCTAAAACGCTCACCACCAGTTGAAAGCCCCTCAATACGCTGTGTTGATTCGGTTTTTGAGGCGATAATCCCAACTACTTCGAACCACAGATGGTTGACCTTCACTAAGCCCCCAATTACGGGCTGATCACGAAACAGAGCCTGAGCCGCTTCATCGGTAATCACAGCTACCTGCCGATAGCGTTGAAAATCTTCAATATCAAAGGTCCTGCCCTGATCAACATCAAGTGATGCGTTCTCTAAAAACGCCTCCGTCACCCCAAGCACCTGCGGGGAGGCCTTCGCAAAGTCAGTGAATACTTGCTCTAACTCCAGCGTTGATGAGGCGGAAAAACCCTCAACAAAATCAAAGCTCTCGGCCACAGCCAACACGTCCTGATGACTCAGCCCAACACTTAGCTCGCGGGCGTCTGCATCGCTAGCGGACTGGTCAACGTAATCCACCACCACGCTATGAAGACCCAACGTCTCAATCGCCTTGAGCGCTGCTCGTTCGGCACCAACACCTATGTTTTGCATGGCCACTACCGCACCAACACCGAAAATCATCCCAAGAAGTGTTAACGAGGTTCGTAGGCGGTGATGTAGCATCTGCTCAACCGCCTGCTTAATTTCATTTAGTTGAATCATCATGGCAGGATAATCACCTCATCGCCCTCGTTTAAACCACTTAAAACCTGAACCCGACTTAAGGTACGCAAGCCCAACTCAAGCTCGCGCCGTTCGCGAGTACCATTATTGTTGACATAGGCGACACTTACACCTTGTTCGCGCGTGAGTGCGGTGAGCGGTATTTGCAGCGCATCGCTAACATTAGCAATCATAAACGTGGCCTGAAAACTAAGGTTAATTCGGCCTGCAATGGCGGCAGGAATTTCATCAAACCCCACTTTAATACTGAACCACTTACCGCGACGATTCTCTCGCTCTGCCGCGAGCTGAGCAATACTGGTTACCTTGGCGGCTAACTGCACATCAGGATAGGCATCAAGGCGAAGGCTTACCGGCGTACCAACCACAATTCCAGCCGAGTCTCCGGCCAAAACATGAACCTCGCCCTCTAATTGGCTTAAGTCGGGCATCTCGGCGATAGCAGTACCACCCCACTCCACTGAACCACTGGTAACCGGCTCGCCACTTCGTGATGAGCGAAGCAGTTTAACTACACCATCGTGCGGCGCAAGAATCTCAGTATCCGCCAACAGTGCTTGAAAACGATTTACGTCCCGCTCGAAGCGTTCAACCTGAATCTGAGTTAGGCGCTCCTTTGAACTTCGACGTTCACCATTCGAGTCGCGGTCCCATTCAAGATAACTTCCTCGTGCTTGGGTGTAAGCTAAGTTTCGCCCGTTGTCGATCTGCTCGATACGCGAGTAGACCGTGTCCAAGTCAGAGCTAAAGGTTTCAATTAGCGCTACCTCGTCTTCCACCACCTGCAAATCATAGCCAATCTCGATATCCCGCTTGGCATAGTCAGAACTATCGGCGACACCTCGCGAAGACTCACTCGCTACATTCAATTTGTTGGTATTGAATTGAAACTCTGCAATCTCCCCGTTCAACCTAGCTACTACATCACCGGCTTTAACTTCAGTACCGTCCTCTACCACCCAGTCAATGGTGTGTATATTGCCTGGCTGCAATGACAATCTGGTAGCCTGAGCACTAACGATTTCTCCCGCGGCGGTGACCGTATGGGCTAATTCACCTCGCACAGCTGGCTGTGTGAGTACTGAGGGCGAGGAGTCAGTGCATCCGCCTAGTAGAACCAGCATAGCCATGCTCAATAGCACACTTCTTGCCCCCAACAAATAGGAACGCTCACCCGTCGCTTCACTGAGCTTCGTCAACCTGGTCATTGCCCTATCTCCTCAAACCGAATCTGAGCCTTCAAACCTGGTCTCATCACTTGAGGGTCAGGATCAACCACTTCCACCACAACGTCGGCATACACCGCGCTATTTTGCTGTCTGTATACCGTAGATACAGACTTGACTCTACCTTGCCAACTTCGATCATCAACCGAATCAATCTTTAAACTGACCGGCTCTTCTAGATTAATCGCCCTGAGATCACGCTCCGGCACGGCCACCCTTACTTCGATAAAGTTAAGATCAGAAATGGATACCACCGCAAGCGCTCGATAGACGTCCGAACCGGCCGCAAACTTCTCGCCCCCAAATCCACTTTGATAAAGGAGGATGCCATCCTGAGGCGCGGTTAAAGACATCTGGGAGATACCCTGTGACATCGATGCTACCCGAGCTTGTAAACGGACTAACTCGGCTTCGTCTACCGTTTGCTCAGCCGCTGCAGACGTTTCCTGTTGTTCGATTGAAGACTCTATTTCTCGTACCTTCTCGGCGGCAATTTGCGCATCCAACTGATAGATTCGGCGCTCAACCTCAGGCATTACAGGGTCATTGATAGAAGCTTTGAGCTGCGCTTTATCACGATTCATTTCCGCTTCAGCGAGGTTAAGGCGAAGCTCCTGAAGGGTCTGGTCCAATTGCAGCGCTTTGTCTTGAATACTCTGTTGGCGCTGAGCCAGCTGCGATTGCTGTTCCTGAAGCCGACGCCTTGGTTCACTTGGGTCAAACCAAACCACCGGATCCCCCTGACTCACCAGCGAGCCCTCTGGAGCCATCCGCAACACTTTAAACTGCCAAACGCGTTCAATCGCCGGCGGTGTAATAAATGTTTCTCTGAAGGAACGCAGCTCGCCGGTATAACGCAAACCTTCATCACGTGAAACACCAGATTGAATTGCCGAGTTATCGCAGGCCGCTAATAGCATCCCGACCACTAAAATACTAAGACGGTTCATTGAGCTACCTCCACGCGAGCACTCATTCCAGGGCTTAATTCCATGGTGCTTTGACCGGTGAATTCAATATGAACCGGCACCCAGCGGCCAAGTCCTCTTCGTTCGAGCTCAACACCCGCATCGCCCACTGAAGTAATGGTGCCTTCAACTGTTTGTGATGGATCTTTATCAAAACGAATGTCAACGCTGACGCCGGTATCAACTGAGTTGGCGTCAACCTCGCTGACCCACGCTCGGAGTGACGAACCACCGAGTGGAAGCAGTTTTAGCACACTCGAGCCGGGATCAAGACTATCTCCAATTTGAACATCCCTTTCTTGGAATCGCGAGCGCTGATAAATGACCAACACATCCTCGTTCGCGAAGATGGTACTGCGCTCAATTTCACCCTGAGCAAACGCGTACTCGGCACGCAGGCGCTCAATATTGAGCGCGCGCGTCTGAGCTTGGCTACGATTACGCTCAGCAGTAAATTCAGCTGCTTCAAGCGCTTTCTCCAACTCAAGCTCAGCGCTAAGCACGGCGAATTCGGCATCCGCTATCTCTTTGCGGCTTGAAAAACTAGTTTGGCGCTCCGCGATTAACCTCGCTTTTTCCAACTCCAAACGCGCCACGTCAATACGGCGCTGAGCCGAGAGACTCGCTAGCGCTTCAGTGCGCGCTTGAACCGCAACGTTATCTTCGGCGGCAATGAGTTGCTCTTCGAATTGATCAAAACGTGATTGCAGAGCTTCGGTATCGAAACTCACTAAGGGCTCACCAGCTTTTACCACCGCACCTTCATCTGCCATCCAAACAATCTTTCGCGACCAACCGGCATAAAGATGCCGAGGGGTTGAAACAATGGACTGTTGAAGGGAGGTGACTTCAGCGGTCAATAACAATCGCTCCGCCGACGCCGAAACGCCAAGCAATGATAAACACAACACCGCTAAATATTTCATCGTAAATCCTCCCGCTGAATAACGCCGTCGCGCAGGAAGATAATCCGTTTTGCTAGCTCGGCAATTTCGAGCTCGTGTGTGACCAAAATGATGGTTTGCCCCTCGCTATTCAGACGAGTAAGCAGCGCCATAATTTCAACCGCGGTTTTCGAGTCCAGCGCCCCGGTTGGTTCATCGGCAAAGAGGATTTTAGGCTCATTGACAAGTGCGCGCGCTATCGCTACCCGCTGACGCTGGCCGCCAGACATTTGGTTGGGTCGAAAATGTATCCGCTCTTCAAGCCCTAGCGAGCCGAGTAAATTGGTGGCTCGTTCGGTTGCTGCCGGCCAATCTGGATCTTTGCTGTACTGGATAGGAAGTAGCACGTTGTCCAACGCCGATAAACGCGGCATGAGATGAAAACTCTGGAAGACAAAACCAAAAGAGCGGTTGCGCACCGCAGACAGGGTGTCGTCCGAGTAATCCGCAATAGCTTCACCCGCCAGCTGGTAGCTTCCGGAGCTAGGCGTGTCTAGACCACCTAAAATATTCATTAGGGTAGATTTTCCCGAGCCCGAGGGCCCCATAATGGCAACGAACTCTCCTTCCTCAATGGACAGGTCAAGAGCGCGAAGCACGTGTAACTGTTGGTCACCCATGCTGAAATATTTGTCGATCTTACTTAACTCTATTAGCGCCATGTGGAGTGGGTACCCGTCCCTGTGGTTTGCAATGACTTGGATAGCTAAGCATTTTGCTAGCTTTTAACTAATGGACGAGTCTACTTGCTTTCGCTAAGCACGCAACTAAGGAATAGGCGAAGGAGAGAGATGATCGCACGAAGCTTGCCTGGTGACGGCTAATCAGCATGAGTATTATTCACTTTCGTAGGGGTGTTGGTACAAACGCGAATGCACAAATTAGTCATTTGCTATACACTGTCGCGCAACTACACTCAGCGAAGCGTCGCATCGCCGTTCGAATGACATACCCAACGGGTAATCAGGATAGCATTACGCGGCACCTTAAAAGGAAAAAAACCTTGGATATCAGTAACTTACGTAACATCGCAATTATTGCGCACGTTGACCACGGCAAAACTACTCTTGTAGACAAGCTGCTTGAGCAGTCTGGTACACTCGATCGTAAAGACGTGGGCACCGATCGTATCATGGATTCTAATGATCAGGAACGTGAGCGCGGCATTACCATTCTTGCTAAGAACACCGCGATTAAGTGGAATGACTACCGAATCAACATCGTAGACACGCCGGGACACGCCGACTTCGGTGGTGAGGTTGAGCGCGTTATGTCTATGGTTGACTGTGTATGTCTTTTGGTTGACGCCCAAGACGGCCCAATGCCGCAGACTCGTTTCGTGACGCAAAAAGCCTTCGAACGTGGCCTGAAGCCAATTGTTGTTATCAACAAAGTAGACCGTCCTGGCGCTCGTCCTGACTGGGTACTAGATCAAGTTTTTGATCTGTTTGATAACCTTGGCGCGACCGAAGAGCAGCTAGACTTCCCAGTGGTATACGCTTCAGCGCTTAACGGTGTAGCAGGTCTTGAACCTGACGAGCTTAGCGAAGACATGACGCCGCTACTGCAGATGATCGTTGATAAAGTTGACGCACCTCAAGTTGATGCAGAAGGTCCGTTCCAAATGCAGATTTCTGCACTGGATTACAACAACTTCACCGGTGTTATCGGTATTGGACGTGTCACTCGCGGCTCGGTTAAGCCTAACCAGCAAATCGTGGTGTCTGATCACAACGGTCACGCACGCAAGGGTAAAGTACTTCAGGTAATGGGTTACCACGGTCTTGACCGCGTTGAAGTAACAGAAGCCTCAGCGGGTGACATCATTTGTATCACGGGTATCGATCCACTGAATATCTCCGATACTCTCTGTGATCCAAACAATGTTGAAGCGCTTCCGGCACTTACGGTAGACGAGCCAACCGTATCCATGACCTTCCAGGTTAACACTTCTCCTTTCGCTGGCCTTGAAGGCAAGTTCGTTACTTCACGTAACATCTCTGAGCGTCTTGACCGCGAATTGATTCACAACGTAGCGCTGCGCGTTGAACCAGGTGACTCGCCTGACAAGTTCCGCGTTTCTGGCCGTGGTGAACTTCACCTTTCAGTACTGATTGAGTCAATGCGTCGTGAAGGCTTCGAAATGGGCGTATCACGTCCTGAGGTTGTCACCCGCGAAATTGACGGCGAGACACAAGAACCATTCGAGCGCGTGGTCCTAGATATCGAACTCGATCACCAAGGTGCGGTAATGGAAGAGTTCGGTAACCGTGGTGGCCAGATTGCCAACATGGAGCCAGACGGTAAAGGGCGTATCCGTCTTGAGTACGTTATTCCAGCGCGCGGCCTTATCGGCTTCCGAAGCCAGTTTATGACCTTAACCTCAGGTTCAGGTATCCTCACTTCAATCTTTGACCACTATGGTGTTGTTAACGCAGGTTACAAAGTTCAGCGTAACAACGGCGTATTGGTATCAATGGTTAAGGGTAAAGCCTTGGCCTTCGGTTTATTCGGTCTTCAGGATCGCGGCCGTTTGTTCATTGATCCAAACGTTGAAGTTTACGAAGGTCAGATCATTGGCTTGCACTCTCGCAGTAACGATCTAACCGTTAACCCAACCAAGGGTAAGCAGTTAACCAACGTTCGTGCATCGGGTACAGACGAAGCCTTGACACTTACTCCACCTGTTCGCCATACGCTTGAGCAGGCACTAGACTTCATCGATGATGACGAGCTAGTAGAAGTAACACCTGAGAGCATTCGTATTCGTAAGAAGAAGCTCAAAGAAAACGAGCGTCGCCGTGACGACAAAGCGAAGAAAGCGTAAGCCTTGTTAGCACGCTAGAGGAAATCCTCACCATTCGGTGGGGATTTTTTTTGCCCTCAAGTTCCTGACGACACTTGAGTTTCAGCGCGCGGCCTACGCGAGCCTTAAATCCCGCCGCCCTGCAAACCGCGATACAACCGGCGCTAGCCTTTGTCGCCCGCCGCATATAGGGCGCTTAGTGCCGCAACAACCGCATTGACACCATTGCCTCGCGTTGCCGTAACGAAACGCGACAAAGCTAGTCTTTCTACCCACTGATCCAAGTGAAAATCGGCTAGATCTCGACCTGTTTTTCCCTGTAATTCGTGGCTAAGTAACGAAAGCAATCCCCGCATGGTGTCACTCTCGGCATCTACTGCAAACTGCAAGGTGGGTACCGTGGTGACCACCGCTAACCAAAGTCGCGTTTCACAGCCAGGAACTAAATACTTCGTTGCCCGCACTGTTTCATCAAAGCGCGAACTGCTTTGTCCTAAGTGTATCAATGCTCGGAAGGATTCCTCTGAGCTATCCCCAATAAGGCCTTGATATTCAGCAATAGCTTCGGCATTCAACGCTTTTGCTGCGGTTAATTCTGTCAGCGAGAAGACCCGGCTTCTTGCGCGGCTAACTTGCTGTTCCCACTGCGCTAGGCACTCAATTAGATGATCAATTTCAGCCCGCGTATTATAGGCGGCTAAGGAAATACGGAGGGTTCCGGGAACGCCGAGCGCCTTCATCAATGGCATGGCACAATGATGGCCAACCCTGACCGCAATGCCCTGTTGATCTAAGAAAAATCCTAGATCCTGTACCGCATCATCACTCACGAGCGAAGCAATACCCACGTTGGGTTGATCAGCGCCCAGAACTCGAAAACCGCTAAGTTCAGCTAAACGAAGACGAAGATAGCCATACAGCTCGAATTCATAGCTTGCCAACCCCTCCGAACGCTGGATATTAAGCCATTGAATTGCCACTGCTAGCGCACAGGCCTCTGGCCATGCTGGAGTACCCGGCTCAAAACGTAACGGTGGCAGCTGTGTTGTGAAGCCATCCTCAGTAACCTCACTAATCATCTCGCCACCTCCATTAACCGCTGGCATTTCGCATAACACTGGGTACCTACCCCAGAGCACACCTATGCCATTGGGCCCATAGAGCTTGTGCCCAGAGAAAACGTAGAAATCGCAACCAATCGCGTGAACGTCAACACTGAGATGAGCGACAGCTTGCGCGCCATCTATAAGCACTTTGCTGCCATTGGACTTTGCTGCTTCAGTAAGCGCGGCTACGGGGTTCACTGCGCCGGTAACATTACTGGCGTGGCCAAATGCAACTAGCTTGGTGTTAGCACCTAGCTTCGACAGCCAATCGGCAACATCTAAGCAACCCCATTCATCCACCTTGGCGAACACTATCTTGGCGCCGGTTCTCTGCGCCAGCAGTTGCCAAGGCACAATATTGGCGTGATGCTCGGCCTGTGTTAACAGAATCTCGTCGCCCTCTTGTACATGCAGATTCCCCCAGGATTGGGCAACCAGATTAATCGCGTCCGTGGTTCCTTTAGTGAATATGCATTCCTTGGCCTCACCACGGATGAATTCAGCAACCTCGGCTCGCGCCGCTTCAAACCTGCTGGTCGCTTCGGTCGCAAGTGAATGCGCGGCGCGATGAACATTCGCATAGCTCTTCTGTAAACAATGGTTTAGCTCGTCCACAACTATTCGTGGTTTCTGCACCGTCGCTGCACTATCAAAATAACAGAGAGGTAGATTACCAATACGCTTGCGAAGCTGAGGGAACTCGCGTCTTAATTTGGCAACATTGAAATTGGCTTCAACTTGACTCATAGCTATTTTCCAAAAAGTATTAGGGCATTCTGCCACAGCTGCTCAGCAATGGTCTCTTCATCTTCTTCTCGCAGCATCGTCAGCTGCGCAATGGTATTGCGACAGTAGGAAGGTTCATTCCGTTGGCCCTGATGCCCAGAATGGGGCATATCTGGTGAATCGGTCTCTAACAACAGCTCAGTTAGTGGAAGTTGCGCGATGGTGCGCTGCGTCTTAGCTGCCCGCGCGTAGCTAATAGTGCCTCCTACTCCTACTTTAAAGCCTCTTCGAATGTACTCTCTCGCTAATTCAACTGACCCTGAAAAAGCATGAATCACCCCTGAGGAAACGCCGGTCTGATCAATAGCCTGGAGAAGTTCATTATGCGCGCCACGGCAGTGGAGAATAACCGGACGTTGCACTGACTTAGCAATCGCTAGTTGGATCTGCAGCACCCGCTGTTGTTCCTGCATCGCAGTAGCCGCAAAGCGATCTAAACCGCACTCGCCAATCGCAACGACATACTCGTCATACCTCGACAGCGCCTCCGTTAATTGAGCGCTTAGCTGCACAGTATCAACGTCAGCTAGACTTCGCGCAGGCACTCCTGTCGTCGCGTCAGCCGAGGCACTATCATCGTAAGAGGTTGAGTGTGGTTCAGCACTTAAGAACAACGGGTGGTAGCCTACCGACATGCTCCAAGCTGGGTTACTTTCACACAGCTGAGCGGCACGCTGCCACTGACTCTGACTCACCCCAGCCATTAACAATCGCTGACCACCTAGCGCTTGAAAGCGAGACCAGACCTGAGATCGGTCTGAGTCAAAACAACGGAAGTCAAAATGTGTATGGGTATCGAATAATTTCATTTTAACCCTTCAAGCTTTTCCTTGAGTCTATCGCAAATTTCCAACTACACTGAACTTACGTTAATAACGGCGAATAAAGCAAAGTCACTTTGTGGGTATCGCCCATCTTAATATCAGTAGAAAGGAAAGACATACTATGCCTCATATTCGTGCTCGCGGTACCACTGTTGATGATGTTAAGACACTCTCCCGAATAACTAGCGCCGAGATTAGTGAACTATGTAAGTGCAGTGTCTCGGACTTGAGCTGGGAGGTGACTCAAACGCAATTCATTGTTGATGGCGCGCCAGACGGCGGCTATCCGATCGTGGAATTTCTCTGGTTTGATCGCGGACAGGAGGTAAAAAACAAGATCGCCCGAATTCTTGACGAAGCGCTGAAACAGCGTGGCTATAGCGGCGATCGAGCCATCATTTTCTCCGAAGTAGACCAAACCAATTACTTTGAGTGCGGTAACCACTTCTAAGTTAGCGCGGATAAGCTCAACTCAGTCCGAACTCAAGATCGATAGCCGCCAAGATATTTGCAACTTTCTTTCGCCCCGCTACATTAAGCATTAAATGCATGGGCGTCTGGCCATTTAGTAGCGGGTGCTTTTCTCGCAACCAGGGTCGAAGTTGCAGCGCCGTCTTTCCAGAAATCATCATGAGTTTTTGCCATAGAGGGTCGTAATCGCTTAGGCCACTTAAGGGGGCTAATTGCGCCGTGGTTAGCGCATCCGACAACGCTCTATGTGGCTGACCGATGAACGACAAGCCAGCACGTTCAATCGCGGCGCGCAAACCACCCTCACGCATCTTCCGCAGCCGATAGAACTCGCGCTTGAGATTAATACTCTGGGCAATTGGCGATGCTAACTGATTCGCCATGGCTTCCTTCGCCAATTGATCGGCATCCCAATCTCCCCAGCTCAGGATGATGGGATCAGCACCTAACCATTGAAAGAACGCCTCGCCGGCCACATCGAAGTGCTCGGCGGCGTCGACATCTCGCTGTTCAATTTTGGTAAGCTGCCGGCAAAATGACGTTAATTGCGGATTCTGCTTCGGCTTAACAAAGCAACTAAAGGTGTCAGAAGTGGCCTGCAAATTGTCAGCTAAGCGAACAGCGCCAATCTCAATAATTTCCATGGCCTCTAGCGCAATCTCATCGGGAGATTCGCTGCAGGTGGCCTCTAGGTCAACAACCACTATATTCGCCACATTCTGCTCCTATTCGTGATATTCAAGCGGTGACAGGTGCTCGTTAGATGAAAGCGTAGAACAGAATAGCACTGAGGCATCGGTAAGCTGATAAGTGGTATCGAGGGCTAAGACAAAAGCCGCCGCAGTCCAGGTTGGCTTTTCAAGCGGCCAGTAGGCCTTGTCCACAAACTGCCATCCCGTCCAATGAACTCCGTCATCATCACGCCACTGAAGTAGCCAGCCTAAAAGTTGCTCGGCTTGCTCGGTTAAACCTGCCGAGTGCAGCGCCATGACTAGCTCGCAGCTTTCGGCAACAGTTGCCCAAGGCTCATCGGCCACACAGCGACAGCCAATCCCATCCACCACAAACTCATCCCAGCGCGCAGCAATCCGTTCCTTGGCTGATGCCTTATCAAACACGCCACACAGTACCGGGTAGAACCAGTCCATCGAGAAACGCGCCTTGCTCTCCCAGTTGCGATCGAATCGCTCCGGCATTTCTCTCAAAGCGTCACCCAGGGCAAAGTAAGCGCTACGATAGTCACCACAATTCTCGGCAAGGAGTTCACCCAATCGAATACCGCATTCAAGCGATTTATAGATTGAACTGCAACCGGTAACCAGCGCGTCATCTAGCGCCTCGGATTGCTCATTCACTGCCCAGCTGATGTCACCGAAACCCGATTGCTGTGCTACCACAAAATCCAGTGCTCGCTGAACACAGGGCCACATTGCTTCAACGAAGCCAAAGTCATGGGTTACCTTGAAATGATGCCAAATCCCGGTGGCTATGTAGGCGCAAAAGTTGGTCTCGCGCCTGCTGGTATCAACCAGAACGCCGTTCTCATAACGAATGCCCCAGCTACCATCTTCAAGCTGTTGATCTCGCAACCAGCGATAGGCTAGCTCTGCTTCCTTCTTGTATCCGCCAACGCTTAGCGCCATCGCCGCTTCAATATGATCCCAAGGGTCCAAATGGCCGCCTTCAAACCAGGGGATTGAACCGTCGGGAAGTTGATTAGCTAGAATATACTCACATGATTCAGCCACTAAATTGGCCACCGACTCGCCCATTAACGCATGCGACATGATCATTGATCCTTGGTGTAATACATAACGACGCTCTTACCCATTAGCGGGTTTAGCAATTTCTCAGCCCAGCGAGTCACCCTAGGGCGTTTCATTAAATCCCAAACTAGCAGGCGATGATAGTACTTAACTAAGCGACTGGTTTCTCGCTTATCCCAGCGCCAGCACTGCAGCCACCAGTATGGCACGTGTAGCGCGTGAGCCCAATGTTTGGCATACCTACGAAGCCCTTCTGCTTGAATACGACTATTCAAATCTCTCGCCTTGAATATTCGAATATGACCTCCGGGTACTTCATGGTACGCCGATGATAGCCACCAGCAAAAACGTTCCGGCCAAGCCCGAGGAACACTGACAGCAAAAGAGCCCGACGGTTTCAATACCCGAATAATCTCTGCCAAGACGCCTTCCCAATCTGGGATATGCTCTAACACTTCCGAACAGATGACGTGATCAAACGATGCGTCAGCAAAGGGCAGAGACAGGCCGTTAGCCTGACTAATCAAAAACTGCGATTGAGGATGACGAAACGCTGCACAATCTTGCATGCGTGATTTCGCCGTGGTCAAATCACCGAAACCTAGGTCGATGCCCACCGCTTCAATCTCGGCTTCGCAAGCGAGCGAAATGACGTGGCGCCCTTCGCCGCAACCCAGATCTAACACCCGATCTCCAGCCGATAGCCCCATCGTTTTAAAATCAACTGTTAGCATCGTTCATCGCTCTTACATATAACTGTTCGAATTGGCTCGCTGCCACCTGCCAGCTGAACTGCTGTTCAATGCGAAGTCGTCCCGCCGCACCCAGGCGATCTCGTCGCACTGGATCCGCGAGCAGCGACTCAATCGCGCTTGCCAAAGCCTCGGCATCTGCCGTGGGGACTAATACGCCCGCGTCGCCAACAACCTCCGGCAAGGCACCGCCGCGAGCACTGACTACGGGCGTTCCGCAGGCCATTGCTTCACCTGCTGGCAAACCAAAGCCTTCATACAGCGAGGGACATACCACTATTGTTGCCTGTTGATACAGACCTACGAGTTCCTCGGTAGAAATCCGGGAGCGAATATCGATAATATCTGTCAGCCCAAGCTGGTTGATAAGCTTGGCATTATCGCCATCTGGCTTCGGCCGCCCCACTAGAATCAAACGAATATCTGGGTTGCTGTGGCGGAGCTTGGCGAGCGCCTGAAGTAAGTATTTCAACCCCTTCAGCGGCGCATCCGCACTCGCCGTGCAGACGAGAGTATTAACGAAACGAGACTTAGTTTCATCGGGAGAAAACACTACCGTATCAATACCGTTATAAACCAAACCTAGATGATCCGCTGTCAGCTTAAAATCGCTACAGATATCCTCCCTAGATACTTGGGAGACGGCTACCACGTTTCGTAGTTTCGGCACTACCCGCTTTTGCATCCGCAGAAAGCTATGCCAGCGACGAATTAGCAGCCGTATCCGCCAGTCGTCCTCGGCAGCAAGCGCTAGCTTGAGGTCTCGAGTAATTGGATGATGAAAGGTTGCCACCAATGGATAACCCTGCTTTGCCAAGGCTAGAAGCCCATAACATAGACTTTGGTTATCATGAATGACGTCGTAACGTGGTTTATTTTGACGAAAGTATTTGGCCAGGCGCCGGCCAAAGGTTCTGGGTTCGGGAAAGCCGCCGGTTGCCACCGAGAGATATTCACTTAGATCCGTAAGCGAGCGTAAGTAATTCCAGCGGAAAGCTTGCCATTGTTTGGGATAATATTGAAATAAATTAAGCCCCGGAAGCTTGATGAGATTCACCCGGGGGTCAAGCTCAGGATAGGGCTCTCCAGAGATTACATCAACTTGATGCCCGCGCTCTACCAGTGCCTGGGAAAGGTACTTAAGATAGATACCCTGACCACCACTTAATGGCGCGCTTCGATAGCCAAGCAGGCAAATCTTCAACGGCGTAGAGGTAATAGCGGGACCACTCTCTGGCGAGCCTAAATCAAAATTGGTGGATTCTGCGTGCGCGACGCTGTCCATAGGAAACAGTGCTCTTTAAGAATTTTGCTCATCAAAACAAAGTTGTCCGTTGTGTTCATGACAGCAACGGACAACTTAGGGTCGCCCAAGCTTAGCTTAAGCCTTAACGTTGTGCAGCCACTCAGGGTATTCAGCCCTACGCCCCTTTACCTGGTCGAAGTACATCTGTTGAAGCTTCAAGGTAATCGGCCCTGCTTTGCCTGCACCAATATCGCGATCATCCAGCTCTCGAATTGGCAAAACTTCTGCTGCAGTACCGGTGAAGAAAGCTTCGTCTGCAATATACACTTCGTCACGCGAAATCCGCTTTTCGACAACAGGGATATCTAAGTCACGACAGAATTGCATGATGGTTGCACGAGTAATGCCGTCTAAACAGGACGTAAGCTCCGGCGTGTAAACAACACCATCGCGCACCACAAAAATATTCTCGCCACTTCCTTCCGCTACGTAACCTTCAGGATCCAGTAGGAGTGCTTCTTCAGCACCACCCGACAAGGCTTCACGCAACGCAAGCATTGAATTGATATAGTTGCCATTAGCCTTCGCCTTACACATAGTGATATTGACATGGTGGCGAGTAAACGAGCTGGTGCGGACTTTAATGCCGGCAGTAAGCGCTTCAGGGCTCATATAACTGGGCCAGTGCCACGCCGCAACAATCACATTCGTTGACAAGCTTTCAGCTCGTAAACCCATACCTTCATCACCAAAGAATACCATTGGACGAAGATACGCTTCCTCCAAGTTATTCTCGCGCACAACCTGAAGGCACGCTTCGTTTATCTGCTCATGCGTGTAGGGCATTGGCATCCCAAGAATCTTCGCCGAGCGGAATAAACGATCGGTGTGTTCTTTGAGCCGGAAAATACAGGGACCTTCATCAGTTTGGTACGCTCGAACGCCTTCAAAACAGCCCATGCCGTAATGAAGCGTGTGCGTTAATACATGAACTTTGGCTTCTCGCCAATCAACTAGCTCGCCGTTAAACCATATAACGCCATCGCGGTCGCTAAACGACATACTTCACTCCAAAAAAATAATTATTCGTTATCCAAATACTGCTGCCATAGCGCAGTTACTACTTCCCGCGACGCCGCAAACTCCTGCGCAGATACTTGCAGGCTATGTTGTTGCAACGCCAATCGGTGCCCCGCAGATCGATAGGCTTTGTAAGCGCTAATTAACTGCTCGGCTTGCGTCTCGGATAAAATCCCAGTTACCACAAAAGACTCGATAAGACGGATGTTGTCCGTGTATCGTGCCATCTCTACATGCTGTTGCGCGTAAGCGAGTACCAAGAACTGTACCATAAATTCGATATCAACCATCCCCCCTTTATCATGTTTAAGGTGAAATAATTGCGGGTCCTTGTTGCTTAAATGGGCTTTCATTTTATCTCTCATGCCCACCACTTCACTGCGCAGCGTAGCGCGATCACGGTTCATACCAAGAATCTGATGCCGTAGCCGGTTGACCTTCTTCGCCAATGCTCCCGACCCAGCAACTGGGCGAGCTCGCACAAGTGCTTGATGCTCCCATACCCAAGCGGACTTAAGTTGGTATTTTTCAAAGGCAACATAGCTACTCGTCAACGGTCCTGAGTTACCTGACGGACGAAGCCTTGTATCAATTTCATACAACCTACCCGATGGCATTTCGGTAGCCAGAATGTGAATGATTCGCTGCCCCAGGCGGCTAAAGAAAGTTTGGTGGTCAATAGGCTTGGCGCCCTGAGTGGAGGAGAAAGCGTCCGTATCATGGATAAACACAATATCCAAATCCGAACTGTAGCCCAACTCGATACCACCGAGCTTGCCATAGGCGAGTACACAAAAATGATCGCCCTCTAAGATCTCCGCACCGTCAACAACTGGCGCCCCGTGTTTCGCGGTCATCTGGGCCCAGGCAATCGAAACCACTTGCTCCAAAATCACTTCAGCAAGCCAAGTGAGATAATCGCTCACTTGAGTTAACGGCAATCGCCCGGTTAGTTCACAGGCCGCCACCCTTAGAATATGCGCCCTACGGTAATACCTTAGGACCTCCATATGACCTTCAAGGTCATCCCAGTTGAGGCGCATGAGCTGTTCGCGAATCTCACTCTGCAGGCTCTCGCGAGTTGGCGGCGAATAGAGTCGCTGCGCGTTCATTAGCTCATCAAGTAGCGCCGGATGACGAACAAACTGCTCCGCAATCCAAGGGCTGAGTGCCGCCAGCTTGATTAGCTCTCCCATCACCTGCGGGTGCTCTAACATCATTACCATGTAGGCAGAGCGGCGAATAATGGACTTCAACAGCGGCCAAGTTCGCTCCAGCGTCTCATCGGGTTTATCCGCTGCCGCACACGCCGCCAACAGACGTGGCGCAAATTCATCTAAGCGCTGCCGAGACTCAGGAGTTAGCTGTTCAATCACTCGGCTACTACGAACGGCGTGAATCTGCTCCACTACCGTTTGAATAGACTGGTAACCAAAGGCATCTAAATCCGCCTCAGCAATATCCATTTTCCATAACGAATACCAGATGGGACTGAGTTTGAAGCGTGAAGATTGATCTCTAGGCTCGTCGGTGATGGTTTGACTAAATACGGTACTAGCCAGCTCCCGGTGCCGAGCGAGCTCAGTTTCAAACTCAGAGAGCTCGCTGAAGCCCATCAACCAAGCAATCCTCCCTCTACCCCGTTCATCACCCGGTAGCGTCTGGGATTGCTCATCCTGCCAAGCTTGAATGCGATGCTCTACATCGCGGAGGAAGCAGTAGGCGTTTAGCAACGCATCAACCGTCTCCCCATCCATTAGGCCAAGTTCAACAAGCTGAGGCGCTACCGCAAATAGACTCGGCGACTGCAAGCGAATCTCTCGTCCGCCGCGAACCACTTGAAAGCTCTGAAAAATGAATTCGATCTCACGAATCCCCCCTCTCCCCAACTTCACGTTATCCACACGATTCAGGCGTTTGTTCTCGCTCTTAATGAGGGATTTGATTTCGCGCAGCGAATCGATAACGCTAAAGTCGATATAGCGCCGGAACGCAAAGGAAGATAACTGCTGACGCAGTATTTGCTGGTCTTGAGCGCTGGAGGATATGACGCGAGCTTTCGCCATGGCATAACGCTCCCAAGGCCTTCCCTGCGATTGCAAATACTGTTCGAATGAATCGAAGTTACTCACCAATGCGCCACTCGAGCCGTACGGACGAAGCCGCATATCAACTCGGTAGACAAAGCCTTCAGCCGTGGTTTGATCTAGGCTACGGATGATGCCCTGACCAATTTTAGTAAAGTAGCGTTGGTGATCGATCTGCTTTTCGCTTTGGGTATAACCTGCCTCACGAAAACAGAAAACCAAGTCGATGTCAGAGGACAGATTTAGCTCACGCCCGCCAAGCTTTCCCATGGCCAGAATGGCGAGTGACAAGGGTTCGCCTGAAATTGACCGAGCTTCACCAAATTGTTGGCTCAACTGCTGCTGATGCCAATCACGAGCAATTTCAATAAAGAAGTCTGCACACTCACTAATTTCCCGGCAGGTTTGCTGGGTATTCGACAGCCTAGCTAAGTCGCGCGCTATGAGAAGTGTTTGCGTTCTTTGGCGAAGCTGGCGGAGCGCACAATTAAACTCGGCTTCATCACTAAGCGCCATGAGTTCTGCGCGAGCTTGCTCACTACACAACTCAGACAGCGTTAGAGATTCATCGAGTATGGCACTGAGCAGACTGAGCTCAACTCGCCCGGCAGCTAGCAAGCCGGAGACATAGTCCGAGCCCATCAATACAAGCTGAAGTTGGGGCGAAGACGCTTGCCAGTGTTGGAGCTCGGGTAGCTGTTCAGCCAGTTTTTCACTTCGAGCTAGATCAAATGTTTGCATGGTTGTTATCATGACTCTGCTGGCGTGACGCGATAGACCTCATCCAACGTAGTGATGCCCGCCGCAACCTTCAGCGCACCTGCCGCGCGAAGCGATTTCATCCCGTTCTTATACGCCGCTGTCCTAAGTGCTTCGGTGGCCCCATCTGAGCCGACTAGGCTGGTTAAATTAGCCTCCCACTCCAACACTTCGTAGATCCCCTCTCGCCCGTGGAAACCGGTGTGTCGACAGGATTTACAGCCGTTTGGTTCGAACACTTCGGTGGGCTTCTTAATTCTGAAGGGCTGACACAATGTCTGCCAAGCTTCGTCGCTCACCGATGCCGACGTTTTACATTCGCTGCAGAGCACTCGGACTAAGCGCTGCGCCATGACGCCAATTAAAGTAGATTTAATTAGATAGTGCGGTACACCAAACTCCATCAGCCGAGTAATGGATGAAGGCGCATCATTGGTATGCAGTGTTGATAGCACTAGATGCCCGGTCAAGGCGGCTTGAACCGCCATCTCTGCCGTCTCACGATCGCGAATCTCACCAATCATAATAATATCGGGATCCTGGCGAAGTAGCGTACGGACCCCGGCGGCGAAGTCCAAACCAATATTGTTTTGCACCTGCATCTGATTAAAACTTTCTTCAACCATCTCGATGGGGTCTTCAATGGTAGAGACATTGACGGACTCCACTGACAGCTTCTTGAGCGATGAATAGAGTGTTGTGGTCTTCCCTGATCCGGTTGGTCCAGTCACAAGAACAATGCCATGAGGTTTGGCAGTCATGGTTTCCCATGATCGTAAATCACCACCACGAAGGCCTAAACTACTGAAAGTTCTTAACAGAACCTCTGGATCAAAAATTCGTATTACCAGTTTCTCGCCGAAGGCAGTGGGTAAAGTTGAAAGGCGTAATTCAACCTCAAGCTGCTTGGGTGTTCGGGTCTTAATTCGCCCATCCTGCGGCCGCCTCTTTTCAGCTACGTCCATACGCGCCAATACTTTGAAACGCGATGTAACGGCAGCATTTACCTCACTCGGCAAGTCGTAAACTGTCTGTAGTTCGCCATCAATGCGAAAGCGGACTCGCGACTGTTCTCGCTTGGGTTCAATATGGATATCGGACGCGCGTTGTTCGAAGGCGTACTGAAGTAACCAATCCACAATATTAACGATATGCTGATCGTTAGCCTCGGGCGACTGCAGCGACTTCAGATCAACAAGCTGTTCAAGCCCTTTAGGTGCGCTCCGACGATTCTCCTGCTTTGCCTGAGCACCCGCTCCGGCTACCGAACGCGCCAAGGCATAGAATTCCTCGGTGTAGCGCTGCAGTGCCGTAGCATCGGCAACAACCACACGGATGCGTTTGCGCGAAGTGTGAAGCAATCCCTCCTGCCAGTCCTCACGAAACGGATCTGCTACCGCGATGAGCAGCTCATCCGCCGACACCTCTAAACAGAGAACCTCATGATTTAACGCATAGGCCTTCGACATCACGGCAGTTACTTGATCCACATCAACCTTTAGGGGGTTAATCTGCTGGCTAGGAAGCTGCGCGATCTCCGCCAACCATTGGGCAAGTTTCTCACCACTTAACACTTCACCACCGGCGCCTAAAATATCGGCGCTTGCGAGATAGCCTACGTCTGAACGCGCACAACCGGTATCGCGAGTACGCGAACGCAACCGAAGGAGTGATAACTCATCAAAGATACCCGCTGCCGTTAAACTACTCACCAACCATTCGAGATCCGCAACGGGCCGATTAGGCGGGGCTATTGCTGCACTGCTCATAGCTAATTCTCTTATTTTAATCTTATCTTTAATGTAGCAGTTTCGTGCATCAGCCACCACCATCCTCTAAGGGTTAAGCCGCTAAAGATTTGCAATTTGCGTTGAGCTTGTCACAATTCTCTTTAGGCACTGCTTATTTACCATTCGATTATCAATGACCGACTATAATCAGTGTTGAAAATAAGTGACGTTAAGGCACAAACCTGTAACAATCGCGCCGAACTTCCGAATGATAACGAATCTTCGGTAACTACTATTAATAGATGAGGACTTTTCCTTCTATGGCTATTGGTCAAGCACTAGGTAACCTATTTACCAGGTCACCGCTGCACATTCTCCGCAACCACATGGTTGAAGTGGACAAATGTGTTTCTGCAACCGATTCGTTTTTTGATCAAGTGATTAACGAAGACTGGGATGCGGCAACCAAAACACGGACTTTCATCTCTGACTCCGAAAAAGAAGCGGATAAGTTGAAGGCGGACATTCGCAACAACCTACCCAAGTCACTGTTTTTACCAGTAGCGCGTTCAGACATCTTAGAGATGTTGCACAGCCAGGATAAGATTGCCAACTGTGCGAAGGATTTAACCGGCGTCATCATTGGTCGTCGTATGCAGATTCCAGCTCCGCTTCAGGCTAAGTTCAAAGCCTTTGTAGCGGTTTCCGTAGAGAGCGTCAACGAGACCCGCAAAGCCATTGATGAATTAGGCGATTTGTTAGAGTCTGGCTTCCGTGGTCGCGAGCTGGCCATTGTTGACAAGATTGTGGAACGAATTCACCAGCTCGAAGACGATGCCGATGCACTTCAGCGTGATCTTCGTTACGAGCTCTTCGAAATCGAAAAAGATCTACCTCCTGTAGATGTTATTTTCCTCTATCGCACAATTGAAAGTGTTGGTGATTTGTCTGATCGCGCTCAAAGCGTTGGATCTCGATTACAAATCCTCACCGCTCGTTAACCGCTTAAAAAGAGTCTAATACATGGATATTATTGCAAATCACGGTTTTACCCTCTTACTATTAGCGGGTGCTTTCGGCCTATTTATGGCTTGGGGTATTGGTGCAAATGACGTCGCGAATGCGATGGGAACCTCGGTTGGTTCGCGCGCTTTAACACTCAAACAAGCGATTATTATCGCCGCAGTGATGGAATTTGCTGGTGCCTACCTCGCCGGTGGTGAGGTAACGTCAACCATTCGCAAGGGCATTATTGACCCGCTAGTGTTCGAAGATAACCCTGAGTGGTTGGTCTACGGTATGTCAGCAGCCCTTTTAGCGGCGGGAACTTGGCTACTTATTGCCAGTCGTTTCGGTTGGCCGGTATCAACAACGCACTCTATCGTGGGCGCAATCGTAGGTTTCGCCGCAGTGGGTGTTTCCGCTGAAGCGGTTGCTTGGGGTAAAGTAGGAGGTATCGTTGCCTCTTGGGTTGTATCACCCGTGCTATCTGGCACCATGGCGTTTTTGCTATTCCTCTCGGCCCATAAATTCATTCTAAACACCGATAAGCCGTTCCAAAATGCTAAGCGTTACATTCCAATTTACATGTTCCTTACGGGATTTTTAATCTCGATGGTGACCATGGTGAAAGGTCTTAAACACGTTGGCTTGGATCTGAGTTACGGCGAGGCGGCATTGTACGCAGCGCTAGTTGGCCTAGCCATTGCGGCCACGGGTAAGTTCCTCATGCGCAATGTTCAGGAGCCTAAGTTTGAAGCCGGTCATCGCTTCGACGGAGTGGAAAAAATCTTTGCGGTATTGATGATTTTTACGGCTTCAGCAATGGCGTTCGCGCACGGCTCGAACGATGTTGCCAACGCTATCGGCCCCTTGGCGGCGGTATACAGCACCATTCAAAGTGGTGGTGTGATTGCTAGCAAAGCCGGTGTTCCACCATGGATTCTGCTAATTGGTGGTGTCGGTATCATCATTGGTCTAGCCACCTATGGCTACAAAGTCATGGCAACCATTGGTAAGCGAATCACTGAACTAACCCCAAGCCGCGGCTTCGCTGCAGAACTTGGTGCCGCCGGAACCGTCGTGCTAGCGTCGGGTACTGGCTTGCCAGTCTCTACCACTCACTGCTTGGTGGGCGCGGTTCTAGGCGTAGGTCTTGCCCGTGGTATTGGCGCACTCGATCTACGTGTTGTTGGCACCATTGGTATTAGCTGGGTTGTCACCCTCCCAGCTGGGGCAGGCTTATCAATTTTGTTCTTCTACACCTTGAAAGGTATGTTTGGCTAACAACACAGCCAACGCAATTCAACGTCAAAAGGGTCTCTTAGGAGGCCCTTTTTTGTGCTCAATAGCCTCGCCTACCCAACCAGCGCGGTTTCGCAGAAACAGATACCTGATTCCTAGCGAGTTCCATGTTAAATTAGTCACTTAATCGCCCCTCTGAGTTCGCCGCAAGGATCATTAACTTATGGATTTAGCACACTATACACAGCGACTAGCCCAACTGGTGGCTATCCCATCCGTGTCATCCACAAGTAGCCAGTATGATCAGTCCAATGAAGGGGTGATCGATCTACTCGCATCGTGGACGCATGCGCTGGGTTTTCGCGTAGAGAAATTGCCGGTACCTAACCACCCCGGAAAGTTTAATCTCGTTGCTACACTAGGCACTGGAAGCGGCGGACTGATTCTCTCTGGCCACTCAGACACCGTCCCCTGTAACCCCGAAAAATGGCAGCAAGACCCTTGGCAGCTCACTCAACGTGACAATGCTCTCTTTGGCTTAGGCGCCACGGATATGAAGGGCTTCTTTCCACTCGCTTTGGCCGCTGCGCAGCGCTTCAAAATTGAACAATATCAAGCTCCTCTTATTCTTCTTGCTACCGCCGATGAAGAATCTTCGATGTCTGGCGCTATGGCACTGCGCGATCAAAGCTATCCTATTAGCCGAGCCGCCGTGATTGGCGAACCTACTGGCCTTACTCCTATTCGCGCTCACAAGGGCGTGATGATGGAGTCCATTCGCATTATTGGCCAGTCGGGACACTCGTCCAATCCTGAGCTTGGTGTGAATGCTATGGATATTGCAACAACGCTTCTTAACTATCTAAAGCGTTTGAAACGAAGTTTACGTGCTCGCTATCAGGACAATCGTTTTGCTATTTCCTATCCAACCATGAATTTTGGCTGCATTCACGGCGGTGACAGCCCAAATAGAATCTGCGGCGAAGTAAATCTTCACTTCGACGTTCGGACGCTACCTGATCTCACCCAAGACCAACTTCGGAATGAAATTGCCGAGTATTGCGCAAAGCTGGCGAGCAAGACTGGCGCTATTATTCATCTCAGGCCTCTCATTAACTCGGTGCCATCTTTTGATGCGGGTATTAGTGAACTTGTAGCGCTCTGCGAACAGCTCACCGAGAACACCGCAGAAACCGTCGCCTTTGGCACCGAAGCGCCGTATTTACAAGCCATGGGCATGGATACTGTTGTGATGGGACCTGGATCAATAGATGTGGCGCACCAGCCCAATGAGTACATAGAACTCTCGCAACTTGAGCCCGCATACGCTTTAATTAGCAAACTTATTCATCACTATTGTATTGCACCGCTATGAAACAACACGAACTCGTTCAATGGTTCCGACAGTCGTCTCCATACATCAACCTCCATCGTCAAACTACGGTGGTGATCAATCTGCGAAGCGAAGTCATCAGTCACGATCATTTTCGCGGCTTTCTGCATGATCTTGCCATTGCTCATAACCTCGGTGTAAAAATTGTGATGGTTTTAGGCGCTCGTCAGGCTATTGATAAGGTGCTGCAACAACAGGGTATCGCCAGCGAGTTCCATCTTGGTAAACGCCTTACATCAAATGAGCTAATGGAAGTCATTGCGGCGGAAGTGGGTAGACTTCGAAACTATGTGGAAGCGAAGCTCTCTATGGGACTCATTAACTCACCCATGCACCAGGCGAACATCACCGTTGTCAGCGGTAACTTCGTGGTTGCAAAACCCTTAGGCGTGGTTGACGGGATAGACTATTTACATACAGGTGAACTTCGCAAGATCAATGCGCCAGCCATTAAGCAGCAGTTAGATAGCGGTAACATTGTTCTGATCAGTCCAATTGGTCACTCCCCAAGTGGTGAGAGCTTTAATTTGGAGGCTGATGATCTCGCTGTTCAGCTGGCATCGTCACTGAAGGCTGAGAAGTTAGTGAGTGTTTACGATCAAGTTCCAACTAGTATTTCATCCAGCCTGAGTATCGCTGAGGCTGAGCAACTCGCTACTGATCAGACAATCACCCATGAATTAGCTCAGCTTATATCCAGTTTATCAAGAGCGGTTGGCTTAGGTGTTGAACGTGCTCACCTGGTTGATATTAATATTGATGGGAGCCTCCTATCGGAGTTATATACCCGCGATGGTCAAGGGGTAATGATTTCCAGTTGTCCTGATTGGATAATTCGCGCGGCGCGTGTTGATGACCTCAACGCTATCATTAACCTCATTCGCCCTCTAGAGCAATCTGGAGCGCTGGTTCGTCGGTCACGCGAACGGCTGGAAGTTGAATTACCCTACTTCACGCTGGTTGAAAAGGATGGAATGATCATTAGTTGTTGCGCGCTATACCCCTTTGAGGATCAAAGCGCTGAAATCGCTTGCGTAGCCACTGCCCCCGAATATCGCGGCACGGGCGTAACCATTCAACTACTTAAGCATATTGAAATAGAAGCGAAGAAGGCGCAACTTAAACGTCTTTTCCTCCTTACCACTGGAAGTATGCATTGGTTCTTGGAACAGGGTTTTTCGCCGTCACAGCTTGACGATTTGCCGGCTTCACGCCGCGATATGTATAACTACCAGCGTAATTCCAAACTGATGGCTAAAACGCTATAGCGGTAAACTCGCGCCATGAACGTCCGCGCTGAATTTAATGCCTCCGGTGTCGCGATTAGCTCAGCGCCTCACGGCGTTTAGCTATAGCCAGTTGTTCACCTCTAAGATAAACAATCCGCATAGCTCCCAGTCGCAAAAATACGGCTAAAGCCCACGTACTGTGGTAATCTTCAAGCATTCTTAACAGCTACTGGGTGAGTTAACATATGCCACGTTATCGTTCGAAAACTACTACTGAAGGCCGCAATATGGCCGGCGCTCGCGCACTCTGGCGTGCTACTGGCATGAAAGATGCGGACTTCCACAAGCCCATAATTGCTGTTGCAAACTCGTTCACACAATTTGTGCCGGGACACGTTCACCTAAAGGATATGGGACAGCTCGTCGCTCGAGAAATTGAGCGCGCAGGCGGTGTGGCCAAGGAGTTCAACACTATTGCCGTAGATGATGGCATTGCCATGGGTCACGATGGCATGCTCTATTCACTCCCGTCACGAGATATCATCTCTGACAGCGTTGAGTACATGGTCAATGCGCACTGTGCCGACGCCCTAGTATGTATCTCAAACTGCGATAAAATCACGCCGGGGATGTTAAACGCCGCTCTGCGTCTCAACATTCCCGTAATCTTCGTCTCCGGCGGCCCCATGGAGGCTGGCAAGACCAAGCTGTCTGAGAACAAACTCGATCTCGTCGACGCTATGGTGATTGCCGCGGATGACAGCGCTAGCGATGAAAAAGTTGCCGAGTATGAGCGTTCAGCCTGCCCAACCTGTGGGTCTTGTTCTGGAATGTTTACCGCCAACTCTATGAACTGCTTAATGGAGGCATTAGGCTTAGCGTTACCGGGAAATGGCACTGTTCTGGCTACCCACGCCGATCGTGAGGAACTATTCCTAGAAGCTGGCAGAACCATCGTTAAGCTAGCGAAACGTTACTATGAGGAAGACGACGCCAGCGCCTTACCACGCAATATTGCCTCGAAGGCCGCATTTAATAATTCGATGGTCCTTGATATCGCCATGGGCGGGTCCACCAACACCATTCTCCACTTACTCGCCGCCGCACAGGAAGCTGAGTTGGACTTCGACCTCAGCGACATTGATGCCCTAAGTCGACAGGTGCCACAGCTCTGTAAAGTAGCCCCTAATACGCCAAAATATCATATCGAAGACGTACACCGTGCTGGCGGTATTATGGGCATCTTGGCTGAGCTGCGCCGAGCTGGGTTGATCGACGATCAAGTCCCGTGTGTGCACGCTAACACGATTGGCGACGCCATTAGTCAGTACGACATCATGACTACCGCCGATGAAGCAATTAAGACCTTCTATAAAGCCGGGCCTGCTGGCATCCCTACCCAAACGGCTTTCTCCCAAAGTTGCCGTTGGACAAGCTTGGATGCCGATCGTGAAAACGGCTGTATTCGCCACCACAACCATGCCTTCAGTGACGAGGGCGGATTAGCCGTACTCTACGGTAATCTCGCCGAAGACGGCTGCGTAGTCAAAACAAGCGGTGTTGACGAATCGATTTGGTATTTCGAAGGAACCGCCCATGTTGTTGAATCTCAAGATGATGCGGTAGATGACATTCTCAATGATCGGGTAAAACCGGGAGCGGTAGTTATCGTCCGCTATGAGGGGCCTCGTGGCGGTCCTGGCATGCAAGAGATGCTTTACCCAACGAGTTATTTGAAGTCGAAAGGGCTTGGAGCTAGCTGCGCGCTCCTAACTGACGGTCGTTTTTCGGGCGGGACCTCTGGTCTATCCATAGGTCACTGCTCTCCTGAGGCCGCTGCTGGCGGAACAATTGCTCTAGTTAACAGTGGCGATAAGATTATTATTGATATCCCTAATCGCTCCATTAACCTGATGGTTTCAGAGCCTGAACTCGCTGAGCGCCGAGCGATTCAAGCAATAACCGGTTTCAAGCCTGCCAAAGCTCGCCCACGTAAAGTGAGTGCAGCGCTAAAGGCTTACGCAATGCTGGCTACTAGTGCGGACAAGGGAGCCGTTCGGGACCTTAGTAAGCTTGATTTCTAAGCCCAGAGTTTTTGGACAGCACATAGAAAAGCGATACAGCTAGCTGTATCGCTTTTTTTCGCCGCTGGAAGTAAGGAGGCTTGCTAAGCACTCCGAAAGTTAGCAAAATCCAGCCAACCTCCTGACGACTTGTTTACTAGCTACGCGTCAACTTGCGTTGTAACACAGGCTTCCACGGGCTCGATAGTCGTTTCGGTCGCCTTACTAAGCTGCTCCACGATTCTACAGCTTCTGTCGCTAGGGTAGAACTCAACAAGTCGTTGTGCTGCAACCAATGCTAACTCATTGCTCTCTACAGCCATGTATGCCGAAACCTGCATGTTATAGTTGTTTTCTTGCGCTCGTCCAGCTTCAACTTCGCGCATTGATATAACTTGAGAGATAGCATCAATCGCCTCGCTAAAGTCCCCTACCTGATAGTTCGCTACAGCCTCTAGCTGCAATTCGTCGACAGTTGGCTCAATTCCCAACTCGGTTGAATACCTTAAATATTCGAGAGCGGTATCCCAATTAGCAGCACTGACTTCGAACTTCGCAAGAGCTAATAATGTTGCCTTCTCAAGCTCTACAGGAATGGCAGCGTTATGAGCTAACAATTGCTGATAGGAAATTGCCGCTCCCTGATAGTCGCCAAGTGATGCCTGGATACCACCCAAGTAACGCCAATACATCGCTTTTTCATAGGCGTTCCAGCGGTCAATATCCCAGCCTTTCATCTCAACGACAGCGGCTTCAAACTGTTGCTGTGAAGATTCAGCCTGAAACAGCTCAAGCACGGGCTCAAAAATCCTCCCAACCCGCGGAGTCATCGGCTGAAATTGCATATCAGTTTTTTCTGAACGGTGTGAGTAAACAAACTGCGTTGAAGGCTCAACACTTAGCGCCTCATCGAGTGCCTGCGTTGATAGTGTCGTTGAAACCAACGCGACGGCTAAAACAGCTACTGAGCTAATACGTAATATATCCATAAAAATTCCTTTTAGTGATCCATTTATAGAGGGCCTAAACGGCTCTCAACTAGCCTCGGTAAAGCGGTAAAGCGGTAAAGCGGTAAAGCGGTAAAGCGGTAAAGCGGTAAAGCGGTAAAGCGGTAAAGAAAGTGTGAATGA
The DNA here is from genome assembly GCF_003688415.1 of Umboniibacter marinipuniceus. Taxonomy (NCBI): domain Bacteria; kingdom Pseudomonadati; phylum Pseudomonadota; class Gammaproteobacteria; order Cellvibrionales; family Cellvibrionaceae; genus Umboniibacter; species Umboniibacter marinipuniceus. The sequence goes on from NZ_REFJ01000003.1 coordinate 341,176, forward strand.
TAATAATTATCATTCACTTAAATTAGTACTTATATATCGTCAAGTCAACTAATTATTAATCGATGCTCATTCTCTCAACCAGCTGCGACATCAAAAGAAGCACTTCATAAAATCGAGGAACTCAAGTTCGGAAGGCATAAAAAAACCCAGCTCGAAGGCTGGGTTTCTAGGTATGCTAAGCGCGTTTAGCTTTGCAATGAAGCCAGTAGGTCAATCTTCTGCTGAACGTAGTTGATGTAACCGTCAGCATAACGCTGACTCGTACCACTTGAGTTCTTAGCACGTTCAAAGGCCGCTTTCGCTTCCTCAAAACGCTTCAGAGCCATATAAGCCTGACCTTGAAGGATATGAACCTGTGCAACGTCACGGAGACCGCCACCTTGGATAGCTTTACGTGCCGAAGAAATAGTCTCTTCGTACATGCTCTCCTGAAGTTCTGCGCGAGCCAGTAACGACCAGTTTTCGCCGTCATCAGAGAGCTCTGCCGCTTTACGACGCGACTCGATAGACTTCATGTACTCACGTGCTTGATACCACCAGCTAGCAAGATACTCGAAGTTCTTCTGGTTCTCTTCAACAATGCCTGCGTCAATTCCCTCTTGGAAGTACTTTGCAGCCAAGTATGGGTTAGCTTCAGAGTTCCAAAGCGAAGCGAATGTAGAGATCTGACTCTCACGATCAAAGTAACCTTGGTCGTAACAAACCTGCATAGCTGCAAGCGCTTCTGGAATGCGCTCGCGATCTAAGTACATGGAATAGAGGCGCTTCCAGCTGGTTGCAGATGGGTAATGGCGAACCATCACTTCCGCTACACGAAGCATTTCGTTCGGCTGCCCCAACTCGGAGTAAATAGCAAACTCCATGTTGTAATCGCCTTCCTTCGCTTTACCCTGCTTTTCTTCAGAGTCAGCAATAACGACTTTCATATCATCTAACGCACCACGGAAGTCCTGCTTCTGATACTTAAACGTACCTCGAAGCTTGTAACCTTCCATCGTAGGCGTTGGAATCAATTGCCACCACTCATCAATGAATCCGAGTGCACCATCCCAATTCTCATCAACTGCTTCAAGCTTAGAGAGCATCAACAACGTCTCTTGCTCCATACGCGGCTGAATATCAGTACGGTGATTCATCATCTCGACATAACAACGCTTAGCGTTACTATAATCTTCCATTGTGGCGTAGATGCCTGCCTGGTAGCGCCAGAACATCGCTTTCTCGTAGCCATTCCAACGTTCGATGTCGTAGCTCTGAAGAAGCTCTAACGCCGCTTCATAATCAGCAGTCGTTGGGTTCTCCATTTCAAAGACTTCGAGTACTGGCTCAAAGTAGCGTCCTACTCGAGGAGACATAGCCGGAACGCGACGTGTTTCCTGCTGCTCGTCATCCTGAGCAATAGCTGAAAAGCCTACTACGGTAGTCTGGGGCAACTGAGACAGCACCACTGGACCAACGAACATCGCCGACGCTAGAGCGGTAACACGAAACATTTTTGTAACTAATGTTGTCATTTTTTACTCCTTAGTCGTCGCCGAATTCAAACGTAAAACGGTTGCGTACGTTTGGTACCTTAATGGCTACGCCATCAACTACCCGCGGACGATACTTAAACTTCGCCGCCGCACGACACGCTGCACTGTTGAAGATAGTGGTAGGATTGCCCGAAGTCGTTGCCGCCTCGATCACCACACAATCTTCAGTCGTACCCGCCTCGGTAACCGTGTACTGAGCAATCGCGTAGCCTTCAATACCGCGAGACTGAGCTCGACGTGGGTACTGTGGAGCTACCTTAACGATTGGCAAGTACTCGCCATCGGAGACGTTTAAACCGCCGGCATCAAAACCAAGCTCAATACCTGTACCGGCACCGCTGGTATTTAAACCCGCATCGAGATCCGGATCCTGAAACTCAGGCTCTGGAAGGTCTGGTGGTGGCTGGTCTGGCTCTTCTGGTTTCTCTGGCTTTTCTTCTTCCACAATGTCATTGATTTCCGGTTCGGTCATCATGATATCGGGGATAGCCATACGTTTTTTGTCGTCCATTTCAATTTCTTGGTCAATCAGCTTAGCCATAAGCATAAACAGACCAAACGCCACTACAACGGATAGCGCAACGGACGGTAACAATCGTAAATTCATCGCATTCTCCTCAATTATGTAACGTTGAAACGGAAATATCGACTGCGCCTGCCTCTTTCGCCGCATCTTGGACTAAAGCCAACAAGCGGACGTCTGAAGTAGCGTCGGCCTGGATCACGACTTGCGAATCCGGGTTATCTACTAGCATGCGTTCGATAGTAAGACGTAGTGCGTCTTCTTCTACTGTTTTTTTATCCATCCAGATTTGGTTTTCCTTAGAAACACCAATCAGAATGTTCGCATTATCTTTCGAAATTGCCGTCAGTGCTGCGGGACGTTCAATATCCACGCCTGGCTCTTTGACGAACTGCGCCGTAACAATGAAGAAGATCAGCATAATGAACACGACGTCTAGCATCGGTGTTAAATCAATCTGTTGCTCTTCATCTTTGGTCGCTTTCGATAAGCTATTTCTGCGCATGGTAATACCTCGTTAGGTCATAGAGCCGCCCGAGAGCGGCAACTATGTTAATGATCCATGGTCAGATGGTCTTCCAACATCTTGCTTGTAACTTCAGCCTTCTGCTCAAGGTACGTTTTAGCAAATAAGCCAGAAATCGCAATCACCATCCCAGACATTGTTGGTAGTGTTGCTTTCGCAACACCGCCTGTTACGGCTAGCACGTGGAATACTTCAATCATACCGGTAACAGTACCGAGAAGACCGAGTAACGGCGCTAGGGCAACCAAGGTTGCTACCATTGGTAACAACGCTTCAATGCGTTGGCGGGCGCGCGAGATTAACATCTCACGAACCTGGTGAGCGGCCCAGGAAGTGCGTTCAGCACGCTCTTCCCAAGCATCGACAGCTGCTTTGATGTCTTTTTTGACACCAGTCTGGAAGTACCAGATGCGCTCAAAGACCAAAGTCCACAGGATGAACACTAGTACTCCCAACGCCAAGAGCATTGGACCGCCCTTGTCGATGAAGCCGCCTAGTGCCTCCATTTGCATCTGTAACCAAAACATAATTACTTCGCCTCAGAGCGCGTCGCAACGATACCAGTCGCTTGCTCTTCAAGTACTGCAAGTACCGACTTAGAGCGGCCTGCTACGATAGTGTGAAGAAGAACCATTGGGATCGCTACACACAAACCTAGTACTGTGGTCATCAATGCTGCAGAGATACCACCAGCCATTGCTGTTGGGTCACCCGCACCGAAGATAGTAATTGCCTGGAAGGTAATAATCATACCCGTTACGGTACCAAGAAGACCCAGTAGCGGAGCCACTGCACCGATAATCTTGATGATGTTTACACCCTTCTCAATCGCTGGACGCTCTTTCAAGATTTGCTCAGAAATCTTAAGTTCAAGCGTTTCTAGATCAGCAGAACCATTGTCGGCAGCAACCTGTAGGATACGGCCTAGTGGGTTCTTAGTATCAATAGTCTCAGACTTAGCCTGTGCATTAACCTTCGCTGACATACCAACAAGTACGATCATGCGTAGCAGTGCAATCAACACACCAATCACACCAATAGAGATAATGATGTAACCAACTTCTTTACCTTGAGCGATACGCTCTTCGATAGTTGGCGTATCGATCAATGCGTTCAGCAAGGTACCACCAGTAGGACCGGTTGGATCTACCTTGAACGCGGTTAAGCCAGCTGATGCAGTAGCTAGATTCTCTGCACCGGCTAGCGCGTCATCACGCTGACGTGGTAGCTCAGAGACGATACCAGTTGTAGGGTTGAACGAAAGGTACTTACCTTCCGATACCAAGTTGAAAACACCAACTCGAGTAACCGTTTGGTTGTTTGATTCACCGTTCGGGTTAGTAACGTCTGCGTTGAAGCTTACTACTTCGCCCGTAGCAACCATTTCACGCTGAACTTCGAACCAAAGTGCTTCGATCTCGGCGATAGTTGGGAGCTGATCAGAAGTTGTATCCAACTTAGCGATCATGTCAGTAATTGCCTGCTCGCGCTGACCATACTGAACCGAAGTGATTGAGTTCTTGAAGATCTCACGTGAATCACCAGCGAAACCCTGTAGGTGGCCGAAAAGTTCACCAAGATCACCTTTTGCTTCGTTCAAGCGTGAACGTGCATCACGGATTTTCTGAGTATTCTCTTCGTATTCAGCTTCTAACTGAGTAAGAATCTGCTGCTGACGTGTCTCTTCAGCACGAGCTTGACGAAGAAGCGCTTGCTGATTGTTACGTTCACGAGCAAAACGAGCTTCACGCTCTTGGTGCTCTTGAGTCAACGCATAGCGGTTGTTGCGAATATCGTTAAGTAGCTGGTCAAACGTTACCGCAGTTTCATTGTCCTGCGCGATCGCGTTGGCACCAAATGTCGTTGCTACGGCTAGCGCAGCTGATACTAGGAAGTTCTTTTTCATTGTGCTGCCTCCGGTGCGATAGCCGGGATTGTCATAAGATCTGCAGGAGCCTGCTTCTTAGCAATACGTAGACCTTGAATAATTGCAGAACGGTATGCGTCGTCCGTTAGAACTTCCCACTGACCCGAGTTGCTGTTGAATGCGATAGAAGTCTTCTGATCTGAAGACTGAGCCATAAGGGCGACACGGCCAATCTGTAGGACGTTCATTTCCTTAGGACCTTGACCGAAGTCAATAACTTCCGAGTAATGATCAATCTTACGACCGTACTCGTTTTCAATCTTGTAAGCTTCCAAGACCTGACGGAAACGCTCGGCAATCGTTAAGCGTGGGTCAGTCATGTTGTCACGTAGATCAGCGATTCGCTGCTCGCGCTCTGACTTACGGAATGGCATATCAAGTGCCACGAAGTTCTCAAGAGCGGCCAACATACGATCTGTAAGTGGCTGCATCTGACGCTGCATTACAGTTACTTGCTGGATCGATGCTTCGATGTTCGCAATGCTAGCTTCCTGACGATCAATAGACTGTTGCATTTGACGATTGAAAAGCTTCAAACCATCAATTGAGTCATTAACCTGCTTATATTCTGAGATAATGCTATCCGCTTGTTCTTGGATAGCGTCGACACGTTGTTGCGAAGATGCACCATCTTGCGCAACGGCGTTGCCAACTTCGAGGACATTATCAAGTTCGTCTGCTAGTACTGAAGTACCAACAAGCGCACCACCTGATACTGCTGCGGCTAAAACCGCCACTTTCATACGCTGTTTTTTCATTTGAATCCAAACCCCATGTTGGGAATTTATTGTCGTTTACATATTTAGAATATGATGAACAGGCAGTCACCTAAGTGACGGCCAGCGTTAGCTGCATTCTACACACAGCATTACGAAAGTAGCAACGGCATTTAAAAAATGACGGAGACTGCTTTCTTATTATTCGATCACCTACTCACCCGTAAGGTTAGCACTGATCCGTTTATTGCGTAGTTCTAATACCTTTGGGTATAAAAAATACGGAAAAGTATCCACACATTGTGCCTACTCCACTTAAAAAATCCAAGCCCTCAGTCTTAAAAATGCGACCAAAGGTGCGATTTGGGTCACACGAATGACTTAGCCGCGAAATCAAAGCCTAGCGCTGACGGTCGTAGACTAAGAAACTATATGAATAGGGATTGGTTTCGGATGCATCGAAATCGCTACGCGCCACCTCAATCCAACCCGCCAAGTCTGGCATTTCAAAACGCGCATCACCAAAAACGTTGGCTTTGACTTCGGTGAAATAGATACGCGAAGCCTTGTCCAACGCCTGTGCGTAAATATTGGCACCGCCAATCACAACATACTCATCTACACCGTCAATTTCTGCCTGAGCCGAAGCAACTTGGTGAGCGGCCTCAAGATCATAGACAACGGTTACGCCGGGGAAGTTCCACTCGGCATTACGCGTCACCACAATATTCTTTCGCCCCGGCAGCGGCCTGCCGATGGAATCGAAGGTGGCACGGCCCATGATAATGGGCTTAGACATGGTTACTTTACGAAAATACTTCAGGTCTTCAGGGAGATGCCAGGGTAATTTATTATTCACTCCAATTACGCCGTTTTGCGCTGCCGCAACCATCAGTGCACATCGCACCATATTGATTTTACTCCTATCTATAAACCTATTACCTCAACCGCTTACTGGGCCGACGAAAGGTGGTTAAATATCGATGCCAGCTAATTGCTAAGGAAATCTTAAGCTAGCCTTTATTGCCGCATTTAAGACTGATACCATCAATAAATCATTTGCTAACAGCACCGTACAAAACTTATGAAACAATATCTAGATTTATGTCAACGAATTATCAACGAGGGAAGCTGGGTAGCTAACGAGCGCACCGGCAAACGCTGTCTTACCGTCATTAACGCCGACCTTGAATACACCGTTGGCCCCAAAAGTTTCCCGCTGGTTACCACCCGGAAGAGTTTTTACAAAGCCGCTATTGCCGAAGTGCTGGGCTACCTTCGCGGTTACGACAACGCCGCTGACTTTCGTGCCATCGGCACCAAAACCTGGGATGCCAATGCAAACAACAACGAAGCATGGTTAAACAACCCAGTTCGCAAAGGTGAAGATGACTGTGGTTTCATTTACGGCAAAGTTGCGCGAAATTTCCCTAAGCCCGACGGCGGCTCCATTGACTTGCTTAAGCAAATTATTGATGACCTTAGCGCCGGCAAAGATAATCGCGGCGAAATCCTGACCTTTTACCACCCCGGCGCATTTCATCTCGGGTGCCTCCGGCCCTGCATGTATAGCCACCACTTTTCGCTACTAGACGGCACTCTCTACCTCAATAGTACTCAGCGAAGCTGTGATGTCCCATTAGGACTGAACTTTAATATGGTGCAGGTGTATGTTCTATTGGCTTTGGTGGCGCAAATCACTGGGCATAAGCCAGGCAAGGCATTCCATAAGATTGTTAACGCCCATATTTACGAAGATCAGCTGGAGCTTATGCGGGATGTCCAACTCAAGCGCGAGCCGCTGGCATCACCAACGCTGCACATCAACCCGAATATCAAGAGCTTAGAGGACATTGAAACGTGGGTAACCGTAGATGACTTCACCCTAGAGGGCTATGAGTTTCATCCCGCCATTGCCTACCCTTTTTCAGTGTAATCAACCGTGGTGATAGCTCGCTAATTTTCAATGTAGACAACAGTGGTGTTAGGTCGCTAACACCACTTCAATAGCAATGATACACTCAACCTGACTAACATTAATCAGGCGCACCCTGCCACTCACATCAGTTCTACAAAGACAAAATCGCAAGCTTGTTAGCAAGCGACTATTTACCGCGCTGTCTCACCGCCAACACAAGCAGTACAACACCGCCTAAAATCATTGGCACGCACAGTTCCTGACCACGTGTTAACCCTCCTAGTATAACCGACGTAATACCTTCGTCTGGTTCGCGAAAGTACTCCACGATGAAACGGAAGACTCCGTAGCCCAGGAGGAAGATGCCCGACGCCGTATAACGCGGCCGCGGTTTTAAGGTTACCAAAAACAAAATAACAAACAGTACAAGCCCTTCGAGAAACGCTTCAAAAAGCTGCGAGGGATAACGATAGAGCTGCGCGGGGTCGTTGGGAAAGATCATTCCATAGGCGAAATCTGCTGGAGCTTCACGCCCCCACAACTCTTGGCCAATGAAATTACCCAGGCGCCCTAAGCCCAGCCCAATGGGGGCTAACGGCGCGACAAAGTCAATGACATCGAAAAATGGCTTGTTGATCCGCCTTGCATAGAACATGATAGCCACGATCACACCGAGTAGGCCGCCGTGGAAAGACATTCCACCCTCCCAGATCCGCAGCGCCCATAGCGGATCTGAAAGAAAATAATCAAAACCGTAAAACAGCACGTAACCCAAGCGTCCACCCGCAATGACACCCAGCGCGCCATAACTAATGAGATCCTCAACTTGATTGCGAGCCAACGGGCTGTCAGTTCGGTTAGCCCGATACCACGCCAAACCAAAGGCAAAGGCTAGGCCAAACAGGTACATTAAACCGTACCAGTGGACCTCTAGCGGACCTAACTTAAAGGCGACAGGATCAAACTTCGGATAGATCATTTAAACAACTCCCAGCAGTGCAGCCACTACCAATACCAGGTAGGCTGCGAAACTCTTTTTTAATTTTGACGGGTTAAAATGGTGAGCCAGCGCAACGCCCAGGGGCACGGTAAGGGTGCTGGTAAGCAACATTCCTAACACAGCCGGCAAATAGATAAAACCAACGGAGTAACTCAAACCCTCAAGCTCGCCATAGCCGAAAAACGCGTAGCTCAAGGTGCCGCTAAGTGCGATTGGCACACCACAGGCCGCAGCCGTCCCAACGGATTCGTGCGCACTAAACCCTCGATAGTTTAGCCATGGCACCATCAGTGCGCCGCCACCAATGCCAAATAGCGATGATAACCAGCCAAAGCCAAAGGTAGTTGAAGCGCCACCAAGCGAAAAGCCCGAAGCATCCTTTGAGGCATGACGCTGCGGTGACCAGTTGGAAGCCATTTGCAGTGCCACCAATAACAAAAAGAAAGCGAATAAAATTATTAGCCAGCGACTATTAACTTCCGAGGCCACGAGTGAACCAACGCCAACCCCTAAGATTAGCGACGGCGCCGCCCATTTCACCACCCGCCAATTTACCGCTTGGCGCCGTGAATGCTGCTTAGCGGAACTAACACTGTTAAAGCAAATCAATGCGAAGGAGGTTCCCACTGCCACTTGCATGACCAGACTGGCATCAACGCCCAAACCAAGCAATACGAATACCAACGCCGGCACCATCACGGTGCCGCCACCCACACCAAATAGCCCCGAGACAAAGCCAGCAAAGGCACCCAGGACGAGGAAAATTAGCCATTCAATAGTCATAGAGTTAGTCGGTAACTCGGCTTAATAGCAGCGGGTCAACACCGCGTTTGATTAGCTCGGACGCTACGAAACTTCGTAGTTCGGAAGCGCGATCGAAGTCCGCCGTCAACGCTAAAATTTCTTGCATATCAGCAAAGGGCAACTGGCGAATGACCGCTTTAACACGTGGCAACGCATAACTATTGAGCGAGAGATAGCGATAGCCCATAGCAAACAGCAACACGGCTGCGCCGGGGTCACTCGCGAGCTCTCCACACAAGCTAACAGGCTTGCCCTCTTTCGCCGCTGCCGTGGCAACGTGCTGAAGCGCATTTAGCACCGCAGGATGATAACTTTCATAAACGTTGGAAACACGTTCATTATTACGATCAACCGCCAGCAAATACTGAATAAGATCATTCGAGCCTACCGAGAGAAACGCCGCACGCTTGGCGAGACGATCCGCCAAATAGACCGCTGCTGGGACTTCAATCATCACGCCAATATCAGGCAGTTTGATATCGTAGCCATCGGCGAGCATTTCTTCGTGAGCGCGAATAATGAGTTGCTCGGCGCGGTCAAATTCCTGCATCGAAGCAATCATCGGCAACATGATTTTGAGGTTATCAAGCCCCTCGCTAGCGGACATCATTGCCCGGACCTGCCCCAGAAAAATCTCCGGGTGATCAAGTGAAATACGGATGCCACGCCAACCTAAAAACGGGTTATCTTCCTCAATCGGAAAGTAATTCAATGGCTTATCACCACCTACGTCCAAAGTACGCATAGTCACTGGCTGAGGAGCAAACGCAATCAATTGTTGACGATAAATTCGGCTCTGCTCCCGCTCACTGGGGAAGCGCTCCTTTAGGATAAAGGGGATTTCTGTTCGATAGAGACCCGCACCTTCGGCACCCACCTCTTTAGCTTGAATCGCATCGGTTGCCAGCCCGGTGTTTGCCATGAGAATAAGTCGCTTGCCGTCGGGTGTGCGCGCCGGAAGATTCTTTAGCGCCCTAAGCTCGTTAGTCAGTTGTGCGGCCTGAGCCACAACCTCATTATAGTGTTCACGAATCTGTGGCTTAGCATTCAGAATCACATGGCCGCGGTAACCATCAATGATTAACTCCTGGCCGTCAAGATCCTTTAGCTGAAGCTCTTCGCACCCCATTACCGTTGGGATGCCCATCGCTCGGGCAAGAATGGCCACGTGGGAATTACTTGAGCCCTTTAATGACACTAATGCGGCAATACGCTTATGATCAATCTGCCCAAGATGCGTAGCAACTAAGCTTCGAGCTACTAATACACAGCGCTCAGGAAGATCTTTTCGCTCACTGACGGACGGTGCCAAATGCGCCAATAATCGCATCCCCAGATCCCTGACATCCGCTGAGCGCTCGCGAAGATACTCATCATCCATGTTAGTGAATACGCGAACATGACCTTCAAATACCCGCGCGGTAGCGTACTCTGCGGCGTAACCGGCTTCGATTCTACGGACAATTTCACCACCAATAGCTTGATCGTCAAGCATACGTGCGTAGACATCAAACAACGCGACTTCTTCACGGTTCAACTCTTCTTCAAGCGATACGGCCAACTGCTCCAATTCAGTTCGCAGTTCGGTCAGTGCGCCATTAAAAGCGGCAAGCTCAGCGTCTGGATCGGATACTTTACGTTTGGGTACGGAGCGGAAATCCTTCTGAGAGGAAAGAACCACTGCGCGCCCAACGCCAATACCCGAAGCACTTGCCAACCCCTTATATATCCGCTCCTTACTAGGCTCGCCCAGCCTCTGAAGATCTTCGTTTTCCACCACCTCGGCATAGGCCAAAACGCCGGCAAGCTGAGCTGATGCTGTAATGATGATGGACTCATCTTCCTCATCAAACGCTTTACGGGAACGATGCTGAACAACGATAACGCCCAGTACTTTACCCGCATGCATAATAGGAGCGCCAAGAAAGGCATCGAAGGATTCTTCGCCAAGTGCTTTGACAAAATGGTAGCGAGGATGATTGGCAGCGCCACTTAAATTAATGGGCTCTTCACGTTCGGCAACCCAACCTACCAGGCCTTGGTCAGCATCGAGAACAAGTTTCTTCTCCAGTTCCCGCGATAGCCCTTCGGTTGCCATAAGCGTGAGTTGGTGGGAATCACCATCGCGAAGCCAAATTGAGCAGGCGTCTGTTTCAACAGCAGCTCTAACCCCTTCAACAATGGTACGAAGTGCTTCGTCTAGCGTCTCCGCATTATTAACCTGTTGAACAAGTTTTCGCAGTGCCTGAAGCATGCCGACTAATCCTTGCTAAGTGAACGGTGAAGTAAGGGCAGAAGTTCATCCATGGCACGGCGGTAGACTTCGCGCTTAAAATTAACCACCATACGTAACGGATACCAATAGCTCACCCACTTCCAAGAGTCGAACTCAGGCTTGCCATAAGCGCGCAAATCAATAGCTGACTCTGGCGCGGTTAAGCGCAAGAGAAACCATTTTTGTTTTTGACCAATGCACAGCGGTTTTTGACCGTGACGAATAAGCCTATGGGGCAGACGATATCGGAGCCAACCTCGGGTCTCACCGATAATTTCAACGTCGTCCTCTCGTAAACCAACTTCTTCGTAGAGCTCTCGATAAAGCGCTTCGCGCGGCGATTCGTCGCCGTCTATCCCACCCTGTGGGAATTGCCAAGATGTTTGCCCTGATCGTTGAGCCCATAATACTTGACCGCTGTCATTGGTGATTATGATTCCGACATTTGGGCGGAACCCGTCCGAGTCTATCACCTGACACCTCTAAATTTTTTCAATTACTACCATTGTTACTTTTTTCACTATTTTTTGCTAGTGATAGTTGTTACGAGTGGTTAAGCTAGAGCCCTCACAGGACGCTCAGACCCATGGGTCTATCGCTTAGAATTAAAGGATCTAGACTATGGCACTCGCACTATTCGATTTGGACAACACATTAATAGTTGGTGATTCAGATCACTATTGGGGAGAGTTCCTCATTGCAAAGGGGCTGGTTTCTGAGTCTGAGCACCGCGAGAAAAATGATCAGTACTATCGCGATTATTTAGACTCAACGCTGGATATTAACGATTATTTGCACTTCGCCATGGGCCACTTCCACGGTAAGTCACTTACCAGCGTGCAGCCACTTCTGAACGAATATGTGGCTAACGTCACTCCTACCATTGCGCCACATAGTCGTGAATTGATCGAAGCGCATGATAGCGCTGGGGATACGCTCGTTATTGTCACCGCCACAAACCAAATCCTAGCGCAGGGCGTTGCTAGCGCACTGGGCGTAAATCATCTCATCGCTACGGATGTGCGGGTGGAAGATGGCGTTATTATTGGCGGTTTGGACGGCGAGGCGAATTTCCGCGACGGTAAGATCACCAAAATGAAGCAGTGGATTAGCCAACACGGTGGTAGTTTGTCAGACGCTTATTTTTACAGCGACTCCCACAATGATATCCCCCTGCTTGAAGCGGTGAAATGGCCAATCGCCGTAGATCCCGATGAGAAACTTACTAACTGGGCGCTACTCAATGATCACCCCATCATTAGCCTAAGAGACTAGCTGAATATCAGCCAGTCTCTCTCCGCTCTCGGCGCTCGAAGATCGAATCTCAAGATTATGATAGCTCGCGAACTACTCGACAGAAAATCGCCTTGAGATAATCGGTCTCTGGAATAGCTGGGTGTACGGGATGATCGAAACCCTGGCGGCCATCAAAGAATATTTGTGCCTGACGATCAACATGCCGGCTTGCCACACGAACCACTTCACCTAAGCGCTCCCGCCCTAGATGCATCGAGCAAGACGCTGAAACCAACGTACCCTCGCTACCCAGTAAACGAATCGCCAATTGGTTGAGACGATGATATGCCTGTTCACCCTGCTTCAAGTCCTTGCGGCGCTTTATGAGCGCAGGGGGATCAACGATAACCACATCAAAGTGTTCGCCCTGATCAACTAGCTGCTTCATGACTTCAAAGGCGTTACCGGTAATTGCTGATACCTGCTCCGCCACGCCATTGCGCTCGGCGTTCGCCAATACTTCCTCGCAGGCAAAGGCAGAGGCATCAACACAGACCACTTCACTCGCCCCGTGGCGCGCGGCCTGAACCCCCCAGCCACCTACATAACTAAAGACATCAAGCACTCGCTTACCTTTCAACATACCGTTAAGGCGGGCGCGGTTTTCGCGATGATCAAAGAACCATCCTGTCTTTTGCCCATCCATAATAGGCACTCGGAAACGCGTGTCGTTCTCAATGAGGATGACCTCTTCAGGAAGCTCGCCCAAGATGACCTCCACGTTTGGCTCAAGACCTTCATCCGATCGAGCAATTGAGTCATTGCGATAAACGATAGCCTTTGGTTCGAACACTTCGTTGATTACGTTGACCACTGTTGGTCCAAACTGATCCATGAACACGGAATTTAGCTGTACCGAGAACACGTCATCGAAACGATCTATTACCAAGCCAGGAAGCCAATCAGCATCACCATGCACCAAGCGATAATAGGGCTGAGAGTAGGTCATCTCACGTAAGCTCAATGCCTGGCGAATCCGCTTCTTCAAGTCTCCCTTGCTAAACTCAGAGGTTTTAGTTCTACTCAGAAAACGCCCGCAAATCAGGTTATTCGGACTCATCACGGCCAAGCCTAAGCGCTTGTCATCATGGGCTTTTACTAACACCTGTTCGCCTAACCCAAAGGTCTTCAATGAGGAGCGCTGCTTATCCACTTCATTGGAATAGAGCCACAGGTGACCACCACGAATGCGCTTCTCTGCACCGCGTTTGAGGAAGAGCGTATTTAGGCTATCTGACATGATGAAAAATTCTCCTGGGTATAAAACTGAAAAAGCAGGCCGTAGCCTGCTTTCGTGCGAACAGACGTGACTGAATTAAGCGTCTTCGCAAATATCCTGATAGGCTGCTGCATCAAGCAGGCCTTCTAGTTCGGAAGCATCTGTGATGCGAAGCTTGTAGAACCAACCATCTTCGTATGGGCTTTCGTTAACAGTTTCTGGCGCATCTTCAAGCAGACCGTTAACCTCTACCACTTCACCGGAAAGCGGGCTGTAAATATCCGAGGCTGCTTTCACTGATTCAACAACACCCGACTCGTCACCTTGACCAAGCTCTGCACCTACTTCTGGAAGCTCGACGAAAACGACATCCCCGAGGCTATCCTGCGCGTGGTCAGTAACACCGACAACCGCAAAGTCACCTTCGATACGAATCCACTCGTGTGAATCAATGTACTTTAGTTCAGCTGGAATATTGCTCATTTTTCTCTCCGTAACAGGTGCGTCATTTAAACTATTTATAGTAGTTAATTATTCAGATGGCGAATAGATTACCGAAAAATTTCGTAAAGGAAACCGTTATTTCTGAAAATCATTAAGATTCACACTATTCAACTGTTTTTTGTTGTTTTATTCAGCAGGTAAACCACCGGAAGAATGGAAATCACTACGAGCATTAACGCTGGTACCGAAGCCTGATGCCACTCCCCCTCACTGGTGAGTTCGAAGATTTTAATTGCCAACGTGTCCCATCCAAATGGCCGCAGCAGCAGGGTTGCCGGCATCTCTTTCATCACATCAACTAATACCATTAGCGCCGCAACATAAACACCCGGACTAAGAAGCGGCAAGACAACACGCCGAAACTGCTGATTTTCCGACACACCCAAAACGCGAGCAGACTCAAGTAAACTGGGCTTAATCTTTGCCATCGCGGTTTCTATAGGTCCATTTGCTACCGCATAGAATCGGGCAACATACGCCAAGATCAACAGCAAAGCACTGCCCATCAAGAAATGCCTAGCCAGCACGCCATCAACCGTAGCGCCAACGATCATCATCCCAACTGCCATCACAGAACCAGGTAATGCATACCCAAGACTAGCGAACACCTGCAGGTAAGAAAGCCATTTACTACGACTGTAAAAGTTAGCCAATTGCGACAGAGTCGCTAGCACCACCGCTACTAACATTGCCATAACACCAAGCTTGACGGTATTCGAAATAAAGCCGATAAAACGCCGGTCCTGAAGCATTGAAAATTCATCCCAAGCCCATACTACCAGTTGAAACACTGGCAGCAGAAAGGCACACAAGAAGATGATGAAGCACCAAAGGCTAGCTAACCATTTTGCTCCACCCGACAATTTAAAACGCTGAAGCTGAGCGGAAGACTCCGCGAATCGGCCGCTGCGATTAAACCGCTCAAGCACCAGCAACAGGGCAACCAGCAGTAAGAGGAGGCTGGCTAATTGGGTGGCCGTCGAGAGGCTATAGAAGCTGGACCAACTCTTATAGATGGCCGTGGTAAAGGTCTGATAATTGAATACTGATACCGCGCCAAAGTCGGCTAAGGTCTCCATCAGTGCTAACGCTAAACCAGCGGCGATTGCCGGTCTCGCCATGGGTAACACAACACTAAAGAACGCTTTCCAAGGGCCCTTACCAAGCGTTCGCGCCGCTTGAATAGAAGTGATGCCTTGATAGCGGAACGCCGTTCTGGCTAAAAGAAATACGTATGGGTAGAAGACCAACGATAGCACAACCATAACGGCAACCGGGTGGCGAAGATCGATGTGAAAGCCAGGAAACTGAACGGCCAAGAAGCGCTGTAAGGGAGAACCAAAGTCAGTCATCCCCAACACCACAAAGGCCAGCACATAGGCCGGCATTGCCATAGGCAAAACTAAGGCCCAACTTAGCCACTTTCTTCCAGGGAATTCACAAGCCGAAACCAGCCATGCCGTTGAAACGCCGAAGAGCAGCACCCCAATAGTGACACCTAGCATCAGCAGTAGTGTATTAGCTATTAACGCAGGGAGCTGAGTATTCCAAAGGTGAGTCCAAAGTGCCACATCAACACTACCCCAGCTACTAATCAGCGCGACCACGGGGGCCGCGACTAACACCAGCACTACGGCAATTGGGCTGTAGCTAATTGCCAGCCTCGCCCCTTTCAGCATTTAACGGTAGCCTACTTCATCCATCAACTTCATGGCTTGTGCCTGGCGTTCGCCCGCGACACTGAGGTTGACTTGGTCAGTTTTGAATTCACCCCATGAGGCCACCTGTTCACTGCGCTCTACGGCGGTATTCACCGGAAACTCTTGGTTGATTTCAGCGAATAGATACTGTGCTTCTGGCTGACTAAGCCACTCAATCAGTTGCTGAGCTAAGCCAGGGTTTGGCGCATGCTTCAGAATACCAGCACCGGAGATATTTACGTGAATGCCCCGCTGATCTTCGCCTTGGTTCGCCCAGAATAAGGCGAGTGGCAGCTCGGGATTAGACACTTGGAGCCTGCCGAAATAGTAAGTGTTTACAATTGTGACATCACAAACGCCAGCCGCAACAGCTTGCATTGCCTGAGTGTCATTAGAGAAGGGTTCTTGCGCTAGGTTATTCACCCAACCAGCAACTACCTCACGAGTAGCTTGCTCGCCGTCCGCTTCGATCATGGTTGCAACTAAACTCTGATTGTAGACCTTTTGCGAGGTACGTAAACAAAGACGATTGTTCCATTCACTTGCAGCGAGCGCCTCATAGGTGGAGAGCTCGTCGGCCGAGATGCGATCTGTGTTATACACCATGGTCCGAGCTCGCTGTGAGAGACCAAACCATAAGTCATTCGGATCACGAAGATGCGCCGGAACATTCGCACGGAGCAATTCACTTTCAGTAGGCATCAAGACACCGCTTTGTGCCGCGTGCCAAAGGTGGCCGGCGTCAACGGTAATGAATACGTCCGCAGGGGTATTTTCACCCTCGGCTTGGATACGCGCTAACAAGGGGCCTGCTGAATCCGTAATGTAGCGAACTTCGATACCTGTCTCTGCGGTGAAACGGTCAAACAACGGCTTTACCAACTGTTCCTTACGCGCCGTGTATACCGTTAGTACATCAGCTTCTTTAGCTGGTTGATCACAGCCAACTAGCGACATCGTGGCAGCCAAGAACGCCAGCCAAGTTACCATCTTTTTCATTGAAAGCCCTATATTTACGAGAAAAGTAATAATCGTCTTCACTATCGCCCAATTGATAATGATTCTTATTTATTCTATCGCCCTTGCGCCTGACTTAGCAACCATTGTTTTAAGACCGCAAGCCGATCCACGCGCTGTAAGCCCCAATTACGCAGCACACGCAAACTAGGATTCTCGGTTCCGAACAACCATTTAAACCCTGACATGGACAAACCCGTAAGTTGATTATCGCCACGACGCCGACGCTCATAGCGCTTCAAAGGTACTGACAGCGGAACACCTCGCTGTAACGTTTTACTTAACTCCTCTGCTAAAACCAAAGCATCACTAAAGCCCAAATTGGCACCTTGCCCTGCCAGCGGATGAATGGTGTGAGCGGCATCGCCGAGTAACACCCATCCCGCTCCTACATAGTGGTTAGCATGACTACGTTGAAGCGGGAAGGAATACCGCTCAGACGCTAACGTAAGTGATCCGCAAACCTGCTCCGTTGCCGCGGTTAATTCCCTGGCAAAGCGCTCACTATCCAGCGCCATCAGCCGCTCGGCCTCATCGTTGTCTGCACTCCAAACTAGCGACTCAAAGTGTTGACCGTTCTGTGTGGGTAGGGGTAAGAGCGCCACCGGCCCTGTACTTAAAAAGCTCTGATAGGCGGTATTCCGGTGCGCGCCCTGCGACGCGATGGTCGCGACGATAGCGCGTTGTTCATAGGATGCTCGCGCAACCGGGATATCCAGTTGGTCGCGAATTCGGGAATTAGCACCGTCCGCCGCAACCAGAAGATCAGGATGCCATTGCTGACCGTCAGAAAACTCGATGCTGACACCTTCATCGCTTTCAAAGCAGCGTTCAACCTTCTGATTCCAAACGCAGCGCACACCCATCTCAGCCAGCTGTTCGGTCGCAGCATAATTGAGTGCTGAATTTTCAACAATCCAACCTAACTCTTCGAGCCCAGCTTCGTTAGCATCAAACTGGATACTTCCGGTACCTTCTCGATCCCACACCTTCATCCGCTGGTATTTTTGGCGGCGTTGCTCGGGTATGCGATCCCAGATTTTTGCTTGAGTTAAGAGACTGACTGATGCGGCTGTCAACGCCACCACGCGAACGTCGGCCGGCGCCGCTTCCACCGTCGGCTCGGGCGCCGGGCCGCCATCAATGAGCGTGACAATCACTTGCTCCGCGGGTAGTGTTCCGGCAAGGTGTGCCGCGGTGACGGCGCCAATAATACCGCCACCAATTACTACGATGCTTCGCGTCATAACGATAGCCCCTGTTGAGTTGGGTGAAGCCCCGCTGCGCGCAAGAGGAATTCTTCGCGCAGGACTGGCAATGAGGCTAGGGTAAGCATCGCTGAACTCCGCGCAACTGAGGCAAATCGACTTGGTACAGCAAAGCTTCGAACTAGCTGATCACAGGCATTAAACACTAGGGCCTGATCCTGATGAACCGCTTGGTGCCAGTGAGTTAATGACGAATAGGACTGTGGCCAAGCATACGCCTCCAGTGCACTCGCCAATTTTGCACCATCGCGGACGCAGAGGTTGAATCCCTGTCCAGCCACTGGATGCAACGTGTGCGCGGCATTACCAATCACCGCTACGCCGCGACGAAATAGTTCCTGTGCTTGCTGAGCGGCAACTGGAAACGAGGCAATCTTGCCTATCTCAGCAACGCCACCAAAACGGAGCGTTGCGGCCGCCTCAAAACGCTCAATAAATGCGTCCTCAGACAGTGCAATAAGTGACTTAGCGCGCTCTGGGCTAACACACCAGACTGCCGCATAGCGCTGCTGTGTAAGCGGCAACAACGCCAACGGCTTACCGTCGGCAAAACGCTCTCGCGCTACCCCCTGATGAGGCTTTTTCAACGCCACATTAAACACTAAGGCAAGCTGCTGATAGTCCGTATTATCAACCGCGATGCCAGCCTGCTTGAGCAATTGGCTTTTTGCTCCATCAGCTATTACTAAGAGTTTTGCTTCTTGCTTGTCGCCTAGGCTCGTCTCGAGCTGAATCCCATTTTCAACTACGGCGAACTTACTGATCGCCGCTACGCGACCTGCCTGAATGGTTGGCTCCGAAGCAATTTGACGGCTCAGTGCATTGAGCAATTTATGGTTTTCTACCACCGCGCCGAAATGAGTCTGATTAATCTCCTGAGCCTGAAGCGCTATGCCACCGAAATGTTGACTGGCTGAAACATGAATGCCAGAAATCGGCTGTGCATCCAACTGCTGCGCAGAAATACCAAGCCTAACTAACTCATTGAGTGTTCCTGCGGAAAGGGCCGTCGATCGAACATCCAGCGCATTGGCTTCGGTTGAAGTCACCGGGTTCGGATCAAAGATCTGGACAGACGTCACTGCCTCACTCTGAGCCAGTTGCAACGCTGTCATCCTTCCTACCAGGCCACCCCCTGCAATCACCACTCGGGTCATAATTACTGGCTTTCCATCAACGCTTCAATTTCTTCGATTGATTTCGGTACCGCTGCAGTCAGATTTTCATAACCTGATTCGGTGACCAAAATATCATCCTCGATTCGCACGCCAATACCACGCCACTTGGCATCAACAGCGTCATTACTTGGCGAGACGTAGATGCCAGGCTCAACGGTTAAGACCATACCCGGCTCAAAGTTTCTCCAGGTTTTTGAGCCAGCAACACGGTAATCACCCACATCATGAACATCAATTCCCAACCAATGTCCGGTACCATGCATGTAATACTCTTTGTAGGCTTCATCGGCGATAAGTGTTTCGGCATCACCAACCAACAGCCCCAATGCAATGAGGCCATCCACAAGAACCGCCACCGCCGCATAATGAACAGCTTCGTAGGGGTTCCCGGGCTTTATTTGTGCAATGGCGGCGTGTTGAGCGTTGAGTACCACTTCATAGATAGCCCGCTGCTCTGCACTGAATTTTCCATTTGCTGGAAAGGTACGGGTGATATCTGCCGCGTACATCTGATATTCACAGCCGGCATCGATTAACACAAGGTCGCCGTCTTTTACTTCGGCATTGTTTTCAACGTAGTGCAAGATGCACGCATTCTCTCCAGCGCCAACAATGGAGTTATAGGCAGGAAAGCGAGCGCCCCGCATGGCAAACTCGTGAGCGATCTCCGCCTCCAGGTGGTACTCGTTACAACCAGGCTTTACAAACTTCATTGCCCTAGCATGAGCATCTGCCGAGATCTTTGCCGCCGTGCGCATTAACTCGATTTCAGCCGCAGATTTGAACAGACGCATTTCGGCGATCATTGCATCCACATCTATGCGTGTTTCCGGCGTTCTCACACCTTGCTTACGCTGGCGCCGAATTCCCTGCATCCACGATTCGATTAGGGCTGCCTGCTCCTGCTGCCGGAGGTTCGAGTTCAATAACACATCTCGGTCAGCCAATAAGTCAACCGCCACTTTTTCTAAGTCGCTGATTGGGTGGGCTTCGTCGGCACCAAATACTTCAGCCGCGGCTTCGGGACCATAGCGCCGGCCATCCCAAATTTCTCTGTCTTTATCCTTCGCCCTACAGCACAACACAAACCGACCTTCATCACCGTTCTTGACTAAAAAAGCCACCGCCTCGGGTTCAGGGAAACCGGTCAAGTAGTAGAAGTTCGATTCTGGACGAAAATGATGATCCGCGTCATTCGAGCGAATCAACTCCGAGGCGGTGGCGATAAAAGCAACGCTATTATCGGGCATGCTATCGAGTAAGGCGGCCCGGCGGGCGGCAAACTCTTTGGCGAACAATTCTGTAGTCATTACTGTACCTTCTGTGGCCTAGCGTCAATGTAAAGAGAGATAATCCCCAGGCGGACGTATTCGCTAATCTCGATCAGTTCCTGTTCATCTTCCTCGCTAAACTCGGTGCTAGTATCCAATTGAGCAATTTGACTCAAGTCCTCGAAGAAACCTTCATCATTAATTGCGCCACCTTGCATACCGAATCCAGCCAGAAAAGCTTCAGTCCAATGGGCCAGAGCTTGCGCACGAGCTGCCAGGCCTGCAGTCTCTTCTGGCAACATCAGCATGAAACTCATGTTAACGTCTTCTAACTGTTTACGTGCTAACTCGCGTAAAGCGTTCAAAGTAGTGATAAAGCCCTCGTTAGCCTCTACACCATATGCATCGAGCAATGCATCTACCGCGCGACGGGTGTCGCCGCCCGTTTTCACACATAATCCAGCGGTTAGATAACCGTGAAGTTCGGCTGGCGTGCACACCGCTCCGACGTCCTCGAGGGCGACCTCCAGCAAACTAAATGCTTTACCAGTTTGACTCATAACAACCAATTCCTTAGATCAATGAGGGTATCCTAACGCTGGAAGCTCAATTTCGCCACTAATTCACCATCAAGAATTGATGCTTTTACTCGCTATTTGAGTTGACCAAAATAACCTAGAAACTCTATAGTAAGTATTAGCCGTAGGTAACTGGAAATGGACTATGTCAGGGCACGACGAACTGATAATTGAATTACAAGAATGCGTAGACGAACTTACACAGAAGCTTGAGAAACTGTTAGACGAGCGCAGCCGTCTTCAGGAACAACTTGCCGCCCGTAAGACGCGAGCCGTCAATGTGGCGAAAACGTCTGACGAACACCTCCAGGAGGACTGGTTAAGTGGCCTCTAGCAATACCATTGAGCTGACTTTTTTAGAGCGTGAGTATGAGTTCAACTGCCCTAACGAGCAGCGAGAAATGTTAGCGAGAGCGGCCGACAAACTCAATCAGCGCATGACTGAAATACATGAGAATACCACCGCCTCTCGAGAATCGGTTATTCTGATGGCCGCCCTTAATTTGAGCTTTGAGCTTGAGGCGCAGAGTCAATCCCAGCTGGCACAACCCCATGTCGATCACTCACCATCATCAACAGCGTCTTCAACTGCTTCAACGAATACCGAACTCGACCAAGCAGCGCTAGTGGAAATTGCCGAAAGGTTACATTCTTTATCATCGATGATTGGTGATATCGACTAACACAGCGTATAATGAATTCAGCCTGGGGTGTTTGCCAATTGACACGTCCCTGAGCCGATAATTGAAAACACGGGTTATGCTCGTTATTGGTGGTGTGCATGTCCGCTTGACGGAAAGCCTGATCCAATTCAGCGTTTCCCACCTTGAACTTCGGGTTCGAGGCCACGTCAGTAGCGGCACCTTGGGTCCTATGTCCTCAGATAAATCAAGCTTACGAAAGCAGTGCAAAGCAGCTCGCAACGCACTGTCGAACATTCAGCAAGCTGACAATAGCCACGCGCTTTGTCACGCGCTGGAAGCTTATCTTGACCAACTCCCCCCGCAGCGCATTGCGGCCTATTTCGCTTTTGGTGCGGAAATCTCGATTGATCCTTTGTTTGCTAAGCACCCACGCCATCAGTGGTTCGCTCCCATCATTACACCAGAATACGGCATGAAATGGGGAACGGCAGATCCCAGCCGGCTGATACATAATGAGTATGGAATTCGCGAACCGAGTGACCTAGTAAAGACTTCCACCAGAGGCTTTGACATCATGCTATTACCACTTGTCGGCTTCGACTTAGCGGGTAACCGCATTGGTATGGGAGCAGGTTATTACGATAGGGCACTGGGACAACTGCAAGACAAACCCATTCTGATTGGGTGCGCCCACGGCGTTCAGGAATGTCAGTCTATCGCAGCCGAACCTTGGGATGTTCGGCTTGATGCGATAGCGACCGAGAAAGGACTTATTTGGCTGAGCTAATAAGACCCTGCTGCAACGCAGCGACAGGCTGACGAGACTCTTCGCCCTCTAGGAAATGTAACCCACCCGTGATGAGTACCCCTACTGCGAATAACGCCATTGCCCAATTTAAAAAATCGGATTTCATCTCTCTACTCCTAGACTCTACACCCTATCCTCTGCGTGATTTAGGTGCGCTTTAATTATTATTTTGTTTCACTGCACTACTTTGGTGCACTTCAATCACTCAACATACAAATATTGCAACTAAATCGCAACATATAAGTAAGACTACTGAGTTTCAAGAAAGTTCACTACTAACCACTTAGCACTTAGTATGCCAACTAGTTGGCACCATGGCGATGTAAGGCGTTGTGTTAACTCATAAAGAGCTGAAAAGCGGGATTAGCGGTCTCATCTTCAATACTAAAACCAACTTGGGCCAACTTGGCAGTTAGTGTGTCGACCTCGGTTTCGTCAATTGCCAAGCCAAAGAGCACCCTGCCATACGCGGCGCCATGATTACGATAGTGGAATAAAGTGATACTCCACTCTCCACCTAACGCTGAGAGGAAATCTTTTAGCGCGCCGGGGCGCTCAGGGAAGCGGGTTCTAAACACTCGCTCATTTGGCAGTTGGCTAACCCCCCCCACCATGTAGCGAGTATGCACTTTAGCCAGCTCATTATCAGTCAAATCAACCACAGGGTAAGAACAATTTACCAGATGGCTATTTAGCTGAGCTCGATCGTCACCGCCGGCTCGCACCTGAACCCCCACAAATACCACGGCTTGGTCGGCACGGTTGTAACGATAATTAAATTCAGTGACAGCTCGCTTGCCTAGATTTTCGCAAAAAGCAGCGAAACTTCCCGGCTGCTCAGGAATTGTGACGGCAAACACCGCTTCACGCTGTTCGCCAATCTCCGTTCGCTCCGAGATGTAACGAAGACGGTCAAAATTAGTGTTCGCCCCCGATTCAATCGCAATCAGTGCACCCTCTGAAGTATTCGCGTGTTCCGCATACTTCTTCAAGCCCGCAAGAGATAAAGCACCGGCGGGCTCTGCGATGGATCGAGTATCATCAAAAATGTCTTTTATCGCCGCGCAGATTTCATCTGTAGTACAGGTAATCACCTCATCAACAGTGTCTTTCAATAATTCGAAGGTAACTTCACCAATTCGGGCAACCGCTACCCCATCTGCAAACAACCCTACCTTATCCAGGGTAGCTGGAGCACCTTGCTCTAGCGCATAGCGCAGGCACGCGGCATCCTCGGGCTCAACGGCGATTACCTTAATCTCTGGGCGAAGGAACTTAATCCAATTAGCACAGCCGGCGGCCAAACCGCCACCGCCGACAGGCAAGAAAATAGCCTCTACCTGGGCTGGCATCTGTTTCAAGATTTCGACCGCAGCGGTTCCCTGACCAGCAATAACATCAAGATCATCAAAGGGATGGACATAAAAGAGCCCCTGTCGCTCCGATAACTCTTTAGCATGACCCGCCGCTTGATCAAAGGAATCGCCGTGAAGAACGACGTTCGCGCCACGGGTACGCACACCGTCAATTTTTATTTGCGGTGTAGTTTGCGGCATCACAATGGTGGCGGCGATACCCATGTGGGTAGCGGCCATAGCTAGCCCTTGCGCATGGTTACCCGCCGAAGCCGCAATCACACCCTTAGCTAACACTTCGGCAGGAAGCTGGAGTAACTTGTTATAGGCACCGCGAAGCTTGAATGAATGAACTGGCTGGAGATCTTCTCGTTTCAGATAGATTGGACGACTAAAACGCGTTGATAGCCCCACCGCTTTGGTTAACGGTGTTTCAATCACTAAGTCATATATTCTCGCATCGAGAATCTTCTTAACTAACGAGTCTTTCATGGAGCAGCCAACCTTTCTAATGATCTTCTCAGTGTACCGTGTTGGCGGCATAAGGTGTATAACAATTCTTCGTATTCCCGTGGGCTTAGCGTTATACTTAACTCAGCTTTAGCACACCATCATGGGAATCAATATGAACCAAGACCAGTTAAAAGCATCCGTCGCACAAGCGGCGCTGCAACACATTCTTCCGCAACTAAACAGCGATACCATACTAGGTATTGGCACTGGCTCTACGGCTAACTTCTTCATTGACTTCCTCGCTGAACACAAAGGCGCCTTTGATGGTTGTGTGGCGTCATCGGAAGCATCAGCAGAGCGATTACGCGCTCACGGCATTCCCGTGTACGATCTGAATGAATCCGGCACCCTTGAATTCTATATTGATGGTGCGGACGAGAGTAATGAGCGCCTTGAACTCATCAAAGGTGGTGGCGCCGCGCTAACGCGCGAAAAAATTGTTGCGGCGGCGTCTAAAACCTTTATCTGCATTGCTGACGAATCAAAGTTGGTTAATGTCTTGGGCGAATTTCCTCTCCCGATAGAAGTGATTCCCATGGCGCGTAGCTACGTGGCACGTGAGCTTGTGGCTATGGGTGCGGACCCTGTATATCGTGAAGGCGTGGTGACGGACAACGGGAATATTATTTTAGATCTCTACAACTTTCAGATCGCCACACCACGCGCGATTGAAACCGCAATCAACCAAATTGTTGGCGTAGTGACTAATGGTCTATTTGCTAATCGACCGGCCGATATCCTGATGTTAGCTACTCAAGACGGCGTAGTGACAAAAACAGTGGGTTAAACTACCCAAGGAAATAAGCCATCAAGTTTAGCGCTTGATGGCTTTCGTCATTAGAAGTTGTTATCTGGAATCCCAAGCACTGCTCTGGTGACAAGAACGAAGCCATTCCCCGTGCCAGTCACCATCTCCAACCACAGGTGGATTAAGCCCTTAGCGACTAATCATCTTCGGTTGAATTCTGTTTCGCCTCATTGAACAAATCACTCATCGACGATCGGAATTCCTCTGCATCATGCACCGGCGCAAAACGCAATTTTTCATTGAGAAGCAACTCATTATAGACGGCGGCCGACTCGGCATCGGTTGCGTCTTCGTTGACTTGAATATAAGTATCAAAACAAATCGCTATCAGCAACAAGTTACACGCCAAAGTTCGCTTTATAAAGTTCCAATGAGTCACCCAAGTGAGTGCTCCATAGAGCGTCAGCACAAGCAGTATAACCTTGCTGAGAAAGCCAACCATTAGCAGAACCATTGACCCGCCTACGTTGTAGGAGAGCCAGCCAAGCAGATAAGTACCGACTTCCATCAACAGTGCGACACCAGCACCCAGTGCTAGTAATTGCCAAAAATAGCCTTTACCACGCAGTAGTACACCCACTGCGTAGCCCCCGGCCGCCAGACCAAGTAGCCATAGATATTGTAAGACACCCGCGCGGAAGGAGCTCGCAACGCTAAACTCTTCAAAGCCATAAAGGTATTCAACGAACACACTATTGATGACGAGTAAAAAATAGGCAATCAACGCTATTGGCAATGAGCGTTTCAGGCTCGGCGGCAACGCTGGCGCCGACTGCACAGCATGATCCGTATCAATGACTTCAAAGACGTGTTCACCCAATTCAAATTTTTCGCCTGCCACTAACTGAATGCGATCGCCTAGCGAGCTACCAAAACGATTTCGAATACCATTTTCACTATTCGTGTCTAGCAGCCAAAACTTGCCGTCGTCGTCTTCAACAACTTTCGCATGAGCTGGCGAGACATAACTATCGTGCAAACAGACGTCCATTTCTGCGGCCGAACCTAGACTTAGGTTATTACGCAGTGGTACCCGTTGTTCGTGCTGACGATGAGTTCGATACACTCTTAAAAGCATCATAATACCGTCTCCAAGAGCTTATCGATCACCTGCTGCGCGGAGGATTTGCTCACCCCCTCCAAAGCTAGTGCGGTCATTGCCACTTGACCATCTTGAGGCGGGGAGCCGATCTTAAAATAGACATCGTACAAGGGTGCAAAGCGTTTATAGGCGCGAACGCAGACAATCGTTTTATGCCCACCATAACTGCCTTCTAAAAAGGCTTCATGACAGCTCATTGGACCAACGTAATCGGTATCGCTGGGAGATTGACGTCCCAAATTCATTGCATCATGCACTTCAAACTCAAACTGCAGTGGACTGAGATCAATATTCTCAACTACCATCTGGTTGTAGATAATACTACCCGTTTGTAAATGCCGATTTAGATAGATACCTTCACGAGTTCGACAAGAGCGACTGATCACATTGGTCCGGCGTTCCTGCTGATCGTTGTTCGAAGCGCCCCAACAGCTGATGAAATCCGTGACGGCTGCAATAGCTGGGCGGCCGCCTAGCGGCTCAACGGACCAATCTCCAGCTAACAGGGCTTCAATTCTAGCCGCTTCATCTGCCAGTAATTGCTCGGAAACTTGCTCATCCAGAGGTGTCTCAATACCTATCTTCGACACCATCGTAGCCACCGCCGACAGCGGTACTAATAGGCTTAAATTATTTCCATAGCCCGCGACATTAACACCAACAACCTCATTATTACTGTTTAACGCTGGTCCGCCGCTCATACCAGAATTCAACGCCCCCGAAAAATTGATTAGCCGGTGAAAGCGATGCGCAACCTCGCCATTCCAAGTCCCGGGAACAATAGTCTGCCCCAAATCCATTGGGTTACCGAAGGACAGAATTCTCGCCCCTTGAGAGGGCTCTTCGGCGGCAAGTTGAAGCGTTACATCAAGCGGAATATCAATCTTTAAGAGCGCCAAATCATTAATCACATCTACGGCAACAACCCTGCTTTCAATAACCTCATCGGTGGCTGAAATAACCTCTAAACGATAGCCATTAGGGAAGTTAACCACGGATTGAATAACGTGGTAGTTGGTAATGAGATAGCCATCACCGGATACCGCAAAACCACTGCCAATTGATGATTTCTGATCTGCCTGCGCATCCAGGACACGAATTTGAAATACGGCATTTAATTGGGTCTGATAATCACCGTCGGCACGGACGACTGACGATAGTAATAGCAATAGAATGAGCGTTAATCGCATTTATAGTACCTCTGAGTTCGCTGTCCAGCGACTGCATAATGTGGCCGCTAGTTGATCACCTTTATGCAACGCGGTGACGCCCGCTGGGGTACCCGTTAACACAACGTCACCCGGTTCAAGCGTGAATGAACGCGATATCTCAGCCAGGAGATCCATTGGTGACCAAAGCATTTGCGCTACTGACCCCACCTGCTGAAGGCGATCGTTCAAGTTTAACGACAGCGATAATTCATTGAACGGAGGGCAATCTTCACGCACTACAAACTCAGATAAAGCCAAGGCGCCATCGAAGCTTTTAGCTCGCTCCCAAGGATGTCCATTGTGCTTTAACTCGCCTTGAAGGTCTCGAAGAGTTAGATCGTAAGCTAAGCCAACACCAATGATTGCCGCCTCGGTGTCTGCCGCCGTAGCATTTCGAAGCTGCCTGCCCACCAGCAAGCTAATCTCCGTCTCAATATGACACTCGCCAAGGTCATCAGGAACAACAAAGTTCGGCACCATGGCGACCATCGCAGACGAAGGTTTGATAAATAAGAGCGGTTGCGATGGAATTGGATTATTGAGTTCTTTCGCGTGGGCCGCATAATTCCGACCTACGCATACGGCCTTCGCATTGGGGAGATCAATGGACTCTCCTCCCCACCATCGGTGTTGGTACGTTGACAAATTAGGCTCCATATCTGCATGAGATGCTGGTTAGGAAGTTGCTCTAGCAACTTTTTCTTTTAAGTATGGCAGCTCAGCAAGATATGTACATAGCCTTAGTCAAACAGTTTTCCCGGATTAAGAATCCCAGCGGGGTCAAATAGTTGCCGCATTTGCTTCATCAGGCGTACTTCCTCCTCCGAACGGCTGTAACTCAGAGCATGCTTCTTGAGTAGCCCAACCCCGTGTTCAGCCGAAACTGAGCCGCCCATCCGGGCAATTTCCTCAAAAATTAACGCGCTCACTGCCTTGCATTGCTCCACAAACGCATCAACCGCCAATTCTTCGGGCTTCAAGATATTAAGGTGGAGGTTTCCGTCGCCAATATGGCCAAACCAACACACTTCGAAGGTTGGATAATGCTCAGCAACAATACTGTCAACCTTGGCGAGGAAAGCGGGGACCTTTGAGACTGAAACACTGAGATCGTTTTTATAGGGCGTGCGTGGTGCGATACTTTCAGAAATACCCTCACGTAAACGCCACAGCGATGCTGCCTGTTGTTCAGATTGACTCATCACGCCATCAACTACCCATCCTTCAATCAGGCAGTGTTCAAAACAAGCGAGCGCTGCTTCGGTTTCTACCTCAGAGGCTGTTTCAACTTCCACTAGTGCGTAATAGGGGGCAGCTTCTGCCAGCGGTTGAGCCTCGCCAGAGTGAGCAAGATTGGCCTCCAGGGCATTATGAGAGAAGAACTCGAACGCATTAACCGATGTTTGCTGCTGAAAGCTAGCTAGTACCGACATAAGATCAGTCATTTCGTTTACACCCAGCACCAAAACTGTTGCTGGCTTGGGAGCTGCACACAGACGAATGGTCGCCTCGGTAATTATGCCCAAGGTTCCTTCAGAGCCGACAAACAAATGACGAAGGTCATAACCGGTGTTATTTTTCAGTAATCCTTTATTGAGTTCTAGTAGCTCACCAGAACCTGTTACTACCGTCAATCCAGCTACCCAATCGCGTGTCATGCCGTAGCGTATCACTTTAATACCGCCGGCATTGGTAGCAATGTTTCCGCCGATCTGTGAACTTCCTGACGACGCGAAGTCCACCGGATAAAACAGCCCCAAGTCTTCGGCATGCTGCTGCAGCTGCGCCGTCACCATTCCAGCCTCAACCTTTAGCGTCGAGCTCGCCACATCCGTTTCGATAAGTTTATTCATCTTATCTAAGGCGATAACCAACTCACCGTTTAATGCCGTTGCCCCACCGCTTAAACCGGTTCTACCGCCGGATGGTACCAACGCTACTTGCTCGGTATTCGCCCAACGAACAATGGCTTGGACTTGTTCGGTAGTGGTTGGAAACGCAATCGCGCTGGGTTTTGGTGAATATTGCCTACACCAATCACCGCCGAAGTGCTGTAAATCAGCCTCATCAAGCAGTACATTAGTGTCACCTAGGATTTGGCGTAAGGCCTCGATTTGCGGCAAGCTTAAATTCACGTGAATGGCTCTCAGTAGCTAGTAATTATTGATGACCGCTAGATTAAAGTGAGCTCACTTTATCGGCAAGGCAAATATCACCGTTTTAATACATTAAAAAGAGGTAACCCATGGCTAGTATGTCGCTCGAGAAAAATCGTATTAAGTTTTTGTTGTTAGAGGGCGTCCACCCCTCAGCTATTGCCACCCTTAATTCGGCAGGCTACAACGAGATTGAGGCGTTGAGTGGCTCTTTGGACGAGGATTCGCTCATTGAAAAGCTCAAGGGCGTTCACTTTGTTGGCGTTCGCTCCAGAACACAGCTTACCGAGCGAGTGATCGCCTCGGCGGACAAACTTATTGCCATTGGCTGCTTTTGTATCGGTACCAACCAAGTTGACCTGCCTGCTGCCCGTCGCCACGGAATCCCAGTATTCAATGCCCCCTATTCAAATACCCGAAGTGTGGCCGAGTTAGTGCTCGCCGAGGCAATCATGCTGGCCCGAGGTGTACCCGAAAAGAGCATGAAAGCGCATCGCGGTGAATGGCAGAAGTCAGCGGCCAAGTCGTGGGAAGTCCGAGGTAAGACGCTTGGTGTGGTGGGTTATGGATCAATTGGTAGCCAGCTATCAGTCCTTGCCGAATCATTAGGAATGAAAGTTAAGTTTCACGATGTGGTAACAAAGCTGCCACTTGGTAATGCCGAACAAGCCGACTCCCTCGAAGAGCTACTAAGAGAAAGTGACATCGTCACGCTTCACGTCCCAGAGACCGCAGCAACACAGGATATGTTTGGCGCAGCACAATTTTCGCAGATGAAATCCGGAGCTATTTTCATTAATGCTGCTAGGGGCACAGTAGTCGTCATTGATGATTTAGTCGCAGCACTTAAATCTCAGCACCTAGGCGGCGCCGCAATAGACGTATTCCCCGTGGAGCCGCGCTCGAATAGTGAAACCTTTGAATCACCATTACGCGGCATTGATAATGTAATTTTGACGCCGCACGTTGGCGGCTCTACTCAAGAAGCACAAGAAAATATTGGTATTGAGGTAGCGCTAAAGTTTGCCAAATATAGTGACAATGGCACCACTACCAGCGCCGTAAATTTCCCAGAGGTGGCACTTCCAGAACACCACAACAGTCACCGTATCTTGCACGTTCATAAAAACGTCCCCGGAGTCTTGGCGGCAATTACTGATGTATTGTCTAGTAACGGTGTAAATATCACTGGTCAATATCTTCAAACCGCTGAGGATATTGGCTATGTTGTGGTTGATGTTGAGCACGGTCAAGGTTCTAAAGCGCTTGATAAGCTATCCTCTATTGAGCACACCGTTCGCTGTCGAGTTCTTTTCTAAGCTGATGTGAACAGCTATCGGTAGTGTTTAGCGTCAAGCTCAGCCTACCGATAGAGCTTGGGAACGCGAAAATAGTATACCGCGTAGAGTATGGCGCTAAGCCAGATAAATCCGGCCAAAAACGCATGCATATAAGGGCTCAATAGCGCGTAAACACTTCCTGCAGCACCCATGGCCACCAAATATTGCACCCCCACTCTTGCCGTCACGGGTCCATCCTCACGATTTGCGGGAAACAACCACACTAACAATCCATAGAGGGCCACAATCGGCACCCAGGCTTTCCAAGAAAACAAAGTAACGAAGAATCCTGCAAACATTGATGCTGCCGCCGTGGCGATGGTCAAGCTGACCGGCTCTTTAAAACTGACCAGTTGAGTTAACGTTTCTCGAGTCATTGTAGCTCCCTGCTAAGTGATGATAACGTCCGTTGTTAATCAGAAGGTAACACTGAGCAAGCTCAGTGTCACTGTTACTCCTTGTTGAATTACGCGGGTTGAGCCGCTTCCTCCTTCGGCGGTGGTGCTGGAGCCGGATCATCTAGTCCATCTAAGAATTGACTCGTCTTCTCAGCAATGTAGCCCAACGCAACGCCGGCCAGAAAGGCGCCCCCAACAATCAAGATGACGCCACCGCCATCCACTTCGGCCTGTTCGTCCAAGGTGAGTTCCCGCATGCTACTCACCCCCATCCGAAGCAAGATAGCCACCTACAGCACTGCCTACAGCGGTGGCTGTAGCCGCCGCTGCCGATAGCACGTAAGGTGAAGCGTAGGTTACCAAACGTACGGCCAGCATCACCGTTACTGGGTTAATGAAGATGCCGCCGCTCACTTCCTGTTGTTGCTCAGAGTTTAGTAATTCCATTTCTAGACACCTCCTGTGGCGCTTTGATCAAAGACGAGTTCCTCGGGGGTCCAACCAAACATTTCAAATTCTGGTCGAACACCATTCGGCAGTTCGATGTAGATGATTGATGGTGGCGGATAGCCACCGCTTACTTGTTGCGCTTCACTGATAGATAACTCAGTCATATTGCACTCCTTTGCTTCGCCTGAACCTCAGGCCTGGACTGATGCACCTTGCATCAATTTGCTTACATCCACCAAGCCGGTGGCTGTTAATTCATAAACGGTATTGGCGGCGGCGATTGCAGCGCGGCGATGGGCAATAGACACCACGGTGATACGCAGAAGCTTAATATTAGCCAGAAGCTGAGCTTCAGCGGCATCGTCTAAATGGCTTGTTGCCTCATCTAGCAGTAACAGCTTAGGGCCCTGATAGAGTGCTCTTGCGAGGAGCACCCGTTGAATTTGTCCCTGCGAAAGTGCTGTATCTAGATCGCCAACAATGGTTTCTAAGCCCATTGGAAGCTGCGCTACCAAGTCATGTAGTCCGCAACACTGCATAGCTCGCTCCAGCGCAGCTTCGTCAACCTGACCCGCGAAACTACTAATGTTCTCTATCAGGGTCCCCGAGAGCAGCCGATCATCCTGTAGCACTTGGGCCACTGACGGGCGAATGTCAACACCTACCCCATAACCTACTTCTTCTCCGTGAATGAACACAACCCCCCGATCAGCGGGTAAATGACCACCAATAATTGCCATCAGCGTAGACTTTCCAACACCAGAAGGGCCGGTAATAACAATCATCTGCCCCGGTTCAACATGTAATTCAAGCTGGCTAAATAGCTCCACCGAGCTATGGGCAATTCGATAGGAGATATCGTGAATACTAAGAGTTCCCGCCCCGTCGCGAAGCAGCGTTTTCAGCTGCTTGGGCTGCGCTTCAATCAAGTCATCGATACGATCGAGGTGAAGACCCATCACACGGAGCTGACACACTTTGTCCACCACGGTATTAATCCGCTCATAGAACAACCCTCGATAACTTACGTAAGCAACCATATGACCAAGCGTCCAAACGCCATCAAGTACCAAATGAGACCCCATGAAACTGAGAACCAGGCCTTCACCGGCAATAATTAACAGTTGAATTTGATTGGCCCGAAGTAGCTTCATACCCGCTTGATAGCTCAGATCTGCGGACTTTTCCTGAGTCGTGTTCCAGCGTTGAAGGAATGACGCTTCCATACTCAGTGACTGAATGGATACCATACTTCGTAGCATTTCAACTCGTTGCGAATGCTCCTCCGCCGCAGCGATAACGGCGCGCTGCTGGAGTGCCCGTACGCTTGCATAGTGCCACCAACGAATAGCGATAAGTAACAGACTCATTGCACAGCTTATTAACGCTAGGGTTAAAGAGTAGAAAAACAATACCACGCAGAGCAGCAGGGCAAAGCTTATGGCAATCGCCAAGGGAACCAGAAGCTGGCTGAATGCGCCCCGTAGCTCCCGAATCGATTCAAACCTAGAGATGAGATCACCAATATTACGCTGCCGAAAGAAGTCCACGGGGATGGTTAGCAAGTGCCGAAATAGCTGCCAAGATAGTGACTTGTACAAACTATTATCAACGTTTGCCAACAGCCAATCCCGCGTATACTGCAACGCCACTCGCAAGACTAATAACAGAGAAAAGGCCGCGAGAAGCAACGTCATTAGGCGCGTATCACCCAGCATAATCCCGCGATCAATAAGTAACTGAATGTAATAGGGAGCTGTCAGCATGAGTAGCTGCGCCGCGATACTTAAGCCTACCAACCAGAGCATCGCTCGATTGAAGCTGGCACCCACTTTGATCCACTTGCGAAGCGACCCGCTGCCTGCTGGCAAAGTTAGTCTTACCGACGTATCAGCAGAGCACTCCAGTGCAACGCCGGTGAATTGTTCACCAACCTCAAGCCAGTCACAACGACGTCTCCCCACGGCTGGATCAATGATGTCTATACCCTGACGACCAACCTTCTCAAGGACCACAAAATGGTTGAAGCCCCAGTGAATAATGCATGGCAGTGTCAGTTGACTCAGTTGAGCTTTGGAAAGTCGAAGCGCTCGACAGCGGAATCCTAGCTGCTGCGCTGCCTCCGATAGTTGCATCAACGTCATCCCAGACTGAAAGCTAGAGAACTTTC
The DNA here is from genome assembly GCF_003688415.1 of Umboniibacter marinipuniceus. NCBI lineage: Bacteria > Pseudomonadati > Pseudomonadota > Gammaproteobacteria > Cellvibrionales > Cellvibrionaceae > Umboniibacter > Umboniibacter marinipuniceus. Next base: position 375,386 of record NZ_REFJ01000003.1, read on the forward strand.
GCCGCATCGCCCCTAGGTCCACCTTTGCATCGTAGTGATTGGCTACCATGGCTAGCGAAGCGAGACCGCACTCCGCCATGCCGGCCTGAAGAAACACCTTCATAGATTCACCCGCTCTAGTGGCAGATGTTGCCAGGCACGTTCCAGTAATGTGGCTTGCGATAGCTCAACATCAACTGTCACCGGCAAACCATCTACTAGATGTGAGGCCGCCAAGCTATCCGAGCGAATAACAGCTTCAGCCCAGTAACCCTGACCGCTATCCGTGATGACAGAGGATGATGCTAAGGTAGTTAGCGCGGCATCAATTAAGCCTAACTGCCTACCCCGCTCCCCAGCGAGGCGTAATTTAACCGGCGTAGTGAGCCCCACGCGATAGCGCTCATCCGCCGAGAGAATAAACTTCACTCGATAGTCCTGTTGGCCTGGGGCGAGGCTAAATAGTAAAGCCTGACTATCAACCAGCTGGCCTTCACGCACTGGCATCCAGTCAACAATGCCATCTTCCGGTGCCACAATGGTTAGGTGATCATTGCTTTCCAGTGTATAGATCTGCTGATGGATAGCGCGCTGGCGTGATTGAAAACTAAGCTGGTCACTATCCTGTTGCTCTACGAGCTGCCATTGACGCTGATGCAATGCCTCAAGCTGTTGATAATGGTGATGAAGGTTGTTAACACTTTCTATTAATTGGATTTCAGCGGTATCCAATTGCCCCTTCTCCTGATCTAAGTTGGCGTTAGCTAGCCATCCGCGTTCACTGAGTGTTTGCGCCGCAACGTATCGAGCTTTAACACGCCGATGTTCATCAACACGCAGTTCTCGGAGCCTCGCCATATCCGTGAGCAGACGATTCAACTGCGTAATTTGTGTTTGCGTTGCTGTCCATTGACGTAGCCTAGCTTGGCGCTGTAGTTCAAGCTGTGCTACCTCGCCATGCAGTTCCGCCAGCAAGGCATCCTGCTGCTCTCGCACTACCGAGCGCCCGGCCTGCCCCACCATCCACGAACGAAGCTCGGCCACAACCTGCCCCTGAGTGACTTTTTCTCCAGGACGAATAGATAATTTACTAATATAGGCAGCGGCATCACTACGAATTTCGACCGCGGGCTGGGCTGCAAAAACCCTTGCTGGAAAGGAGCGATAATCAGGAAACCGCCATGCCGCTACGATCACCACAAAAAGGACGAAGACAACCGCAACGCAGATGGCGGCCAACTCCAGCCTCCAGGGACTACGATAATTGATCCGAGCGCAGAAATGCGACTCTCGGGCCTCAATAGCTTGCTGGCGAAAGATGTTCCCCATAGGACCTCCTCATCAAAACGAGGAAGTAGATTAGAGCGTGACAAAAGGAATAACGACTGCTGAAAAGCAGAGAAAAACGAGTTTTCGTCGCCCTAGCTGAGCAAGGTGCTCACTAGGACGACGTAATACCCAGTTAGAGTGGGTAGTGAGCAGGGTAAGGCAGACGCGCAGCACCAGTAGAGATAGCAGCCTTGGCTACGGCATCCGAGACAACGGTTAGAAGCCTTGCATCCATTGGCTTAGGAATGATGTATTCAGGGCCTTTGCTCAAACTCTCAACACCACAGGCGTCTAACACTTCCTGGGGTACCGGCTCATTGGTCAGTGCCGCAATCGCGTAGGCTGCAGCCAATTTCATTTCCTCATTGATCTCACGCGCACGCACATCCAAAGCGCCACGGAAAATGTACGGGAAACCTAACACGTTATTCACCTGGTTTGGAAAGTCAGAACGACCCGTAGCCATGATGACATCGGGACGAATAGCTTTCGCAACCACCGGATCAATCTCTGGGTCAGGGTTCGAACAAGCAAAAACGATTGGCTTAGGCGCCATTTTCTTCATTTGAGACTCAGACAGTAAGTTCGCACCAGAGAGTCCCAAAAAGATATCCGCACCATCGATCGCATCATCCAAAGTACGGCGATCCGTCTCGATGGCAAACGCCTGCTTGTATTCGTTCAGGTCGTAGCGCTCGGTTTGAATTACACCACCACGATCAAGCATGAAGACATTCTCTCGTTTCAAACCAGCAGAGATCAGTAGATTGGTGCAAGCAATTGCCGCAGAGCCGGCGCCTAAACATACCATTTTCACATCTTCGATACGCTTACCTTGAACTTCTAAGGCACTCAACATTCCAGCTACCGTTACGATTGCCGTACCATGTTGATCATCGTGGAAGACTGGAATATCACAGGCTTCAATACAGGCTTTTTCAATTTCGAAGCATTCCGGCGCTTTGATATCTTCGAGGTTAATGCCGCCAAATGTTCCCGCAATACGAACGACGGTATCAATAATATCCTTGGGCTCAGACGCATCAATCTCGATGTCAACAGAATCAATATTCGCAAAACGCTTAAACAGTAGCGCTTTACCTTCCATTACTGGCTTTGAAGCCAATGGCCCCAGATTCCCTAGGCCGAGAATGGCACTTCCCGTTGAAATGACCGCAACCAGATTACCTTTGCCTGTATAACGGTAGGCAGCTTCCGGATCTTCGGCAATGGCCTTAACGGGTTCAGCAACACCTGGACTATAGGCAAGCGCCAAGTCACGCTGAGTTTCCGCTGAGGTCGTCAGCTCAATACTAATTTTCCCGGGGGTCGGGTACTGATGGTAATCTAGCGCAGCTTGCTTTTCGTCTGTCATGTCGTGTGCCTAAAAAGGTATGTGGAGTGCCAGTCAATATAACAAATGATGAACCACTTGAGGGTTCAAATAATCAATAGTAAGTATGCACTTTAGTAATGGTAGCCAATAAAATGTGACCGACCAGTCATTTTAAGTGCAAAAAAAAGCGCTCCGAGAGCGCTTTTTTCTTCAGCGTAGGGTGTCTTACTTGTAAGAACGACCGCCGAAACGCTGTTTGAAACGATCAACACGACCGCCTGCATCAAGAACCTTCTGCTTACCTGTGTAGAACGGGTGGCACTTTGAACAAACGTCGATGTGGAAATCTTTACCGATAGTAGACTTAGTCTCTACCTTGTTGCCGCAAGAACAGGTTGCAACAACTGAATCGTATGCTGGGTGAATATCGTTTTGCATGATGAACCTCGTTATGTGCCGCCACTTGATCTCTCGTCAAGCACCGCACCAAGTCAATGAAATTTGAGCGCGCATCCTAACAGAAGAATTGATAATTGCCAAACGTATTTAATGTGGTTACAAATGCGTATACTAACAAACTCAGCAACAAATACTCAGTCGATAGGTGAAACAACTTTGAGCGCACACACCATTGCCGTGGCGTTACCCGTCCCCCTAAAGCGAAACTTTCATTATCTGAGTGATTCAGCTGTGTCACCAGGCTGTCGCGTTCGCGTGCCGTTTTCAAATCGCGAGTTGATTGGGACCGTGGTTGAGGATAACAGTACTCCGCATAGCGGAGAGCTTAAGGCAATAATTGAGATTATCGATGAGGCACCTTTCGCCAATCAGCGTTGGTGGCAGCTCATTAACTTTACCGCGAGTTACTATCTCGCTCCAATTGGTGAGGTCATTAGCTCTGCTTTGCCAAAAAACCTGCGAGACGGTCGACCACTGTCAAATTATCGTGCCGACTGGTTTCAACTTACCGATGTCAATGCCGTTGCGAAGGGTGTTCAACAGCAACGCTGTTTAGACGCCTTAAGAAGTGGCCCCATGGAATGGTCTCAGCTGCGCGAAGCAAAAGTTACCAGAGCCACCCTGAAACGTTTGCTCGAATTAGAGCTAGTCGCTGAATACGACCACCTGGGTGCTGAGACGCCCTGCCGTTTAACCCAGTCCCCCCCAGAACCCAATGCAGAGCAACTTGCTGCCATTACCGCTATCACCCAAAGTACGGGTTTCAGCTCTTGGTTGATCGACGGTATCACTGGCTCGGGAAAGACCGAAGTATATCTGCGGTCCATTGAGCATTGTTTGGCTCAGGGTCAACAGGCTTTGGTATTAGTCCCTGAAATTGCCCTCACGCCACAGACTCTCGAGCGCTTCAGTGCCCGCTTTGCCACCCGCATTGCCGTTCTGCATTCAGGGCTCGCGCGCGGCGCGCGCTGTGAAGACTGGGTCAGCGCGGCTGATGGTTTAGCCAGAATCATTATCGGTACCCGATCAGCCATTTTCGCCCCCATTCCGAAGCTTGGCCTTATCGTAGTAGATGAAGAGCACGATTTATCCTATAAACAGCAGGACGGCTTTCACTATAGTGCCCGTGACCTTGCTATCGTTCGCGCTAAGCACGCTCAATGCCCTGTTATCTTAGGATCCGCTACGCCTTCGCTTGAGTCGCTCGCCAATGCCGAACGAGGCGCTTATCAAAGGCTCGAACTCTCCGCACGTGCTGGCGGCGCTAGTAGCCCCAGCGTTGAGCTAGTCGATATTCGCCAAGCCTCGCGTGATACCGGCTTGACCATGGCGGCGTTAGACTCCATTTCGTCCTGTCTCGCTCGCGGTGAGCAAGCGCTTGTTTTTATCAATCGGCGAGGCTATTCGCCGGCACTTATGTGTCAGCACTGCGGCTGGATTGCCGACTGCCCTGCCTGCACTCGTCACTTTACCGTCCATCAACGTCATCAACAGTTAGTTTGCCATCATTGTGATGTGGTTGAGCCGGTAACTCACCGCTGCCCTCAGTGCTTTAGTCAGCAGTTAGATCGCGTTGGCGAAGGCACCGAGCGAATCGAAGAGCGACTAATACAGCTGTTTCCTGATACGCCAACGATTCGCATTGACCGCGACACCACTCGGAGCGCTCAACAACTCGCCGAAAACCTTGAACTGGTCAACAACGGCCAGCCCTGTATTTTGGTTGGCACCCAGATGCTCGCCAAAGGGCACCATTTTGAGCGAGTCACGCTTGTGGTTGTGCTAGACATTGATAGCGGGCTCTATGCCGCTGATTTCCGCGCACCAGAAAGAACTGGGCAGCTACTGACCCAAGTAATGGGCAGAGCTGGACGCGCTGAATTAGCCGGACAGGTGTTAGTACAGACATCTTTACCTGACCACCCTCTGCTGCAATCACTCTTATCACAGCCGTATCGCATTTACGCATCCATGCTGCTTGCCGAGCGCCAGCGTTTTGGCCAGCCGCCATTTAGTGCGGCGGCGCTGTTAAGAGCGGACCATCCTCACCAACACCAAGTGGATCAATGCCTCTCGCTGGCCAGGAACTTCTGCGCCAACGCAGTTCAACATGGCGTTCTCCAATGCCAAGGGCCTATGCCAGCCCCCTTAGCAATGCGAAACGGTCGTCAACGTGGTCAACTTTGGTTCTTTGCTAGCCATCGGAATAAGCTGCATAGCGCTATGCAAGCCTTAGACGAACTACTCACAAATAGTAAACTCGTAGGCGGCTTACGCTGGTCTATTGACATTGATCCGCAGGATAGCAATTAGAAAAGAGCGGTAAATCGCCCTAATGACGAAAGATTTTCCCCACGAGTCCTTGTTAGACGGCTAAAATACAACGATAATTCACCGTTTTAACCGTCAGCACTCATGTAGCACAGGACTCTATGAAACAGCATATCAGTGATCTCATCAATCAGGCTTTAATTAACATGCAGAACGGCGGTCAATTACCCGCCGAGCTCAGCCCCAATTTCAATGTCGATCACACCAAGGACAAAAGCCATGGAGACTTCGCTACCAATGTAGCCATGACGCTGGCGAAACCGGCTAAATCAAATCCGCGGGCCATTGCGCAGATGATTATCGACGCCCTTCCTGAATCGTCGAAAATCAGCAAGGTCGAAATCGCTGGACCTGGCTTCCTAAATTTCTTTCTCAGTGCCGACTCCGCTCAATCAATTATCAATGATGTACTAGCCGCGGGTGCAAGCTTCGGCCACAACAACAGCGCTGAGGGCACCAAGGTGCAAGTTGAGTTCGTCTCAGCAAACCCTACCGGCCCGCTTCATGTTGGCCATGGGCGAGGCGCAGCGATTGGCGACTGCCTCTGTCGACTATTGAAAGCAACAGGGCACGAGGTCACCGCGGAATTCTATTACAACGACGCGGGCCAGCAGATTAACAACCTGGCTCTTAGCGTTCAGGCTCGCGCCAAGAATTTGGGACCGGAAGACGATAGCTGGCCAGCCGACGGCTACCAGGGGCAGTATATTGTTGATGTGGCAGAGTCGTTCATCCAGGGTGATACGGTAACAGCTGCCGACAAAGCAGTCACTGCTAATAAGAATGTTGAAGACCTCAGTGCTATTCGCGATTTTGCCGTGGCCTACCTACGCCGTGAGCAAGATCAAGATCTTAAGGCCTTCGGTGTCAACTTCGACATCTACTTCCTAGAGTCTTCGCTCTACGAAAGTGGCTCGGTAGAAGCTACCGTCCAATCACTAATTGATAGCGGCTACACCTATGAAGATGGCGGCGCTCTCTGGCTGCGCACCACTGATTTCGGTGACGACAAAGACCGCGTCATGCGTAAACGAGAAGGTGGCTACACCTACTTTGTTCCCGATGTTGCCTACCACCACAACAAATGGCAGCGCGGCTTCAAGCGTGTCGTCAACGAACAGGGCGCCGACCACCATAGTACCATCACTCGTGTTCGCGCAGGGCTTCAAGCGCTGGATGTTGGTATCCCGAAGGGATGGCCCGAGTACGTTCTGCATCAGATGGTGACGGTCATGCGCGGTGGCGAAGAAGTTAAACTTTCAAAGCGGGCCGGCAGCTACGTGACAGTAAGCGACCTAGTGGAAGAGGTGGGCCGTGATGCCACACGTTATTTCCTTGCAGCGCGCTCTGCCACATCTCAGCTCACCTTTGATATTGATTTGGCTACCGCTCAGTCAAATGACAACCCGGTCTATTACATTCAATATGCGCACGCGCGTTGCTGCGCAGTCATGCGCAAGCTGGCCGAACTTGGCGAAAGCTGGGACCAGGCAGATGCTTTAGGCAAATTGGATGCCCTTGGCGAAGAAGCCGAGAATCAGCTAATGAAGCGGTTATCGCAATTCCCAGAAGTGGTCAATAATGCGGCTCAACGTCTTGAGCCACATACTATTGCCAACTACCTTCGTGAGCTAGCGGGTGAGTTCCATACCTACTACAACGCGCACAAAATGATCATTGAAGATCATAAAGTTCGCGACGCACGTCTAGCACTTGTTATGGCCTGTAAAGTGGTCATTGCGAACGGCCTTGATTTACTGGGTGTATCTGCGCCTGAGCAAATGTAGCTAAACGTGAGGCGGTGCTGCTGCGCCGCCTCAAAACTTCGAACTTATTCTCAGCTTTCGCCTTAACACTCCCTGTTTTTATCGGTATGCTAAAGCCTCATCTTTCGGACCTATTAATAAGAGTAATGCCTGCAACTATGGTCGCTACCAAGAACAAACGAAAACCTCAGCGCGGCGCGAAAAGAAGAGCCGGAAAGCGCAACGCCAACAGCCCTATGCCGAAAATCGTTGGCGGAATCCTTGGCGCGGGTGTGTTATTCGCAGGTATTGTTTGGCTAAGCCAGCTACCCAAACCCTCCTTCAATGATGAAGCTTCATCAAGCCAAACATCAGCTGAGGTTTCAAGCTCCCAGGCCGACGCCATTGTCGAGGATGCTCCGGTAGAAATCGAATATGAATTCTACGATACGCTACCTAACGAAGAAGTCATTGTTGATGCCCAGCCTGGACAGCGAAATGCTGGACCTCAGGATTTCTACTACAACCTGCAGGCCGCGTCGTTTCGCCAAAGCGAAGATGCTGAACGTGCGCGTGTGGAGTTATTGCTAGCGGGTCTTAACGCATCAATTCGCACTGTAAGCGATGCTGACGGAAATCCCTGGCACCGAATTATGGTGGGCCCCTTCGAGCAATACGGACCCATGGACGAAGCTCGCCGTCAGTTGATTGAGCGTGGCATGACTCCATTAGTATTTAAGCGCCCAAAAGAAGACAACCAATAGCCCCTCTTCTTTCAGCTATGCTCGAACTTAACTTTAGTTGCGAGCCAGTGGTTTGAAAGGAGACTTAAGCGCCCTGCTACGCACACTCAGTGATCAATGCGTAGCAATGGCTTTCTTAGCTACTGTAAATTATCAGCTACTCACGCTAATTGATTCTCCAGCAGTAGCCGGCAAACATTGAAATATTCGAAAGCACCCCCATATCAAATTAAACACGACTCAATTTTGTAAGGAATATGACGTTGGAACAGTATCGAGGCACAACCATTCTATCGGTAAGAAGAAAGGGTAAAGTCGTCATTGGTGGCGATGGTCAAGTCACGCTGGGTAACACCATCATGAAAGGAAATGCTCGTAAAGTTCGTCGTTTATACAACGGCAAAGTCATTGCTGGTTTTGCCGGTGGAACGGCCGATGCATTCACCCTCTTTGAACGTTTCGAGGCCAAACTTGAACTTCACCAGGGACATCTTGTCAGAGCAGCCGTGGAACTAGCCAAAGATTGGCGCACCGATAAAATGCTGCGTAAGCTCGAAGCGCTGTTAGCGGTCGCCGACGAGAACGACAGCTTAATCATTACCGGTAACGGCGATGTCGTCCAGCCAGAAGATGACCTCATTGCTATTGGTTCTGGAGGCTCATTCGCGCAGTCTGCTGCCCGCGCCCTATTAGATAATACCGAGCTAAGCGCTGAAGATGTGGTCACCAAGTCGCTAACCATTGCCGGCGACGTCTGCATCTACACCAATCACAATTTCACCGTCGAAACACTCGACTCAAAACGCTAAGGTTTACTATGTCATCGATGACCCCAAGAGAAATCGTTCACGAGTTGGACCGCCACATTGTTGGCCAAAAAGATGCGAAGCGTGCGGTAGCTGTTGCACTCCGTAACCGCTGGCGCCGAATGCAGCTAGACGAAGAGCTGCGCGCCGAAGTAACACCTAAGAATATTCTGATGATAGGCCCAACAGGCGTAGGTAAAACCGAGATCGCCCGCAGGTTGGCTAAGTTAGCCAACGCTCCGTTTATCAAGGTTGAGGCCACCAAGTTCACCGAAGTTGGCTATGTAGGCCGAGACGTCGAATCTATTATTCGTGATCTAGTTGAAACCTCCATCAAACTACTTCGCGAGACGGAGGTGCAGAAAGTCCGTCATCGTGCGGCCGACGCGGCCGAAGACCGAATACTCGATGTTTTGTTACCCCCGGCACGCAATAGCAGTGAAAGTGAGAGCGACTCAAGCACTCGCCAGCTATTTCGCAAGAAGCTTCGCCAGGGCGAGCTGGACGAAAAAGAAATCGAAATTGATGTCGCCTCCGCGCCAATGGGTGTCGAGATTATGACACCTCCGGGCATGGAGGATATGGCTAGCCAATTGCAGAACATGTTCAGCAATATGGGCTCTGAGCGTCTAAAGAAGCGCCGCCTCACCGTTAAACAAGCGCTCAAACAAGTGATTGATGAAGAGGCTGTGCGTTTAGTCAACGACGAAGAGATCAAAGCCAAAGCAATTGATGCTGCCGAGCAAAATGGCATTGTCTTCATCGACGAAATCGATAAGGTCGCCAAGCGTTCCGAGGGCGGTGGTACCGATGTCTCGCGCGAAGGTGTTCAGCGTGATTTATTACCTTTAATTGAGGGCTGTACCGTTACCACTAAGTACGGCACCATCAAGACTGATCATATTCTCTTTATCGCTTCGGGCGCATTCCACCTTTCTAAGCCCTCGGACATGATTCCAGAGCTTCAAGGCCGACTGCCAATTCGCGTTGAGTTGCGAGCGCTTACCCCCGAAGACTTCGAACGTATTCTTACGGAACCCAAGGCATCGCTGGTAGAACAGTACAAAGCCCTGCTAGCAACAGAGGGCGTAGATGTTGAGTTTAGTAGCGCAGCCGTTAAACGGATTGCCGAAGTATCTTGGAAGGTTAATGACACCACCGAGAATATCGGCGCTAGACGCTTACAAACGGTAATGGAGAAACTACTTGAAGAGATCAGCTTTGAGGCCTCTGATCGCGATGGACATCGCGTAGAGATTACCCCAGAGTTTGTCGATGGCGCCTTGGGCGAAGTTTCCAACAACGAAGACCTAAGTCGTTTCATTCTCTGAGTAGGAAAGTAATACGGTGACAGCACCTCAAAAAGTAATCCTCCACCGTCGTTCAAAGACGCTAGAGCTCGCATGGCCCGATGCGTCTTTCACCCTTAGCGCCGAGTACCTGCGCGTCTGCTCGCCGTCGGCAGAGGTGCGAGGCCACGGCGGACAGAACGAAGTGTTGCAGGTGGGCAAGCGCGATGTGGCCATTAGTAAAATAGCACCTTCCGGGCATTACGCTGTGCAGATTAGTTTTGACGATGGTCACGATACAGGCCTTTACAGCTGGCACTATTTACGCGAGCTGGCGGAAAACTTTGCGGAACGCTGGGCGGCTTATCTGCAAGCACTTAAGGCGGCAAACCAAAGCCGCGACGCCGACACCTCCATCGTCAAATTCATTAACTAGCTAAGTATTAGAGGGTATTCCACTCAATCCACACTCGCTAAGCTTAGCCGTGGCGTACCTTAAACCCTCTATGAAGGCGATAGCAGAACATTGAAGCCGAGGCACTAATAACAATGGTCAGAGCCATATTAGTTTGCACATTAAAAGGCAAAATAGTTGACGCCGAGCCAATCAACGCGCCCACACCAAAACGAAAGCTACCCACTACCGAAGAGGCCGTGCCCGCCATTGTTGAGTGACGTTGAAGTAATTTCGCCATTAAATTGGAGCCTACCATTGTAGTAGCACCAATAATTACCATACAGGGAATCACCACCAGCCAGATAATACCGTCCACGAAAATAGACGGCAGTAACAACATGGCTCCGAAAAATTGCACATAGAGCCCCCAACGAAGCATATGCGGAGCCCCCTTTCTACCCACAAAACGGCCATTAATAAATGTCAGTATCATCAGCGCGACAACATTAAAGGCGAAAAGATAACCTACTTTATCGATGTCGATATCATATAGCTCAATGTAAACATATGAGCCAGAGATCAGAAACGAAAACAAGCAAGCAAAGCTGAAAGCCCCTGCGCACATCAGCGCGAGACTCACAGGGTCCGCAAAGATCTTGCGATAGTTTCTTAGTGAGCGCCCAATAGCAAGTGGTTGTCGGTATTCCTTGGCAAGCGTCTCAGGTATGAATAGCATCACTAAGATACAGGCCGCCAACCCCAGTAATGCTAGCGACCAAAAGATGCCTCGCCAACCAAACCAGAGGGCCACATAACCACCAATGAGCGGCGCAACGAGCGGAGCTAGTGTCATCACCAGAACAATGAAGCTCATCATCCTCGAGAAATCGTCCTGCTCGAACATGTCCTTCACAATGGCCGAAATCATTACTCCTGAGGCGGCGCCCGCCACCCCCTGGAGAGACCGCCAGAGATTCAGTTCGCTAATACTTTCGGCACGCGCGCACAAAATAGCGGTGATGGCGAAGAGAATAGAGCCCACCAGCATAACTCGCCGGCGACCAACGCTATCGGAGATAGGACCAACCACTAGTTGCCCGAGGGCGAAGCCAACCGAGAATAGCGTAAGCGTTTGCTGTACCTGAGTTGCTGAAGCCTCAAAGGCCAACCCAATTTGAGGAAGCGCAGGCAAGTACATATCGATGGCCAACGGCGTTAGCGCAGCGATAAATCCGAGTAGCGCAATCAGCGGCCAATTTAGCGCTGGTAGCTGCCGTTGGTTTGACATGTACAAACTCCGTTCCGTGTTAGCTAAGCCTAATCGAGATTAGGCGTGGGTGCTAAGTTTCTGTTTGCCGCAGGTAGAAACGGCTCAATCGCTGAATCGCTCGCTCCATATCAGCTCGTGACACACAGAAACTCAAGCGAACAAAACCCGAGGCTGAAGTCCCGAAGGCATCCCCGACCAGCACCGAGACCCCTTCTTGATCTAATAACTGTTCGGCAAAGCCTTGTGCGCTAAGACCGGTTGGCCGAATATCTAACATTAAAAACATGCCCGCTGGCGGAATAAACGGCAAGGGTATACCCGCGGCTCGCAAAGTCGCCACGGCAACATCGCGTCGAGCGCGGTAAGTCTCTCGCATTACTTGAGTAATGGAAGCATGCTCGCTAAACGCCACTTCGGCTGCACGTTGTATAAACATTGGCATACCGTAAAGCATACACAACGCCAGATTACTTAGGTGCTCCGCGAGCTGAATTGGCCCGGTTACCCAACCTAAACGCCACCCCGTCATCGCATGTGACTTAGAGAGCGAGTTAATGGTAATCAAGTGCTGATCGATTCCGTCCAGCTCAAGTGGTAAGACATGTTCACCCTCGTAGACCAACTCACTATAAACCTCATCTACAATAAGCCATATCTTGTGCGTGACAGCTAGCTGAGCAAGCTTCTGCCAATCCCTCGAAGAGAGCATTGCACCCGTTGGGTTATTAGGTGTATTAATCACAATGGCGCGAGTGCGCTCATCAATCTTCGACTCGATATCCTCAAGGTCAATCGCCCAATTTCGCTCAGCTTGAAGTGCGGAACCTCGAATTTCAGCTTGAGCCGCACGAAATACGGCCTCGTAGGTGATGTACATTGGCTCGGGAATGATGACATTATCGCCTGGCTCAAAGAGACACTGAGCCACACTGAAGAGGCCGCATTGTGCACCTGCCTGCACCACAATTTGCTCTGTCAAAACAGTACGTTGACGGCGCTTCGATTCCCACTGAGAAATCATTGTTCGAAGCTCAAGTTCACCCTGGCAATCGGTGTAATGAGACTCATTTTCCTGAATGGACTGGATTGCCGCCGACTTAATTAACGCGGGGGTATCCACATCGGGGTCACCCACTGAAAGGACCACGATATCCTCACCGGCCTGTTGACGCGCCATAGCTCGGTAGTGAATATCCCATGCTGCGGCACCTTCGGAGGCAATGCGCTGGGTCAGACTAGAAAACTTCATTAATCTCGTTGCTCCAAAGCATTGGCATCTAACTCCACAAACCAACAGCCGGATTCGGCTTGAAGGCGCTGCAACGTTGCCGCTATCTCACTCATTTGACTGATCTTTTGATAACCAAAATGGTAGCCCCGCGCAAGGAGTTCGAAGTCAGGGTTATGCATCGCGACCGCAACCGGCTCAATATTTCGCAATTCCATGTCGTCCCAAATCTGCCCTAAACGACTGTTATTCCACATCAACACAATGAAACTCTGCTCGGATAGATATTCCGCCGCCGTGGCGAGCTCATTAATGGTGTATTGCAAACCACCGTCTCCCACTAACACCACCACAGGTAACGGTTCGCCAATCGCGGCGCCAATTGCGCTGGGTAGCGCGTAACCCAAGGTCCCGTAGCCCGTTGGGTGGAGCCATTTATTAGGTTGTTCTACCGAATAGAAGATATTTCCAGAGTAAGCCAATTGCGTCATGTCAGTACTGATCACAGTGGCCGGCGACAAGCCGTCGCGAATAGCGGCTAACACCTGTTGATGAGATTGATACATCAATGGCAAGTTGTCTTGCAATGCCGCCCTCAATTGTCTCACCCGCTCCTCAGCCGCCGCCTTTTCTCGGACGGCCAACTGATTATTCAGGGCGCGCAGCGTGATGACCGAGTCGGCTACCATGGCAACCTTGGCGGGATAAATCCCGGTCATCTTCTCTGGGTCCACATCAATACGAATCAAGTTAGCGCTTATTTCGATGCGGTCGCGCCAGAAGTCCGTATCCGCCAACTCAGTTCCTACGGCGATCACGCAATCGGCTTCGGCAATCATCTGCCAACCGGGCTCTACACAGAGCAAGGACCCCGCCAGCAGCGAATGAGTGCTTGGTAATACTCCCTTCGCCGCAACCGAAGTAAACACGGGGGCAGCAATGGTCTCGGCCAGTTGCTGTAATTCCGCCGCCGCGACAACAGCGCCGCCACCGGCGATGATCATGGGTTTCTTAGCAGAATTCACTAGTGCTAGCGCGCGTTCCAGCTCTACTAGGTGCGCTGGACGCTGGGGGAGTTCTTTCGCCGTCCACATTTCCGTCACAGGCAGTGCTAAGATATCCAATGGCACCTCAATATGCACCGGCCGCGGTCGTGCTGAAGAAAAGATTGCGAAAGCTTGATGAATCAGCTGCTCCGCTTCGCTGGGAGACGACGCTCTCGCCGATAGCGCCGTCACCGGCCGGGTAAAGTCCAGTTGTTCCTTCGACTCATGCAACCTTCCGGCACCCTTGCCCAAGCTCCAAGATTCATTAACACTTGAAACCACCAGCATGGGAATTGAATCGGAAAACGCCTGCCCTATCGCGGTGGCAATATTGCTAACGCCAGGTCCGGTAATCACGAATGCTACACCCGCCTTCCCAGTGGTTCGCGCATAACCATCAGCCATAAAGCCAGCCCCCTGCTCGTGTCGAGACAGGACGTGGCGGATAGGGGATTCAGCCAACCCTCTATACAGCTCTAAATTGTGTACGCCGGGAATACCAAAAACGGTATCTACACCGTAGCTTTCCAGTAACTTCACCATCGCCTGACCGCAGTTTTGCGTCATGCGTAACTCCTTATCTCTGTAAATATAACGTTTTCAGCTCGTCCAGCTTCTTGGGGCGGGCAAATGTCTTCTCGGCGCTCGATTAATAGCGGCAAGTATGATTGACTAAAACCAACTATAAGGAAACTGCTATGCCAAGAAAAATAGTCAACGGATGGGACGCCCTATTCATCACGTTGTTGATCATCTTTTTCATCGGGGGAGCGATTGCCACCTTTGGTGCTGATTCACTCGCGGGCGCTACCCAAGTTGCCCTTTTTTTTAGCGCCATCTGCACCGGTCTAATCGGGGTTAAGAATGGGCTTAGCTGGGATGACATCGAAGATACCATTGTAGCTACTGTTGGCCGCGCTGTAATGCCCCTGATCATATTTTTAGCGGTTGGTTGCCTCATTGCTGGATTGATGATTTCCGGAGCTGTCCCAACGCTACTTTATTATGGTTTAGGTATGCTCTCGCCTACCTTCTTCTATCCGCTAGCCTGTTTACTCACGGCTTTGGTTGCACTGTGTACCGGCAGCTCGTGGACCACGGCGGCTACGGTTGGCGTGGCACTCATTGGCGTAGCGATGGGCTTCGATTTATCACTACCGATTGCCGCCGGTGCAATTATTTCTGGTGCGTACTTTGGTGACAAAATGTCACCCCTATCCGAAACGACCAACCTGGCCTCAGCGATAGGCGGTGCGGATCTATTCGTTCATATTCGGCATATGATCTGGGTATCCGGCCCCAGCTTTGCTATTAGCCTAGCGGCATTTTTTATGATTGGCCTTGCCTCGGAGCTACCGGCTGACTTAGGCGACAAGATTGAGCTTATGCAGCGCACCCTGGACCAACAGTTTAACCTCAGTTTACTCAACACACTGCCTATCCTCGCGCTGCTGTATATGAGTTACAAACAACAACCTGCACTACTCGCTATTTCGGCGGGCGTAGGTTTAGCCGTTATCGTCAGCTTCATCACTCAGTACGAGCTAATTCTTCGAACCATCACACTACTTTATGGGGCCGATGGTTCCATGCTTATGACCCTATGGAAGGTGATCTACGATGGCTTTTTGATTGAAACGGGAGTTAAAGAACTCGATGATCTGCTATCTCGCGGCGGCATGGAGTCAATGGTCTTCATGGTGTGGTTAGTTCTCTGTTCAATGATGCTTTCAGCAACCTTGAGCGCCACCGGTTATATTCAATACCTATTAAATAAGCTGCGCGCCATTATTCGCGGAACTGGCTCGCTCATTGCCACTACGATTGGCACCTCGGTCACCGTTAACATGCTTACCGGAGACCAATATCTTTCACTGGTACTACCCGGACAGATGTGGAAGGATGAATACGAGAAGCGAGGACTAAAGCCTGAGAACTTAACCCGCACCCTCGAGGATGGCGGCACGATTACTTCGCCCTTGGTCCCCTGGGGGGCGTGTGGCGTATTTATGGCCGGCACACTCGGCGTACCAACGCTCGAGTATTTACTATTTTGCTTCTTCTGTCTGCTCAATCCACTGATTGCCATTTGCTACGGCATCTTCAACATTCGGATTAGCCATCAGAGCTCAGCAACCGAACTAAAACGGGCTAGTTCCTAATTAAAGACTCCTCTCAAGACTCCACTGTTCAGCGCCGTGAACTCCGTCTCGGCGCTGACCTTCAAGGCTAATTTCAACCCGTTGATAAGCTAGAAGCTGAACCGCTAAAACTTTTCCTTCAAAGCCAGTGTGGAAACGGTCGTACCCGTGAAAATACTTACCACAGGAAACCTTCCAACGTTTTGACTGTCTTATCAACAGCACGCTTAGTGTGATAAAATTCACTCAGTTGGCACGCATAAATTTCATTAATAGCGCGCCTTACTAACAACCATCAGGGTTTCATTCACTCGCTCATACTGGAAGAATAGATTGTTACGCATTGCGCTCTTCAGCTTACTATTTTTATCGCTCCACAGCATTGCTTCCGCCCCTGTGCAGTTGCGGATCATCAGTACCGGTGATCTAAACGGCCAGCTGCTATCCTATGACTATATCGCTGATCAAGAGACCGATGAATTCGGCCTAGCTCGAGCCGCCACCCTTATTCGAATGGCAAGGAGCGAATCAGATAACAGCGTAACCGTAGACTCTGGAGATCTACTCAAAGGCAGCCCCATGGCAGCCTGGGCTGCGCAGCAAACTTTCACTCAAGCAAATGGCGGACATCCCGCCTACCAAGCCCTTGACCACCTAGACTTCAACGCTGCAGCACTGGGAGATAGTGACTTCTATTACGGCCTTGACTATCTGATGCACTCGGCATCACTTAGTAATCTGCCTATTGTTAGCGCCAATCTCTATCGCCGCGGTATCAACGGTCAACGCGGCCCACACCTCTTGAAGCCTTGGTATATCGAGTCGCGGCAGCTGCGAGACATCGCCGGAAACATTCATCGTGTCAACATTGGTTACATTGGCTTTACGGATCCCAACTCACTCCGCCAAGACAACGCGCTGCAATCTCGAGTAGAAACTCGCTCCATCCTCGCGTCAGCTCGTGAAGAACTACCACGATTAAGAGCAGCTGGTGCTGATGTGATTATTGTCCTGGCTCACACCTCTCTCTCAGCCGTTGACTCGAGTCTGCCCACTCAACGAAACGTCCTTGAGTCACTCGCCAGAGAACCCCTGGTTGATGCCATTATATTCAATCAAACTAACGGTAATTTTCCGAACCCAGCTCTGCAAACGCCCTATCGAGTTGACGCCGTTCACGGGAAGATTTTTGGCACACCTGCGGTAGCAACTCAACGAGCAGGACAACAAGTAGGTGTGATCGATTTATGGCTTCGCAAGGATCGTGGTAGCTGGACCGTTGGTCGCTCACAGGTAGAGATCCGCTCCGTTCAAAGACCTGGCCGAAATGTCGTAGAGTACAAAGGGCTAAGCCTTCGACTAGCCGATGCCCATCGAAAGACTCGCCACTTTGCCAACCGACCCATTGGTAGAACCAATCAAAGCTTGAGTAGTCTTCTGGCGCAGCTCCAAACGGACACAGCCACTCAGCTGTTACATCAAGTACAACTTGACTATGCCTCCAAGCAGCTCACGCTAGAGGACTCAACACCGTTGCTATCCTTAGTGTCACCGCCGTTAGTGGGTGATAACGGTAACAATCCAGAGGCTTATACTTGGATTCCTACTGGTGTGGTAACCTACCGTCAGGCCGCCGGCATCTTTCCTCGCAACGGTAAATTAAACATTGTCCGAGTTCCGCCGGCCTTAGTGGTAGAGGTGTTAGAGTGTTCCGCTGGTCAATACCTCCAGCTCAGCAGAGCTCGCGATGATGCCCAACCATTACTAAGTAAGGAATTCTCACCGGCAAATTTTGTCGATGTTAGTGGCATGTCCTACGAGATAGACCTCTCGAAGTCTCCTCGGTATAGCAATGACTGTGCTGCCTTTTCGGCGCATGACCATCGCATTCGAGTTTCGCCCTATGACCAAGCGCTATTTTCACTGGACTCAATCCTCTTGGTTGTTGAGGACAGCCAGCTAGCACGAATTCAACAGAGCTTTCCAAACATTGAGATTGACCTCATTCATCGTGCTGGTAGCTCCCTACAGGAACAGCTCATTCGAACCTTTGAGGCGGCTAATGTCGCAGGCGTTTCCATTCCACTCGAACAACATTGGCAATTCGCCGCGGTGCCGTCCTTCTTCCAACTCAACGCCGGCTTTGCAACGCATTCAGACCCGCGTTTTCAACACTATATTGCCGCCAACGCGACACTTAACGCGCGCTATCTAGCTGTTGGTCCCGACGGCTTCGGCGTGTACCGCTTACAATTTCCTTCGATAGAGCCAAATCTACCCGACACCTACGTGCCATCACCAGAACTGGAATTTGCCTTACCGCAGATTGCTACCACTATTGAGACGCCTATTGAAGAACAGCGCTCTCGGCATATTGAGGAGCCTGCTTCGTTGCAGCTTGATGGGGTGACGGTGAAGGCAACGCCGTTAAGATTTAGCCCCGAGGAGCAGATTGAAGTGGGAAGACCTGAAACGCCAGAGGGTGGCTAATAGGTATCATGGGAAGGTTGTAGCAACTAAACACTAAGATACTACAACCCACTTAGCTATACTTAGCTCAACTAGCTGCCGGGCGATAGACCGCAACATTTTGATAGCCATCCGCTAACAACTGCTGAGCATGAAGCCCGCTCATCACGCCACGGTCACAGTAGAGTAAATAACGCTGATTGCTATCGAGCTCAAGAAACTTAGCTGACAGCTCATAGAATGGTATTTCCAAGTGTCCTGGGCCAAGATCTATTGGTCGGAGATCAACTTCATCAGGATGACGAATATCAATAATAACTTCATTTACCTCTGCATGATCAACCTCAGGGGCTTCTTCGTATCCCTCAAGTACGTCATGTACCACGGATTCGATACCCACATTTCGAGCTGAAGCAACAGCCTCTTTCAACACCTCAAAATTAAATCGCTCTTCCTCAATCTCAACCTTGTGCATCCTAGCGCGAGTAGTTGGATTAACCGATATCACGCCGCAGTATTCAGGGATTGACTTGGAAAACTCCTCGGTGCCGATGTGTGCCGAAGTACGAATAATTTCAGTCTTATCCATGGTCGCCAGCGGGCGAAGTACGAGCATGTCTGTCACTTGGTCAATAACCGAAAGATTGCGCAATGTTTGCGAGCTTACCTGAGCAACAGATTCGCCGGTTACTAACGCTTCAATCTCAAGTTGCTCAGCGACCTCTGCTGCCGCGCGAAGCATCATCCGCTTAAGGATCACACCCATGTAACGATTATTCACATTGGTTAATAGTTCGTCCACTACGCCCTCAAAGGGAATACTGACGAACCGGACTCGATACGAAGATCCGAAACGCTCCCAAAGATAGTAAGCGACTTCTTTCACCGCTATTTCGTGAGCCCGGCCACCCAGGTTAAAGAAGCAAAAGTGCGTTGGCATGCCTCGCTTCATAGTGAGGTAGGTAGATACAGTGGAGTCAAAACCTCCAGAGATGAGACTTAGTACCGGATCCAAGCCGCCAATAGGATAACCACCCAGCCCCTGAATAACCTGCTCAACCACAAACAAACGCTTCTTGCGAATCTCTACACGGACCGTTTCGTCTGGATGATGTAAATCAACACCGCCAGTTTCAAGCTTGGCCAGAATCCCACCGCCGATCTTTTGCTCGGCCTCATGGGAGTTGAAATCATGAGTCCCCACGCGTTTAACACGCACAACAAAGGTCTTGTCACGCAGGCGCTCTCGGTTTACTTCGGCTACCTTCTCAATAGTGTCATCTAAGTCGACAAACTCGTATTCCTTAACCACGATGAAATTAGCGATACCGGCGATATGCGCCAGCACATCGATCATCTCTCGCCCTTTAACCTCATCAACATCCGTAAAGATGTCTAATTTGTCCCAAGTACTTTTAACCACCACGCTGCGGTCAATCAACTTTAACGAGCGCGTAATATTGGTTCGGAGCTTGGCGATCAGCTGCTTTCGAACAGGCTTACTTTTAATGGTGATTTCGGGGAATAGCTTAACGACGAATTGCATGATGAACCTGACCGTAAAAAATATTTTCTAATTATAAGTGCAAGTCTGCCAAAGCACACGCCCAAGTGGCATAAATGTCAGTTTAGACTAAGGAATTAAGCACTCTCGCCTCAACGCACTATAATGGTGCAAATTAGGGATCATGCAGCGCCTTGCAATGCACCAATATAGTGCATTAGCAATCTACATTCTCGTAGATGCAAGCTGCACACCCCAAAATTACGCGCTTGCCACAACTGGCACGCTAATTGCTTTAATGCGTAGCAACAATATTAAAATAAACCAAAAAGAAGGTGTGTTGGACTAACCCTCTAATCATCTTGGTTCGCCTTTATCCATTCGGAGGAATTTATGGCAGATAACACTTTAGGTCTCATTAAAGAGCATGACGTAACTTGGATCGATCTACGTTTTACGGATACTCACGGCAAAGAGCAGCACGTCTCTATCCCTGTAACCGAATTGAACGATGACTTCTTCACAGAAGGTAAAATGTTCGACGGCTCTTCAATTGCTGGCTGGAAGGGCATTAACGAATCAGACATGATCCTTATGCCTGACGATAGCTCTGCTGTAATGGACCCGTTCACTGACGAACCTACCCTAATTATTCGTTGTGACATTGTTGAGCCTAACACTGGGCAAGGTTACGAGCGCGACCCACGTTCTGTTGCAAAGCGCGCTGAAGCTTACCTAGAAAGCACCGGTCTTGGCGACACTGCTTACTTCGGACCAGAGCCTGAATTCTTCGTATTCGACGGCATTCGCTGGAACGACAGCATGAGCGGTTGTTTCTACGAGATCGAATCAGAAGAAGCAGCTTGGAACAGCGGCAAAAACTACGAAGGCGGTAACATGGGCCACCGTCCTGGTGTTAAGGGCGGTTACTTCCCAGTAGCACCTGTTGACTCACTGCATGATATCCGTGCTGCGATGTGTTCAGCTATGACAGCTATGGGCCTAGAAGTTGAAGTACACCACCACGAAGTTGGTACCGCTGGTCAGTGTGAAATCGGTGTTCGTTTCAACACGCTAGTTCGCAAGGCTGATGAAGTTCAAATGCTTAAGTACTGTGTTCACAACGTTGCGCATGCATACGGCAAGACAGCTACTTTCATGCCTAAGCCGGTAGTTGGCGACAACGGTTCTGGTATGCACTTGCACCAGTCGTTCTCTAAAGACGGCGTTAACCAGTTCGCTGGTGATGAGTACGCGGGACTATCTGAAACTGCTCTTTACTACATTGGCGGTATCATCAAGCACGCTAAAGCACTTAACGCTTTCGCAAACGCTTCAACTAACTCGTACAAGCGTCTTGTACCGGGCTTTGAAGCGCCGGTTATGCTTGCTTACTCAGCACGTAACCGCTCTGCATCTATTCGTATTCCTTTCGTACCTAGCCCGAAGGCTAAGCGTGTAGAAGTTCGTTTCGGTGACCCAACAGCTAACCCATACCTCATGTTCTCAGCAATGTTGATGGCTGGCCTTGACGGCATTAAGAACAAGATCCACCCTGGCGATGCAGCTGACAAAGATCTTTACGATCTTCCACCAGAAGAAGCAGCGGCTTACCCGACTGTTGCTGGTAGCTTCGACGAAGCACTTGCTGCCCTCGACGCGGATCGTGATTTCTTGACGGCCGGTGGCGTATTCACCAACGACATGATCGATGCATTCATCGAGCTTAAGAATGAGGAAGTGACTCGCCTAGCGATGACTCCACACCCTGTTGAGTTTGACATGTACTACTCAGTATAAGTTAACTTAACCACCAAAAAACGAGGCTAATTAGCCTCGTTTTTTTTCGTCTGTGATAAAGTCATCATCAATAGTGAGTAGCAAATACTCGACATCCATCGAATCTGAGCCCAAACTAGCACTATGGCATGAATCGCCAAATCACCACTTTAGGAAGATAAGTTCATGAGTCGCTCCCTTTGCCTGTTGTTAATCGTTATTTCATGCACCTTCTGTGCCATGACGACCTCTGCTGATATCTATAAATATCGCGATGCCAACGGCAATATTGTCTACTCTGATACCCCAGTCGAAGGTGCAGAGCGGGTAGACATAGTAGTTTACAACCCTGCTACACCCGGCGAATCCACCGCTCAGCAGGAGTCTTCAGCCAGTTCACCTCATACTACTCAAGATGATGAGCCGGTGAGCTATAGCTTGGCAATTACTAGCCCCGTACACGACTCAACCGTACCTATGGGACAGGAAACGCTCTCGGTCAGTCTTGCGCTCACACCATCCGCACCAGTCGAGACCACTTACCGTCTTCTGGCTAACGGCTCCCCCATTGCCCAAGGAAATCAAAATACCTTTGTCTTAGAGCAACTCTACCGCGGGGAGTTGGTATTAACGGCGGAAGCACTAGACAGCGATGGCGAAGTCATCGCAACGGCAATAGCGGTAACCGTTCACGTGAAGCGGGCAAGTCGACGAATAACTAATTTACCCACCGGCGGAAGTTAACCACTACTAAAAATCTAAGCGCAGCTAGCTGCGCTTGGGCCCTCTCGCTAAGCTAATCAGCGCCGTAATCCAGACTAACATCCCAGTGCACTAATGCTTTACGCACCAAAATGGTGCATAATAATCACAAAGCACTTCCTTGCCCCACGAAAACATTAGCGTCAAAGTGTGCACGGTTCTTGCTTGACTACAGTTAATCTTACTGAGAGGCAGGCTTTGTGATTCAACAGCAATCCCAATTTTACAAGCATTTGGTTGAGAACCTGAATGTTGCCGTCATCGTTCTGAGTGACGAGCTCAACATTAAGTTTTTGAATCCAGCCGCCGAAATGCTCATCGGCTTAGCGAATACTCGCGCCGATAATATTGCTTTACCGTTAGTGGTAGAGAGCCCAATTCCTCTTGAGAAACAGCTGAGCACCTCGGTAGCTAACCTCCAGGTCATCTCTCAACGCGCTGCCGAGTGGTCCCTACTAATGACTGGCGACGCCTGTGTCGTGGACTACACCATTACGCCACTAAGTAACGGCAGTCACACTGAGCTCTTGATCGAAGTAGAAAAGATTGATCGCTGGCTAAAAATCTCGAAAGAGGAAGCAATGCAGGCAGCTCACGCCACCAGCCGCTCGATTATCCGCGGCATGGCACACGAAATCAAAAACCCGCTAGGAGGCATCATTGGCGCAGCACAACTGCTGGAACGCCAGTACGATGATAGTGACCTACATGAATACTCGAATATTATTATCGAAGAGGCTAATCGGCTTCGAAATCTAGTAGATAGAATGCTCGGTCCCCGCCGTCCCCCTGAGTTCCAATTACTTAACTTACACGAATTACTTGAAAGAACATTGGGCATCATTAGCTCAGAGCACGAAGAAAAGCTGCTTATAAGTCGTGATTACGATCCCAGCATCCCCGATATCGCGGTGGATAAAGAACAGCTGATCCAAGCATTGCTCAATTTATTGGGAAATGCCGCCGAGGCGATGCTCAACGCGAACACTCCAGACGCTGAAATCAACATCAAAACACGGGTTATTAAACGTCACCGAGTAGACTCCAAGCACGCACAGATGATGGTCTGTATTGACATCTCCGATTGCGGACCAGGGGTACCCGACGCGCTGAAGGAAACCCTCTTCTTTCCCATGGTAAGTGGCTCAGCTCAGGGTAGCGGACTTGGACTATCAATCACTCAATCTATTATTCACCAGCATAACGGTACCATTGAATACCGAAGTGTTCCCGGCGATACCCACTTCCTAATTTATCTACCGCTTGAGGATGACAATGCCTAAAGAAACCGTTTGGATCGTTGATGATGACAAGTCAATTCGCTGGGTACTTGAAAAGTCTTTGAGTGCTGCTGACATCATCACTAAGAGCTTCGCCAGTGCCGACGACGCGTTGAACACACTAGAAGATGAATCACCGGCGGTGATTATCTCAGACATTCGCATGCCCGGTACCGACGGCCTAGGTCTGTTGGAGCTCGTCAATGAACAACACCCAAATATTCCGGTCATTATCATGACCGCTCATTCGGATCTTGATTCCGCCGTGTCTTCCTATGAAGGCGGGGCATTTGACTACCTCCCAAAGCCCTTCGACCTCGATGAGTCCGTGGCAATGGTTAAGCGTGCGCTCTCTGTTGCCCAAGAGCACCAGCAAAGTAACTCGTCGAGCGAGACCGCGGCCGCCAAGGAGATTATTGGCGAGGCACCCGCTATGCAGGAGGTCTTCCGAGCAATCGGTAGACTGGCCAAGTCAAATATCACCGTCCTCATTAATGGTGAGTCCGGGACTGGTAAGGAATTGGTAGCCAAAGCCTTGCATCGTCATTCACCCCGACGAGAGGCGCCATTTATTGCCCTTAATATGGCAGCGATTCCTCAGGATCTGATTGAATCCGAACTCTTTGGCCATGAGAAAGGCGCCTTCACCGGCGCACAGAGCCAACGAAAAGGCCGTTTCGAACAGGCCAATGGCGGCACTCTCTTCCTAGATGAAATTGGCGACATGCCAGCCGACACTCAAACGCGTCTGCTTAGAGTATTAGCCGACGGTGAATTCTATCGCGTTGGGGGGCATCAACCCGTTAACGTGGATGTGCGTATTATTGCCGCCACCCACCAAGACTTGGAAAAGCTGGTCACTCAAAATAGGTTTCGTGAGGATCTCTTTCACCGGCTAAATGTGATTCGTGTTCATATTCCAAAGCTCGCGGACCGAGCCAGTGATATCCCAGCTTTGGCTGATCACTTCCTGCTACAAGCCTCACGAGAACTTCAAACTGAATGCAAGGTACTTCTTCCCGAGACCGCCTTGTTTCTTGAGCAATTACCCTGGAGTGGCAACGTAAGGCAGCTCGAAAATACGTGCCGATGGATTACCGTTATGGCGCCAGGTAGAGAAGTTCATATCAATGACCTGCCTCCGGAACTCACCGGCCAATCCGCTGCGCCAAAACAAATCAATGGCGCTCAACCATGGCAAGATTTGTTAGTAGCGGCAATTAGAAAGGATCTCCTCGAAGGGAAAAGACAGCTATCTAAGGTTTACGTGAGTGAAGTAGAGAAGGCTTTGATTGACCAAGCTTTGGCAGCTACCGATGGCCGTAAAGTCGAAGCAGCAGAACTTATTGGCTGGGGTAGAAATACGCTAACGCGTAAGCTCGCGGAGCTGCGCTCATAATCGCCGTATGCATTAAGTACTTAATTAAAAGCTAAGGGCGGCAAAAGCTGATTCTGGTTGCAATATTCACGGCAAAAAAAACCCAGCTAAAAAGCTGGGTTCCTTGATCGCCATCGCGATGCTTATTGCTCTGGCGCTGCTTGCGCTTCAGCTTGAGCCTGCGCTGCACGCTGAGCGACCGCTTGCTGGAACAAGCCATCAAAGTTGATGGGTGGTAGCTGCACAGGCGGGAAGGAGCCTCGTACTGCCATGCTATCGATGGCTTCACGCGCATACGGGAAAAGAATGTTCGGACATACTGCGCCAAGTGTTTGCGCCAGTTGAACACCTTCTAATCCATCGATGAAGAAAATACCAGCCTGCTTAATCTCAATCAGAAAAACTGTTTCATCGTCAATTTCCGCAGTAACGGTAAGCGTGAGGACAACCTCATGGTTCTTTTCATCAAGCTTGGTTGAAGCCGTATTGATATCTTGCTTGATAGCTGGCTGCCACTGCTTTTTGAACGCTTCTGCACCCTGTGGTGCTTCAAAGGAGATATCCTTAACGTAAATGCGCTGCATGACGAACTGCTGCTGTGGTGCTTCTGATCCTGCGGCCTCTGGGTTTACCGCTACTGTATTCTCGTTGTCTGCCATGATAATTACCTAACTCTCTTATTTCGACTCGTGTCGATTATTGTATTTATCCACCAAAGGGTGAGTCTGTTGTTGAGGTCACCAACCAGCTTTTAGCCTGTTAGCGCCTTGCTAGCGGTCCCTACTCGAATCGAATGCCGCTCCCCAACCCACTACTAGAAGGTTTAATGAGGAAGCAAAGCAATTCATCCTTGCTCTGTTAAGAGATATGGGGACGGCTCAAATCAGTTTCAACCCTTTACTAAAGGTAAATTTGAATTTTTCCACTCAGCAATTCCGCCATTGAGTCGAAATACCTCAAAACCCGCTTTTTTTAGCTTGAGACCAATACTTCCAGTGTGCTGCCCCATCTTGTCTACCAGGATAATCGGCTTGTCTTTATCCTGCTCCAATTCAGCCATCTTTGCGTCAAACTGACTGAAACTAATGTGCTTGGAATCAACAATAAAACCTGATTTGCGCTCTTTTTTATCACGTAAGTCCACCACAACGGCGTCACGTGAATTCACCAAAGTAGCCAGCTGATGATGATTAACCAGCGTACCGCCACGGTTACGTTCATTCATTGCAAACAGGTATATCAGCACCATTAGCGCACTGACCAGCATCCACTGCTGACTAATGAAGATAAAAAAATGATCCACGGACTATCACTCCAAACTATCAAAAAGGCTGTAGTACCATTCTCTACCGTACTACTTATCTAGAACACGCACTATAACGGGCAGAGGTTAAGTATTCAATGCAATGATTTGTTTCGCTTAGGCACTGACAAAGCAACACCGAGTAAGGTACATTAAGGTATCTTAATAAAAGCTCATTCCAACTATGCGATCACTGGTATTCATTATCTGTTTAAGTGTCTTTAGCGCTTCATTTAGCTGGGCAGAATCCGACGATGAACAGGCTGCGCTAGCGGCACTCGAGCTCCGCATCGCAGAGCTTCAAGCTGCGTTGCAATCTGATCGAGGCTCTCTAGGCGAGGTCGAAGCACAGCTTGCTGAGGACGAACAAGCCGTCAGCCGTTTAGCGGTTCAACTGCGTAGCCTTTCAAACAACCTCAACAGCGCCCAACAGGCACTCGAGGAAACCTTGGAGGCACAGACGCTGGCCCAAAACCAACTTCGCCAAACCGAACAAGAAATGGCGAGTGTCTTTCGACAGGCGTGGCGTAATAGAGATAGCAATGGCCTCGCGGCGCTATTGTCAGCGGAACCAGCAGCACAGCAGCGTCAAATCACCCATTTCGAAATTCTCAACGAAGCACAGCAACAAGCGTTTCTAGCCTACCAAGCGGAACTACTGGAATTACAAAGCATCGAACGCCAGCGTATTCGTAATCTTAGTGAGGTAAGTCAACGCCGTACGGAAGTTAATAATGGTTTGACGCAGCTAAGGAGCAGCCAGGCTCAACGGGAGCGCAGCCGAATTGAACTTGCCGAAAAAATATCCACCTCCGGCTCACAACTAGAGCAACTCACTGCCGAGCGCGCGCAACTCGAACAAGTGGTTCGCGAGCTAGAACGAGCGATTGCGTCGCTTCAGCCTCCCGCCTCTCGGATTCCCTTTGCAGAATTGCAGGGTCAACTTCCTAGCCCCGTTGCAGGTAGTGTTATCAATCGCTTCGGTCAAACACGCCAGGGCTCGATCAAGTGGCAAGGGCATAGATTCCTCGCTCGCATGGGCGATGAAGTGACTGCCGTTGCCTATGGCCGGGTAGTCTACGCTAATTGGTTAAGTGGTCAGGGGCTATTAATGGCGCTAGATCATGGCGACGGCTATCTTACTCTTTATGCACACAATCAAAGTCTCTTACGATCCGTTGGCGAATGGGTCGAAGCCGGAGAGGTCATCGCCACCGTAGGTAATAGCGGCGGCTTAGACGAGACTGCGCTCTACTTCGAAATAAGACATAACGGCAAAGCTATAAACCCTCGACGCTGGCTTTCAAATTAGGAACAACACTATGAATCGTTTTATCGCTCTAACTATCGCTCTGCTCAGCTGTGCTGGGGCTCTAGCCGAAGAACCAACGGTCGACCCAGCTGTAGAGGCTGAGTTTCCCATGGAAGAGCTGAGGCGATTCACGGCAATATATGAACAGATTCGGGTTAACTACGTGAGTGAACTCGACGATAAAACCATGCTAGAGAATGCCATAAAGGGGCTGCTGAGTAATCTTGACCCCCACTCAAGCTATCTGGATGCCGATGACTTTGTCGACCTTCGCAATAGCTCTGAAGGCGGCTATGGTGGTATTGGTGTAGAGATTGTTGGTGAGGGCTCAGGCGTTAGAGTTATCACACCTATCGATGAGACCCCCGCCGCGGCGGCCGGCATCCAAGCTGGCGATCTCATTGTGCAAATTGATGATGAGACCGTTCGTGAACTCGGCGTTGAGGAGGCCATTGATGCCCTAAGTGGTGAACCTGGCTCTACAGTAACGTTACAGATTATTCGCGAGGGCTCAGAAGGCCTCATCGAGGTAGCGATTGAAAGAGCGCGAATCAATGTCCCGAGTGTCAGGCACCAGGTATTTCGCGACAATATTGGCTATATTCGGGTCAGCCAGTTTCAAGAGGATTCAGGGGCAGAAGTAAAAGCCGCCATCACGGCGCTCATAGAATTGTCTGTTGACGGCATTATTTTGGACTTGCGCAACAACCCAGGTGGTGTGGTTAATGCTGCCAGAGATATGGCCGACCTCTTTCTGCCGCCAAGCCTGATTGTTTATACCGAAGGTCAAATGGCCGCCAACCAGTTACGCCTGTCTGGTACTACTCCTGATTTTATTGACGGTAGGCCAATCATTGTCCTTATCAATGAGGGCTCAGCGTCGGCGTCAGAGATTGTTGCCGGCGCACTACAGGACTATAACCGTGCGCTGTTAGTTGGCACGCGGAGTTTCGGCAAGGGATCGATGCAAACCGTTGTACCCATCAGCGAAACCACAGCGGTCAAACTGACCACAGCTCTTTTCTTCACGCCGAATGGCCGCTCGATTCAAGCCTACGGGATATTACCCGACGTAGTAGTAGAGCGAGCGCGCGTGGAAGCGGTCCAACCTCGTAACCTGTGGCCGTCCGAGGCCGATCTTAGCGGCCACCTCGCCAACGGCGAAGGCCAAGAAGACTATGGCGAGCGAGAACGACTCAATGACTCAACCACCGAAGCCGCAACGTCACTATTCAAGCGCGATAATCAGCTCTTCAGTGCACTGAACATTATGCAAGGCATGATCGCCAATAGCGCCGTGAACTCAACACCTGAGTAGCCCATTCGCTAAGCGCTTGGCGTGGCGTGGCGTGGCGTGGCGTGGCGTGGCGTGGCGTGGCGTGGCGTGGCGTGGCGTGGCGTGGCGTGGCGTGGCGTGGCGTGGCCACAATGCTAAGGATATTTCGAGAAAGCAATATCCATTTTAGTGACGCGGTTCGCACTTTAAACTCAACCAAGTCGCTACAATTAGCGTAATGGGGATGTAAGTCACACACGATGTGTGAAGTTGATATAGAGGGATTTCCAATGTCTAATCTGGTAGCTATTCCAAGCCGCTTTTACACGGAGAACGAATTTTGGTTCTTTCGTACCCGCGAAAGCGTGAATATCGGTCCATTTGATACCATTGAGGCGGCTCGAGCTGGACTAAATGAGTATCTAAGCTTTGCAGCGACCAACCCGAAACAGTTCTCGAAGTGGTTCGGCCCTGGTCGCGTTGCTTAGATTTCTTCTCAGAGCAATTTGATGTCGCTACGGTTATTCAGCGCTGAGATAACCGTAGCTATCTCCTTCTCCTCAATCTCCACACCCACAGCCTCATAGCCCTTCGTCAGCGCAGAAGTAAGCCGCTGAACCGTTTGGAATGAACGCTGTACACCAATGAAAGAACCCTCCCAAGTGGCTAGCCCTACAATTAGCGCAGCTATCGGAATAAAAAAGCCCCACCCAACCGTTTCCAGAAAAGCGGCTGGAATTAACGCGTAGAGCGCCACGCTTAGGAGCAACCCTATAGCTAGGCCCGCAAAACCATATCTAAACCAATAACTGTGAAGAAAGTTGTGAAGTGTTGGTTTGGGTTTTTCCGGTGTTCGATACAGTTCGATTTGATGGTCTTCAAGGCCAAGATCGCGTAGTTTTCGATCCGCCCAAAGAATTGATTCATCATTCTGAGAAACAAAATATAGCTGTGTCATAGGTCCACCTCCGAACCTAGAGCATGGTACAAATTTCCTGAATTGTTATAGCTACATGTAGCTATAACAATTGATGAACCGAAGGATGAAATTGTTCGTAGGCGGCAAACAAAGCAATCCTGCCAATTTTTCCAAACTGACGAACGTCTATGTTCACTATTTGAGAATGAGAAGATTAAAGTCGGACTTCAATGCCTGCGTCAGAGAGTGCGCGCTTAGCGTCAGCTATACGATAATCCCCAAAGTGAAAGATACTCGCGGCAAGTACTGCATCGGAGCCTCCTTCAAGCACCCCGTCTACTAGATGCTGAAGATTTCCAACCCCTCCTGAGGCAATAGTGGGCACATTGACGCGTGAATTAATGGCTTTCATCAACGGTAGGTCAAAACCATCACGCGTACCGTCTCTATCCATACTCGTCACAAGGAGCTCACCAGCACCGCGGGCGGCCATTTGCTCTGCCCACCAGAGCGCATCGATTCCGGTCGCCTTGCGACCACCGTGAGTAAATATCTCCCACTTTAGCTGACCGTCTGGGCTGGCAACTCGCTTTGCATCAATTGCTACAACAATACATTGGGCGCCGTACTTCGCGGAAGCGTTGTCTACCAAGTCGGGCGTTTTGATCGCGGCGGAATTTATGCTCACTTTATCCGCCCCACAATTGAGCAAACGGCGAATGTCATCTACTGTTCTTACCCCACCACCTACGGTCAACGGGATAAAGACTTCTCCTGCAATGGTCTCTACGGTCTTATAGGTCGTATCGCGAGCCTCGTGAGTGGCGGTAATATCCAGGAAGGTAATCTCGTCAGCGCCTTCGTGATTATAGCGCCGGGCGATCTCTACCGGACAACCCGCGTCTCGGATACCCACAAAGTTGACACCCTTCACGACGCGCCCGTTTTCAACATCTAAACAGGGTATGATTCGCTTAGCTAATGCCATTATCTGAACTCATCACACAACTGCTGAGCATCGCGAAGATTCAATTTATCTTCGTAGATTGCACGCCCTGAAATAGCGCCCACTATGCCACGATGCTGGCGATTTAAGATGGCCTGGATATCGTTAATGTGACTAACGCCGCCAGAAGCAATAACAGGGATACCTACGTCGGCCATTGCGGCCGTCTGCTCAATGTTAACGCCTTGCATCATTCCGTCACGCGCAATATCTGTGTAGACAATTGATTCAACTCCATCGTCTCTGAAGCGCTTAGCGAGATCCGTGGCCTTCACATCTGACGTCTTCGCCCAACCATCCGTAGCAACCCAGCCATCTTTGGCATCTAGACCAACAATAATATGGCCTGCAAACTCTTTACACGCCTGAGTAACAAAATCGGGATCCACCACCGCTTGAGTGCCAATAATGGCGTAGCTTACTCCAGCACTAAGATAAGCCTCAATAGTCTTTAAATCACGGATACCACCGCCAATTTGGATGGGTAATTTCGGGTAGGCGTTGGCGATGGAGGTAATAGCGTCATGGTTCACCGGCTTGCCCTCGAAGGCGCCATTCAAATCAACCAAGTGAAGTCTACGACAGCCCTCTTCTACCCAACGAGACGCTGTGGCTAGCGGGTCATCTGAGAACACCGTGGCATCTTCCATTCGCCCTTGGAGTAAACGAACGCAAGCGCCGTCTTTCAAATCAATTGCTGGGATTACTAACACCTAAATACTCCAATTTACAAAATTACTTAATAACTTAAGGCCGTCTCTACCACTTTTCTCGGGATGAAACTGCGCAGCAAAGACATTGCCGGTAGCCACCGCCACATCACAGCGCTCACCGTATTCGGTCTGCCCCACCACTAAGTTTTTATCCTGAGCTTGAACAAAGTAACTGTGGACAAAATAGAACCTCGATTCATCATCAATCCCGTCCCAGAGAGGATGAGCAATCTGTTTCACTTGATTCCAGCCCATGTGAGGGACTTTGAGGCCTGCATCGCTAACCGAAGGGAAACGATTAAAATAATTCACCGATCCTCCGAGCAACCCTAAACAATCAACGCCACCGCTTTCGTCAGAGTGATCAAATAGCGCCTGCATACCTACGCAGATAGCAAGGATTGGCTTGGCGGTCCATTCGGCGCGGAGTATTTCATCCACTCCGTGATGTTTGATGGCGGCCATACAGTCACCAATTGCACCAACACCTGGAAAGACAATCCTATCCGCCGAGCTAATTAGTGCGCTATCGTCGGTGACCACAATCTCATCTTTGGGGGCCACAGCACTCAGCGCTTTCGCGGCGGAGTGCAAATTGCCCATACCATAATCAATAACAGCGATACGTTGCATAACTAGTTACAACGCACCTTTGGTTGATGGCAACTGACCCGCTTGGCGAGCATCGGCGGTAAGTGCCATTCTCAAAGCCTTACCGAATGCTTTGAAAATACTTTCGACTTGGTGGTGTGCATTCTGACCTTTGAGGTTATCAATATGGAGCGTGACATTGGCGTGATTAACAAAGCCTTGGAAAAACTCCCAAACTAGCTGTGTATCGAAACGTCCAATTGCCCCGCGGGTAAATTCAGCATTCAAAAATAGCCCCGGACGCCCAGAAAAATCAATCACTACTCGCGATAACGCTTCATCTAGCGGCACGTAGCTATGTCCAAAACGAGTGATACCCACTTTATCGCCAACGGCTTGAGCTAGCGCCTGACCAATTGTGATACCAGTGTCTTCTACCGAGTGGTGGTCATCAATATAGGTATCCCCTACGGTCTTAACTCGCAAATCGAACAATCCATGGCGAGCTATTTGATCCAACATATGATCAAGAAAAGGGACGCCCGTGTCTAAATCTGCCTGACCCGTTCCGTCAATATTTAGCTCTACTTCAATCTGAGTTTCTTTGGTATTACGCGTGACTGTTGCGCTGCGCTGCATGAGTTATCTCCCCTGTCGACTGAGCAATTATAACCTATGCATCAGTTTGAAGTAGTCGAATGTATTGTAATTAGTATGACTCAATTGTATGTACAATCGAGTAAAATTTTGGCCCGAGCTTTGTTCGCTAGTCCCTGCATAAAAGATCACTTCGATAAAAAACTTTTTAGCATATTTTGCCACCTCTGTTAGGCTCGTCCACTCAATAAATGATTCAGCGTACTAACTATGACAACGGAAATCTCTCCCGATCAAGCAACGAGCTTCTACAAATCGGTTTTATCATGGTATGACGAGGTAGGTCGTAAGGACCTTCCCTGGCAGCAAAGCAAGACTGCCTATCGGGTCTGGCTCTCTGAAATTATGCTTCAGCAAACTCAGGTAAAAACAGTCATCCCTTACTATCTCAAATTCCTCGATGAGTTCCCCACTGTTAGTGAACTCGCCGCCGCCCCAATCGATCATGTACTTCACCTATGGAGTGGATTAGGTTATTACGCTCGCGCCCGAAACTTACATCGCTGTGCGCAGATAGTATGCCTGGAACATCAGGGCGCTTTCCCAATTGGCGTTGAAGCACTTAGCGAGCTCCCCGGAATTGGTCGCTCTACCGCCGGCGCAATTGCCAGTATCGCCCAAGGTCAGCACGCAGCCATTCTGGACGGCAATGTTAAGCGAGTACTCTGCCGAGTGTTCGCTGTTGAGGGTCATCCAAGTATCCGCGCCACCGAGAAATTGCTTTGGACACTAGCGGAGGCAACCACGCCCGCTTCTCGCTGCGCCGACTACACTCAGGCGATTATGGATTTGGGTGCAACAACCTGCTCGCGTTCAAAGCCCGATTGTGAACGCTGTCCCGTCAAGACTCATTGCATTGCAAAACAACAGCAAACGCAAACCAACTATCCCAATAAAAAAGTTAAGAAGGTGACGCCAACTAGAGTAAGCTACCCACTGCTACTCCAGCGTCCAGATGGCTCAGTTTGGCTGGAAAAACGTCCGCCAACAGGGATCTGGGGGGGACTTCATTGCTTTCCGGAAGTTGCCGACCCCAGTGAACTCGAATCCTATTCCGCGCTAATACTGCAGCCACCTAATGCCAAAGAGCTCAGCACTATCGAGCATGCTTTCAGTCATTTCAAACTACACATGAAACCGCTTCTAGTTAGCATCTCAGATGCTAGTCATGTGGCTGAAACGAGCGGGGTTTGGTATCATCCAGCCTTTCCTGCACAAGTAGGTATCGCTCGCCCGGTTGAGCGAATTTTAAGTATGCTGTTCTCGGAGGCACCGCTAATCAAATGAGTAGACTAATTCACTGCCAGAAATTAAAACGAGAACTTCCTGGGTTAACTCGACCGCCGATGCCCGGCGCACTCGGCCAGGAGCTTTACAACAGTATCTCGCAAGAAGCTTGGGACGGCTGGCTACAGCACCAGACTCGGCTAATTAATGAGAAGCGTCTGAGCCTGATGGATAAGCAACATCGCAGCTACCTCACAGAACAGCTAAAGGCTTATATGAGCGGAGAAAGTTACGACCAAGCCGATGGCTACATACCTGAGGAAGATTAAAACAACGCCATCCACGGCTGGCTGGCGTCCTTTGCAAAGAGCACGATGAACTAACTGTTTTTTGACTGCTAAATTTGCTTCCTTGGGGGGCCATTGATCAGGCAACTTGAAATTCCTGCTCTCTTAATGGCTAACAGATTGAATTAAATGAATTTTTTGAAAAAATAGGTTGACGATAAAGGCTAAAATTCGTTTAATACGCCCCGTTGTTAATGATTGCCCAGATAGCTCAGTCGGTAGAGCAGCGGATTGAAAATCCGCGTGTCGGTGGTTCGATTCCGCCTCTGGGCACCACTTTTTATATTCGTTTCTTTTCCCAGTATTAGCCTCGAATTTACAACCCTGTTACACCTTGCCCAGATAGCTCAGTCGGTAGAGCAGCGGATTGAAAATCCGCGTGTCGGTGGTTCGATTCCGCCTCTGGGCACCACCTTAAAAACCTCGTCTCTGACGAGGTTTTTTTTCGTCTAAATTCCCTTCGTTGCTACACCAAGCTAGTTGCTCAACTCCGAGGCAAAAGGACCATTAACAACAGGCGGATCAACCGTTTGCGTGAACAGCCAATCAACGTAACGGCAGATCTCAGCTGGTGATTCTCAATTTTCTACTCATTAGGTGAGAGCTAACAGTTAAGGACCGTCCGAACTAATTATCAGGCTTGATCTCGGCGGTAAGTGAAAGACAATGCTTTGCTCTCGATGCTCCAACTCAATGTCGGAAAGAAGACTTTGATATTGCCAGCTCGCCACCGAGAGCGGCAGCTCTATTTCCTGCGAGTACCCAGCAAGGTTAAACACTACGTAACTATCTCCAAGCTGCCCCGGAATCCAACGACGATATCCCCAAGTACGTGCGCTACCATCGATCAAGACGTGTTCGAGCTCTCCTCGTCTCAACTCCACCCTTTGGTTGCGAAGCGCTGCAAGTTGTTGGTAGTAGCGATGAAGTGATTCATCGAAGCGAACTTCATCGTGCGGCCGTTCCTCTCCGAATGGATGCGCTACTTCAGGATCGAACTCAAACTCCGGCCAGATAAGCGGTTTTCGAGTATGCGGGTCGTCAGCACCCCACATCCCCATCTCATCGCCCGCCCAAATTTGTGGCGCGCCAATGTAGCTAAACTGATGAGTAATTAACAGCCTAACGTCATTAAACGCTACGTCATTAGGACGTTCAACTTTATAATCCCTATCTGGCGCAGGTGACGCATCGAACTTGTAGAGATTATCGTTATAAAGCGAGGTAGAAAGCCGAGGTGAATCATGACTCGCGCTCATATTCATGAAGCTCATCAGCTGCCTAGTTGATATACCCTGTTTGATATCTTCTAAACGGCTGACCGCGGCGGATATGGCAAGCTCATCGGGCGCACTAGCAATGAGTTGTCGAGCTATTCGGTACCAGCGATAGTTCATATGAGCATCGAATAGATCACCCTGCAAATAGGGTTTAGGATCCAATAATTCATGGGGGAATTTCTCCCACCACACCTCTCCAATCAAGTAGGCTTCTGGATTTATACTCCTAACATGAGCTCTGAATTCCCTCCAGAAGCCAAGCGGAAGCTCAGCCGCTACGTCTAGCCGAAATCCGTCCACACCATCGCTTGGATCACCATCGCCATCAGGGTCCAACCAACGACTGGCAACGGCGAAGATATGTGCTTTTGCGGCCTCACTGAAGATATTACCTTCAAAGGCGTAGGTACGCTCGCTATGATCTGCGTATTCAGTCTCACGAATTTCAGGCAATGAATGAACGCCTAACCAGCCACGATACTCGAACTCAGATACATCGGTCTCAGGATTATCAAACTGCTTAACCCAATACCAATCGGCGAATTCTGAATGACTTTGATGTAGCAATACATCCTGCCAAGCCCAGAAGTTGATCCCGGTGTGATTCCAGGAAAAGTCCATGATTACGCGAATATCGCGCTGGTGAAATTCAGCTACCAATTCAATAAAGTCCCTATCAGCGCTGGTCCAGATCCAGTTATCGCTATCTAGCGGATCTTCCTCGTCCATCATTGCCACATCGGCGGTGGGATTAGGCCCGAAGTTTCTATCTATATGGTGCCAGCTAGCGGCATCATATTTATGTAGCGATGGCGCATCGTTGAGTGGGTTGAAATAAATCGCCGTTACACCCAGCGCTTGGATATAGTCCAACTTCTGCCGAACGCCTGCTAAGTCACCACCGTAGCGGCGCCACGCCGACTTTTGATTAAAGCTATTGATCTCATTACCATAGAAATCTTTGCCAAGGTCGTTCCCCTGGGCGTAGTCATCCAACTGATACCAATCCTGGGTCCAGGGTGTTATATGCCAACTTGTAGGGGCTATCCCAGGATAGGAGCCCTGAATATCTTCAAGACGCGGGTCGTTCGACGTATCACCGTTATAAAAGCGCTCTACGAATATCTGATACCAGATCGCATCCAGAGTCCAATCGGGTGGCTCCGAGAATTCGGGCGACTGTGCATTAGCATTGAGGGGACTGGGGGGCTGGAGCGAAGATTCCGAGGCTGCCATTTCGGTTCGTGCACTGCCATCACACCCAATTAGCGCGCCAATTAAACTTATACTCGCAATTAAACTTCGCACTATTCACCTCTTCCTGAGCTACTATTTTCCTAGAGTCTAGCAAAGCAACCAGCCGCTGCTATCCCCCTCGTAGAGGCGGATCTTGTAGCGGCTATTAGGGATGAGGCGAGTATTGGTGAGTAGGCGCTGGCTAGGCGCCTTAAATGGCGAACATGTTAAGAAGATTGAAACGAAATTAATCGATCAGATCAAATTCTTCAGCCAAAATGTGAATGATTTCAGCACGTGGATTGGCCGAAAGCACCAACTTGCGACCAATGATTTGCTCTACCGTACTAAGATAGGTTTTGGAGACATCAAGTAGAAATTCCGCAGGTAGCTCATTGTCAGACGCTAACTTCTCTCGCTCATCCATTCGTTCTTTGTTTAGTAAGATATCAGCGTCGGGGAAGTATTCAAGCAGGCGCTGACGGAAGCCTTCTTTGGAGTTTTCAATGATTTTTCCTTTGGCGTGAGCGCTAGCATCCCACATTCTTGATGAGTCAGGCGTACCTACCTCATCCATATAGATAAGCTCCTGTTCACCGTCACTATTGGTGACATAGCCAAACTCAAACTTGGTATCTACGAAAATCTGACCGGCATCCGCCAGGGCTTCTTCGATTAATTTGAAGCCGTCACTCAAAAAGCGCTCATAGCAACTGATATCGTCAACTGAAAGAAAATTGAAGTCGGCGTAATTCGCAACGATGTCGGCACGACTAATGTTGACATCATCCGCCTCAGGAACGCCGGGAATTCCCTTTAATATCCCTTTTGTAGAGGGCGTAATGAGTAAGTCTGGAAGTCTCTGATCCTTCTCGAGTCCCTCAGGCAATTCAATCCCACAGAAGTTTCGTTCACCTTGACTGTATGCTCGCCACATTGAACCGGTGATATAGTTTCTGGCAATCGCTTCAATCTTTACCGGCTTAGCTTTGCGAACAATCCAGACCAACGGATGGGGGACTTCCAATATATGACTGCCCGCTAAACCATGCTCTTTGAATAGTTCAAACCAATGATGTGAGATAGCATTGAGCGCGGCACCCTTTCCTGGAACACCTGCCAGCCCACCTTCTCCCTTCCAGATACAGTCAAAAGCCGACAGCCTATCGCTGATTACCATGATTGCTAACGGAGTATCTGCCGGTACCTCATAGCCTCGATCACGGATCAGACGCGCACTGTCAGTGGCCGTTAGCCAGTAAACTGAGCGAACTTTGCCTGAGTGAATGGGGGCATCTGTGCGAATGGGTAAGTCATCATTAACAGCCAAAACCTGCTGGGCGATGGTCATGTGAAATCCTCAAGAACAATATCATTATTGAGGGCAGGATAACTGAGCCTGCAGGGGTAGCAAGCGTATGGTAATTTTTGCCATAAACCAACAGCTATTGAGGCACCACCGAAGTCCGTCACTAACAAGCAAGCTTGTTGGGACACTGCGCCCAAACTACTAGCGCGGTAGCAAACCAGCCATCTATGGAATATTGACGACGCTATCCTTCTCTGAACTGCTTTTCTATAAATAGCACCTTCCAGACACCAAAAGGGCGACGCTATCGCGTCGCCCTTGGCCTCAGGAGTTTAACCCTAGTGATTAGCTACCTGGTACCGAGCTGACGCCCTGACCTGGCTTTCCATCTACCTGATAAAGACTTAGGTTGTAGTCACCGGTGCGCAGCGAACCATTACCCGTTTCGTCCAAGGGAAATAGCTGTGGATTACCTGCGGAGTCGTAGCCGAAGCTAAGCAAATTTGGAGCACTGACTTCTAGGCGGTAGATTCCGTCAACAGGAAGCTCAGCATCAATTAAAAGCGCATCAAAGCCTTCAAAATTCTGAAAGTTCTCCGCAACCAGCTCACTCGAGCCATCTCCTAATTCAAGATACAGTGACACCGCGCCAATGACAGGCTCGCCTACCGGGACGTCGAAACCGTTAAACTCGGCGCTGACAAAAGAGCCACCTTTGCCACGAAAGCGATAGCTGTCGACCTCGCCAGACTGATCTATTCGGCCTCGAATAAGCGCCTCATTAATAGCCAATTTTCCATCGGCGTTTTCACCCTCTATCAAAGTATTCGGCGCCACTACCTTGCGTAGATGAACCAATTTGTTGCCACCTGTTACCGAAGATTCGGTAACCAAACGAGGACGTTCACCCGCGGCCAACTTGATCACCGAACGTTCTGAGAAGAAACGGTCGCGCAGCGTACTATCTGACAAACCAATACCAACACTTGCTCCCGATGCCATCATATGCAGCTGAGCTTCGTCACCGTCGGCCAGCCCCTCAAAGACGGGGAAGAAATCAAAGCGCGACGGAACGCCAGTTGTAGGAATGCCGGTTCCAGGCGAACCGAAAGAATCATGATGACGTAAGCCTAGGTTATGACCCAGTTCATGGGCCGCTGTGTTAGAAGCTTGGTTCACCGTTGCCGTGGATAATGCCGCAGCAACATCACCATTTTCAACGGGAATACCCGATAACGAGGTTAGGAAGTTTCCAGATGGATCTAACTGGGCAAACACCGACCATAGATTCGCATCAACAAACGCTGAGTCATCACGAACCTGATTACCTATATCAATTCCCTGAGCTCGACCAAAGAGAATACCACCCGTAAAGTCAATACAGATTTGGTCTTCACATTCAAAATTGAGGGTTGAGAACTGACCAAGCTCTGGGCGAGTCTGAGTAAAACTGATATCAAAACCTGCGTAATCAGCCTCTAGTCGACGCTGAATCTCATTACGCTCTTCGACAGAAAATTCATAATTAGGGAATTGGGCGAGCTGCCCACCAAAGATTACTGCCCAGAAGAACGGTGAGCTGTTATCGAAGTCTAGGTAAACTACTTGAGTATCGTTATTACCAAGTCCAACCGCCAAGCCCTGGCCCTTCGATGCTGAGCTAGCGTTACGCGATTCACTGTTTAAACTCTTACGCGCCTGAGCTTGCGCACTATCTAATACCAGTTGGAGCTGATCAGACGTTAGGTTACG
Source organism: Umboniibacter marinipuniceus (assembly GCF_003688415.1). Taxonomy (NCBI): domain Bacteria; kingdom Pseudomonadati; phylum Pseudomonadota; class Gammaproteobacteria; order Cellvibrionales; family Cellvibrionaceae; genus Umboniibacter; species Umboniibacter marinipuniceus. The sequence goes on from NZ_REFJ01000003.1 coordinate 415,585, forward strand.
ACGATCGAAGCACCCTGCGCCCCCACAGTCGTCCGTAATGACTTTAAGCTCTGAATAGTCCGAAACATCCTGGGCAATAGCCAGAGGCGAGATCGCTAAAGCCAGAAGGCTTGGCGCTATAATATCCTTAATTTTCATTTTAAAATCCTTTCTATGACAGACGATGAAATACTGAGACCCCAATAGCGTTTTAGCAGTTCAATGGAATCCAGTGCAAGCACCACTGTTAAGCAGCAGCTCTATTGATTACGCAATTAAATGCTCTAAAGATCAATAACAAAGGATCAAAGCCATCCAATTTGATTATTTTATGCACAGCATTCGAATGCAAAGAAGACTCAAGAATTAGTTATTTCGGTTGGACTTATGAATATTTAAAATTAGCGGTACTACCACTATTAAAGCGAGAACTAACAAGGGGTGTTGCGAGGGGGAGGGTAAGGTTTGAACTGTTCAAAGACAGTTCAAACCTAATAAGGATTATTCGGCAGACCAGTCAGCGCCGCGAATTGATAACCAGCCGCGAAGTTTTAACTGAGTGATTTCATCCGAGTCTGCTGCGGGGATAATTAGCCGTGCTCGAACCGAGTCCGGAGGGTAAATTCCTTCATTGGTTTGAACCTCTGGATCAACAAAGGCTTCAGCCGCTCGAACTGCTGAGGGGTAGGCAATCTCATTAACAATTGCAGCATTTACTTCAGCGTCTAGCAGAAAGTTAATGAATTCATGAGCTCGCTCTGGGTTTGCGGCGTTGGCGGGGATAGCCACCATATCAATCCATAGGATACTTCCCTCTTCTGGAATGATATATGCATAGTTATCGGCGTTGTCCACTTCGTCAAACGCGGCAATAACGTCACCATTCCACGCCACGGTCAAGCAAGTTTCTCCGGACGTCAACCCAACTTCGAAGTCCTCCATCGAAAACTCAACGTAGTTGGATGCTCGTTTAATTAAATTGACAGCCTCTTGGATATCAGCAGGCGAGTTGGCATTTGGTGATTTTCCAAGGGCCAGGAAAGCAAGTGGCAACATCTCGTCTGGAGAGTCAAAAAAGTTCACGCCACAGCGTTGAAGCTTGCGCAGGTTCATTGGATCAAAGAGCTGAGCCCAACTCGTGAACGTGAAGTCCGCTCCCATTACCTCAGCTATTTTCGCTTTGTCGATGGCTATGCCAGTGGTACCCCAGAGGTAGGGAAGACCAAAGCGATTACCTGGATCAATATCCGTTTGCATACGGGCAAGAAAGCTACGGTCCAAATTTGTGTAGTAGTTAGGGATATTACGTTTAGATAGCGGTGTGTAAAGACCATCGCGAAGCTGGGATACAAAGAAGTTATCCGATGGAAAAACAACATCCCAGACGTCTGTGCCCGATCGCAGCTCTCTATCTAGCCGTTCATTTGATTCGTACTCATCGTAAACAACGGTAACACCCGTCTTTGCTTCAAATTGAGCGATGGTGTCCTCTGCAACATAATCAGACCAGTTGAAGACACGAAGCGTCTCGCTTAGCGACAGAGACGGAATTAGAGCTAGAAGCGCAAACCCTCCTAGTTTTACTTTGAAGCGCATAAAATTTCCTATTACAGCGTACGACAGTGTTTATTATTGGATAGATTTTAACTGTTAATGTGATCACATATCCACCACTTAGCGCACAGAACACTTGAATTATTTGGTCTCATGCAAAAAAAAGGCGCTCAAAAGAGCGCCAACACACTGGGACGTGTCAAACTTACTTCGATGTGAACTCTGGATAGGCCTCCATACCACATTCAGCAATATCCACACCGCTAAACTCTTCTTCCTCCGAAACTCGAATCCCGAAGATAACCTTGATTAGCATCCAAACCACCAGACTAGCTGAGAATACCCAGACAAAGATGGTTAATGCACCCACGATTTGTCCAACGAAGGTTGCGCCATCATTGGTAATAGGAACCAAAAGTAGACCAAGCAGACCAACGGTACCGTGTACCGAGATAGCACCAACGGGATCATCAATCTTCAATTTCTCTAGGCCTAGGATGGACAATACAACAAGTAAACCACCTAAGGCACCAAATAGAGTTGCTTGCAACGCCGTTGGCGTAGACGGCTCGGCGGTGATGGCCACTAACCCTGCTAGCGCGCCATTCAACGCCATGGTTAAGTCTGCCTTACCAAAAAGGAGTCGAGCCAGTACCAGAGCGGCAACTAAACCACCTGCTGCGGCGGCGTTGGTGTTCAAAAATACCATTGCGACGCTATGTGCGCTTGACGCATCGCCTAGCTTAAGGACTGAGCCACCATTAAAGCCGAACCAACCCATCCAAAGGATGAAGGTACCTAGCGTAGCAAGCGGAAGGTTAGCACCAGGAATAGCGTTAACTTGACCGTTTGAACCGTATTTACCTTTTCGAGCACCTAGGAGCAGTACACCTGCTAATGCAGCGGCTGCACCAGCCATATGAACAATACCCGAGCCGGCAAAATCAGAGAAACCAAAATCATCGCCAAGACTAAATAAACCGAATACTTCCTGACCACCCCATGTCCAGCTGCCCTCTAGCGGGTAGATGAGGCCAGTCATAACAACTGTGAAAGCAAGGAATGCCCAAAGCTTCATTCGCTCAGCAACCGCTCCTGACACAATACTCATTGCGGTAGCAACAAAAACCACTTGGAAGAAGAAATCCGACGCTGCAGAGTAGACTGACGCACCAGCGAAGCCTTCTTCAGCTGAAGAAGCGAGCACTTCCTCTTGGCTGAATGCTTCGATCCCTGAAAGGAAGAAACCGCCATCGTACATGATCGCATAACCACAGATGAGGTACATGGTGCATGAAATTGCGAATAACGCCACGTTCTTGGTAAGAATCTCAGTGGTATTCTTTGAGCGAACAAGCCCAGCTTCTAACATCGAAAAGCCAGCTGCCATCCACATCACTAGCGCACCACACACTAGAAAATAAAAGGTATCCAATGCATATTGGATTTCATAGATCTCGTTCATTACGAGCCTCCAATGGTTCGTTATTAAATCGGGTTAAACTGCTTCGTTGCCGGTCTCGCCGGTACGAATACGAATAACTTCTTCAAGTTCGCTGACGAATATCTTGCCATCGCCAATCTTGCCGGTTGCGGCCGCTTGAACTACCGCTTCAGTAGTCGTCTCTACCAGCTCATTAGGCACCGCAATCTCGATCTTTACCTTGGGTAAGAAATCAACCACATACTCCGCACCACGATAGAGCTCGGTATGCCCCTTTTGACGACCAAACCCCTTAACCTCGGTCACCGTGATGCCGTTAACACCAATCTCTGACAAGCTTTCGCGGACATCGTCCAACTTGAAAGGTTTAATAATTGCAGTAACTAACTTCATCGTTTTCTCCCTCTGTGCGGACACCTGAGTGCCCGCTGTTACGCTCTTGTCTTAGTTGCCTATAGGTAGGCTATATCCCACTAGAAATTGCACATCATCCGAGTAGTTCGTCACGATGCCGTCACCGTAGCTACCATCAGTAGTCAGAATTTTCGAAACGGTAAAAGACAGTTCCTCTGTTAGCGAATAGCTAAGGTCTAAGTGAACATAACTTCCGTCATCCATACCATCGTCCCAAGCGTCGTAACCTACCAACGCTGAAAATGCCCCGAACTCGCCTGAGAACGTAAGATAGTCCCAGTCAATGTCGTCGTAGTCAGACCCTACGGTGTGCATATAGCCAACGTAGAAGTCGCCGAAGCCTACGCCTGCTGTAAGATCCACATAGTCGCCGAAGTCAGTATCTTCGTACTTGTAAAAGACCGCGCCAACATCAATGGAGACATTCTCTGATACGGCGAAGTTATAGCTCGGCACTAGGTTCAACTCGTAACTAGTTGACGCGAGGCTACTAATCCACAGAGAGGTAGAGAAACCTCCTGCGGTGTAATCGGCCTGGCCCCAGAACTGAGGAGAATCAAGGTCTAAACCACGAAGTAAATAGGCGGTTGATAGGCCTGCTGAGCCACTAAAAGCACTTTCTTCTGCGTGGGTGCTGACTGACACCGAACCCAATAGTGCTGCGGTTAACGCTACGACTGACGCTTTCTTTGAAAACATGGTTACTCTCCCTGAAAATGTTTTGCATATGATCGACTCTTTGTTCGATCTTTACCCTATGCGATTAAGTCTTTCTAATGAGCTACTTTGGCTCAATTGAGCGCACTTCCTTGTCCACTCAATGATGTCAAAGCAGAATTCGTGCCAACTTCGCTAATCCACCTAAAGTATTGGCCTAACGAGTATTCCGAAGGCTAAATTGCTTTGCCGTGGCGGCGGCGCCGAAGTGGTTTCAGGCACCATTTTGGAATGCGCGCACCAGAATAGAACGCTCTATATACCTGCTAGCTAAGCGCACAGAAGACAAAAGAAACCACCTTTAGACGGAGCTGCCATCGCGACGTAGATTTGCTAAAGTAGCGATAACTAGGAGAAAAACTATGCAAAAGCCCAACTTCACCACCATTACTAACCAACTCAGAGAAGTCTTTAACAGTAGCGCTATCGAAGACACTGAAGCCCACGTTAAGTCGCTACTTCAATCTCAGTTACGAAAAATGGATGTAGTAAGCCGTGAGGAGTTTGATGCTCAAAGTGCAGTTCTCATGCGCACGAGAGAGCGCCTGCAAAATTTAGAACGTCAATTTGAAGCCCTCGAAAAACGTTAGTCCAAGCATTTCGTCTAGCTAAGTTTTGTAGGCTGAAATTCCAACCTGTTATGCCGGATACCAAGGAAGGTGCGAATGGCTGTAGCAACAATCTTTACCCGAGCTATGCGCGGAATCACTGCCGAATCTGTTAGCGTGGAAGTTCACCTTAGTAACGGGCTCCCCAATTTCTGCCTCGTAGGACTGCCAGAATTGGCGGTCAAGGAATCACGAGAGCGAGTTCGCAGCGCCTTAAAGAATAGTGGCTTCGAATTTCCAATTAAGCGTATTACCGTCAACCTTGCTCCAGCCGACCTTCCTAAGCAAGGAGGACGATACGACTTGGCCATCGCCCTGGGAATTCTTGCTGCGAGTCAGCAGCTTCCTCCGCACGCGATTGGCGATCGTGAATATCTCGGCGAGCTCGCGCTAGACGGCAGCTTACGTGTGGTTCACGGAACACTTGCTGCGGCGATGGCGGCAAGTGCTAGTGGTCGAACACTGGTGTGCCCTAGCCAGGAACACGAGCCCGCAGCACTCTCTGACAACCAAGTGTTCCACGCGAGTAGCTTGAGATCACTCTGCGACCAACTTGCCCTACAGCATCCATTAACACCTTGCCCCAACGCAGAAACTGCAAGCACCGACGTCCAGCCTGATCTGCGTGATGTGATTGGTCAGAAGGAGGCAAAATACGGTTTAGCGCTGGCGGCGGCGGGCCGTCACCACCTGCTATTCCACGGCATTCCAGGCGCAGGAAAATCGATGCTCGCTAAACGCTTAGCGCCACTTCTACCTGCTTGCACACTCACTGAATCACTGGAGATTCAATCCGTTTATTCCGCGGTAGGAAAGACGCACCCTTTCGGCACACGGCCTTTTCGCGCACCACATCACTCGGCCTCCGCCGCCGCGCTAATAGGAGGTGGAAACCCTCCTCAACCCGGCGAAATCACCTTTGCCCACGGCGGCGTTTTATTTCTCGACGAGCTTGCCGAGTTCCCGCGTCACATACTTGATCACCTTCGCGAACCACTCGAGAATCGTCAAATTCACATTTCTCGGTCGGGTCATCGTGTCAATTTTCCTGCCAGTTTCCAACTAATTGGTGCCACAAACCCTTGTCCCTGTGGATACTTTGGAACGGCATCCTGTCGATGTTCTCAGGCTCAAGTAGACAGATATCAAAGCCGCTTAAGTGGCCCACTATTGGACCGCTTTGACCTAATGATTGAATTAAAACCCGTAGCAATGACCGAATGGATTAACGGAAAGAATGGATCGCAAACCTCATCCGATGAAACTCGTGGCCAAGTGGCGAAGGCACGTGCACGTCAACTTGAGCGCCAGGGCTGCTTCAACAGTGATCTGAGTTCCTCGCAACTCGCTGAGGTCGCCCCGCTCTCCTTGAGCCTGAAGCAGCAGCTCGCTAAGATCTGTGAGCAACGTGGCTGGTCCATGAGAGCCTGGGATAGGATTCATCGCTTAGCGTTAACGATTGCTGATTTTCACGCAAGCGAAGGTATTGAGTTAAACCACCTCATGCAAGCGATACACTTTCGTTCAGCGTCGCTGAGTCCCAAAGACTAGAAAAATGTGTTAGCAAACTATGCGCTTTGAACAGTTAGCTTTGAACAAGCGCGCGTCCAGCAGAATTCTGAAGCAATTGCTTTAGGGTTAGTGCCAGTTTCTCCGAAACCGAATCGAGGTTGCCTGCAAACTCGCCATGCGCTTCGTCGCCAGCAGCATTCGCAACTACCTTCATACCAGCGGCGTGGCCACCTAGTTCAGCCGCCACCTGCGCTACCGCGGCAAGCTCCATCTCCTTTGCCGCGGCTCCCAAACGGCTTAGGTTAAGGGAATCTCGCTCACTTAGGTCAAGCGAACTGCCGGTAGACACCTTCATACAATGAATAGGAGAGTCTAGCAACGGCGCTAGGTTGACTAGCGGATAGCCACCATCCGCATAGTGGGTAAATTCAGCAAGCGCTACGCGATGATCGTAAAAGGTCGCCGGTGACTGGGCAGCAATTATATCACCCACCACCAATCCGGAGCTGACTCCACCACAGGTCCCCGCTGACACAAGACAGCTGTTAGGTGCCAATAGTAGAGCTTCTCTCGCCATGACCGCCGCAGCAACTTGGCCAATCCGATCACAGTCGTGAATTTTACTGACTCCCGCGATCACAACCAGACACTCAACACCCCCGCTTGACCAGATTAAAAACTGGCTTGTGGTTCGAAACTCAACCTGTAAAACTTCCACCTCACCCAGGGAAAGGAATGGCTCGGCCTCAGACCGCATAGCGAAAAGGATGGTATAGCTAAGAGATGAATAGCTGGTTAACAACAAGGAGTTAGACATGGGCAATTTCCATTATTTCGCGCATCTGAGGCTCGTTTAACGAGCGCGTTGAGTTTACAATAACGTTCCCCGAAGGAGCTAGCCAATTGTCCAAACTAAATCCACGCCAAGCTGAAGCAGTCAAATACATCGATGGTCCACTCTTGGTGCTGGCCGGGGCAGGCTCGGGAAAGACCAGCGTAATCACCCGTAAGATCGCCTACTTGATTGAAGAGTGCGGTTATCCTGGCCAGGCTATTGCTGCCGTAACCTTCACCAACAAGGCGGCCCGCGAGATGAAGGAGCGGGTTGCTCAGCTGGTAGACAAGAAGAAAATACGTGGATTGATGGTTTGTACCTTTCATACCCTCGGCTTGACGATTATTAGGCGCGAGCTTAGAACATTAGGCTATCGACCTGGATTTTCTATCTTTGATCAATCCGATGCGTTAGCACTGCTTAAAGAGCTCATGATGAAAGACGGGGATATTGATATGGATCACGTCGAGATGATCCAAAATATGATCTCCAACTGGAAGAACGAACTCATCTCACCTGAGAAGGCACTTTCGATGGCAGGTTCTCAAGGCGAGCAACAGATTGCGGCTATTTATCAGCATTACAATCGCGCACTTAAAGCCTACAACGCCTTCGACTTCGATGATCTTATCTTACAGCCCAGTTTACTCTTTGACGAACATCCCGATATCCTCCAACGCTGGCGCGCCAAGTTACGTTATCTTCTGATTGACGAATATCAGGATACCAATGGCGCCCAGTATCAGTTAATTCAAACCCTGCTGGGTAATCGCGGTGGACTAACGGTAGTCGGCGACGATGATCAGTCAATCTACGCCTGGCGTGGTGCAAGGCCCGAGAATATTGCCCAGCTTAGTAAGGATTACCCCGGCCTACACGTAGTGAAACTTGAACAGAATTATCGGTCGACTAGTCGCATCCTCAAAGCAGCGAATCACCTCATTGATCATAACCCGCACGATTTCAATAAGAAACTGTGGAGCGAAATGGGCTACGGTGATCCAATTCGGGTCATTCGTACTGCCAATGAAGACGCCGAGTGCGAGCGGGTCGCAACAGAGATCATGGACCAGCGCTTACGAACCGGTGGTAGGTATAGCGATTTTGCCGTGTTATACCGAGGCAATCACCAATCTCGATTGCTGGAAATGAAACTACAGCAATTCCAAGTTCCGTATATTATGTCTGGTGGTACTAGCTTTTTCTCTCGCCAAGAGGTGAAAGATTCGCTGGCCTATCTCCGATTATTGGTGAATCCTACGGATGATAATGCCTTTCTTCGAATCATTAATGTCCCGCGCCGAAAAATCGGCCCTAGCACGCTAGAGAAGCTGGCGGGTATTGCGGTTCAAAGAGAACAAAGCCTCTTTAATACCTGCGGAGACGCTCATGCCCTAAACGCTAACTTTCCGCCCGAGGCAGCGAAGCGACTATTCGACTTTCACGACTGGATTTCTGGCGTGCGTCAGCGAGCCGACGAGGGTGATCCCATCGCGGCAGTAAGGGCGATGATTGATGAATCAGATTATGAAAACTGGCTGCATCAGAATGCCTCTTCACCAAACGTAGCGGAAAAACGCATGGGCAATGTCCATTCGCTCGTTGATCAGCTTAAGCAAACTTTAGGCTGGCTGCAGGAAGACGATCCGGATGCAGACCTCGAAGCTGTCATCAACAGATTACTGCTTCGTGACATGCTTGAGCAACAAGAGGAAGAAGATGATTCTGATCGAGTTCAATTACTGACGATTCACGCCTCGAAAGGACTGGAGTATCCGAACGTATTCCTATTAGGCTGGGAAGAAGAGATTCTGCCTCATCGCTCTTCTATTGAAGAAGGCAATGTCGAAGAAGAACGCCGATTGGCGTATGTAGCTATAACCCGAGCAAAGCGAAACCTAACGATAACTTTGGCTGCCAAACGCAAGCAATTTGGCGAATGGCAGACGTGCCAGCCCTCTCGATTCCTTGATGAACTGCCCGAAGAAGATATTGATAAACTTGGTTTTGGTACGGATACAGAGAAGGCGCAGAATAAAGAACGCGGCCGAGAAACCCTAGCCTCGTTGAGGGATCTACTAAAGAAGTGACCAACAAAAATGGCGAGCCTCACAAAGATCACTCGCCATTGGATTTTTCACTACGCCAATCAATGCTGTTAAACCAAGTATGCTGTTGCCCGCGCCCGCCAATCATCAGAGAATGCGATGGCTTTTCTGGCATTGGTATCAAACAGTACCGAGGTACTCTCTAGCGTTGCCACCAGCTCTGCTGTTTGACTGTTATACATACTGTACAACACCGTCATCGACTTGCCGCCTAGCTTCGTTAGCTGCGCGGAGATGGACAGCAATTCCCCGCTGCCAACCTCTGCTTGGTACTCAATCACATGCTTCACATCAGCGAAGCCAATTCCATCTTCTTTCACCTGCGTGGCAGTCCAGCCAAACACTTTATGCAGGAAGTGATAGCTCGCATCATCGAACATCGCCATATAATGGCGAGTCGTGAGATGTAGCATGGCGTCACACATCCATGGATGTGCAACAGCTTGGAAAACAACATTGTTGATCGTCATGAACTCATGCCCTAAAAGCTTTAGTGGTCGAATAGTTGAGCCTAATTGAACTTGGACTAGCTTGCTAGCGCTGCGCCACCGCTGAACGCTTTGATTTTAGCTTCCTGCTTTACAAGTCCTAGCTGCTCGCGAGCTTGTGCTGGCGTTTGAATACTAGCACCCATGAGCTCAACAATGTTGCGAGCACGTTCAACCAACTGCGCGTTGGTAGCCAACTGACCTCGACTGAGGAATAGATTATCCTCTAAACCAACGCGAACGTTTCCGCCAAGCAGCGCCGCTTGAGCAACCATAGGCATTTCCATGGCACCAAGTCCAAAGCCCGCCCAGTTTGCTTCAGCAGGCAAATTAGCGACCATTGTTTGGAAGTTCTGTGTACTTGCTTCTGCACCCCAACGAACACCCATACATACTTGGAACAATGGTGGGGCTTTCAACAGACCCTCTTGCATCATCTGCTTAGCAAACCAAATGTGGCCAAGGTCGAAAACTTCCAATTCAGGCTTAACGTCAAGGTTTAGTAGGCGCTTAGCACCTAGGCGAAGCATATCTGGCGTAGAGACATAAACGTAATTGCCTGCCGGATAATTAAATGAACCACAATCCAGCGAACAAATTTCCGGCAGTAGGGTTTCAATATGAGCTTGACGTTCAATCTGACCCACTAAGTCCGTCTCAACACCTAGCTCTAAAGGGTTGTCATCGGGACCGAGGTAGAGGTCACCACCCATACCGGTAGTTAGGTTAATTACCACATCGGTATCCGCCTCACGGATACGCTCTACCACTTCTTGGTAGAGCGCTAGCTTTCGGCTTGGCGCTCCAGTCTGCGGATCGCGAACATGAATATGGGCAATTGCAGCACCGGCCTTCGCCACTTCAATCGCATCTCGAGCAATTTCTGCAGGAGTAATTGGCAAATGAGGCGTCTTGTCGGCGGTATCACCTGAACCGGTGATTGCAGCGGTAATAATAATGCTTCTATTCATAATATCCCTTTGACTTCTAACCTTTATTGATACTTTCTAATTGAGCGATTTAGTAAAGAATTTCTTTTAAAATTCAGCTAACATCGTAAAACAATTGGAAATTAGATAGCCTAGTTTAACGTTTTACAACCCAACAAACAATTTGAGTTCTACCTAATTGGATAGTGGTTTCCCCAAGCTGGTGTAGGCAATAAGGATACAATCCGTGGTTAATAGTTCCGAAAGCCCGCAGAATAAGCGCCCTAAACGAGAAGGCATCAGTAATGTCTTCATTACTTCCAGCGCACTCTTAGTTGCTTTAATTGTTCTGGCTGTTGCCGCGCCTTCTTGGACTGAACACGCCTTTATCGCTGCACAGAGCCAAATAGTAGATTCCGCCAGTTGGTTTTACGTTTTGGTGGTAGCTTCAATCGCCATCGCCTTGATTTATTTCGCGGCAAGCAGTCTCAGTGATATACGTTTAGGTCCTGATGACTCCAGACCCGACTACTCCTACCCAACCTGGTTTTCGATGCTATTTTCAGCTGGGATTGGTATCGGACTACTATTCTTTGGCGTCGCTGAACCGGTAATGCACTATTTAATGCCACCCGTGGGCACACCAGAGACCATTGAGGCGGCGGAACAGGCATTAGAAATCACCTTCTTTCACTGGGGCTTACATGCCTGGGGTATCTATGCACTAGTTGGCTTAGCACTAGCATACTTCGGCTATCGTCATAATTTACCCTTCACCTTGAGGTCAACCCTATACCCAGTGTTAGGCAATAGAATCTACGGCCCAATTGGTGACTCGGTAGATATCTTTGCCATCATCGGAACGGTGCTTGGCGTCGCCACATCGCTTGGCTTCGGTGTCGCCCAAATTAACGCGGGCCTTCATTACCTATTCGATGTGCCAAACTCCGTTAGCATCCAAGCAGGAATCATTGTTGCGGTTACCATTTTGGCCACGGCCTCGGTGCTATCTGGTCTTAACCGAGGGATTCGGATCCTATCGCAAGTGAATATGTCTCTGGCGGTACTATTGCTGATACTCGTCTTTACAACGGGTGAGACTGTCCACTTGATGCAGACATTGATGCAGAATATCGGTATTTATCTTTCTGGAGTAGTAGGTAAAACCTTCGATTTATACGCCTACGCCCCTAACGATTGGATAGGTGGTTGGACCCTCTTCTACTGGGGATGGTGGATCTCATGGTCACCGTTCGTAGGAATGTTTATTGCGAAGATTTCACGGGGTAGAACTATTCGCGAGTTCATTCTTGGCGTCATACTGATCCCCGTAGGTTTTACCTTTACTTGGATGACAGTCTTCGGCAATAGCGCAATTAATTTAATTCGCGAGCATGGTCAATCATTGTCCGGAGCAGTATTGGAGAACAATGCGATTGCCCTGTTCAAATTCCTTGAATATTTTCCTATGACCGAGGTTGTCTCTCTCATTGCCATACTAATGATTGTGATCTTCTTCGTCACGTCGGCCGATTCAGGCGCACTTGTCGTCAATATGCTGGCTGCGAAAGGGAACGAAAACAATCCGGTTTGGCAGCGCATTTACTGGTCATTCTCCATTGGCCTAGTGGCCATGATTTTGCTTTTTGCGGGCGGATTAAAGAGCCTGCAAACCGCAACGATTATTAGCGCGCTGCCATTTTCTTTTGTGCTTCTACTCATCGTAATTTCTTTAATGAAGTCTCTCAATACCGAGAAGCTCAAGCGTGAGAGCATGCTTAACACCATGAATACCACGCCACATGATCAGGACATGGACTGGCGAGAGCGTATTAATCGTCTTAATACCACCAATAGTCCTAACGAAGTTCGCAGCTTCATCAGAGAAGTTGGCGTACCAGCGTTGCAGGAGCTCCATGATGCCTTCGACGAACAGTCCGTTGATAGCGAAATATCCATTGAGGAGGATGCGGTAACCCTCGCCGTTAAGCTTGACGACGGCACAAGCTTCGCTTATCAATTGAAACTGCGTGAAGTTGATCATCATCTGGACGCACTAACGGACTCAGAGGTATCAACCGCCCGCTGTGAAGTCTATCTGCGCGAAGGCTTCCAACACTACGACATCATGGGCTATAGCGAACAGCAAATCATCAAAGACATGCTTAATCACTGCGAGAAGCATGGCTATTTTGTACATTTAGCCCGCAAACATTAATCCTGAGAGAACTAATGGGTTGATCCGCCAGTGCGCCGTAGCTGCCAATATCAGCATCTTAGGCTCCGAGGGTCAGCCCATCCCGCTTTAACACACCCATAATCCCGTCAGCGGGTAGCGCTAAGATCTACTCAAGCTAAAGAATTACTATCGGCGCACTAGTAGGTGCCGGTCAGCTCTGAGAGCGGGTGTGGATAGAAGCTACTGGTGATCACTGCTAGGGAGGAGAATACATCACTGGGATGCAGCGCTAGAAAGGTACTAGCCAAGCACGCCGCTACAACTTACTAAGCTGAGAATAAAAAATGCCGCAAGACGAACTCGCGGCATTTTCATTCCAACTCCCCAATGCCGTTAAGCAGACGGAGGAATTACTTAGAGTTTTCTAGCATATAGTCGATAGCGCCATGAATCTCGTCATCCGAACAATCCATACACAAACCTTTCGCCGGCATAGCGTTAATACCATTGATTGCGTTGCTATAAAGCGTTTCTAGGCCCTTTGCTGAAAGACGGTTACTCCAATCAGCTGCATCACCTAGCTTAGGCGCGCCACTCACTCCTACCGCGTGACAAGCACCACAGGAAGCGCTGTAAACCTGCTCTCCTGAGCGAGGCTCCGCCGGTGCACTGGGTGCTGGAGCTGCTGCGCACGGATCACCTGCAAGACAGATGCTAGCTGCTGGTGCGGTACGCTCTTTGATGCTATCAGCGATATCATCAGCAATACTGGAGTTAAAACCTAAAACAACGACTAAAACTGCAATTAACTTAACAAATACTTTCACTGAGAATCCCTCAAATTTACTTCACTAAAACCAATATCCAGATTCTAACGCCTTTATTGGCAATTCGCCATGCAAAAAACGCAGTGGCGAGTGCCTAACAATCAATTCGGCGATTTCTCATCACCAACTCCCTTCACTCGCTCTCGAACCGACTGAATACCAGCGAAGAAGATAGGAATCAGAACGGTACCAATCACTAACGCCGCCAACATACCTGAGAACACGGTAAGACCGAGGCCGCGCTGCGAAAACATCCCCGCACCAGAAGCTATAACAAGGGGGATGATGCCCAAAATAAAGGATATCGCTGTCATACAGACCGCGCGGAAACGAAGATGTGCCCCGTTTAGCGCCGCATCCCGAATCGAGTCGCCCTCTTTTTCTCGGCGCTCCCTCGCAAACTCTACAATCAAGATGGCATTCTTTGCTGCCATACCAATCAGCAATACAAAGCCAACTTGCGCGTACAGCGTCATCTTGCTGACCCCCAAGAAAACCCCTAGCGTCTTCAATCCTAGCAGGGCCCCTGCTATGGCAACCGGAACGACCAAAATAATTGCGATAGGAATGGTCCAGCTCTCATATTGAGCCACTAAAAACAGGTAGATAAAGATACTGGCCAACGCAAACGCGACGATAGCTAAATTACCGGCCGCAGCCTGTTGATAACTCATGCCCGTCCACTCAGTCCGGTAACCATCTGGTAGGAACTCGGCTGACTTCGCCTTAATCATTTCCATTGCCGCACTAGATGCCGCTCCTGGAGCTAGGTTTACTCGTATAGTTGCGGCTCGGAAACTGTTGTGACGCGTCACAACATCAGGCCCTAAAATAGGCTCAATCTCAATCAATGACCCCAATGGAACCATCTCACCATTGTTGGTGCGTACTTCCAGAGAATTAATATCACTAATTTCGTCTCTAAACTCTGGCTCCGCCTGCATCATTACGCGGTAGGTTTGTCCAAAAACTGAGAAGTCATTGACATACATAGAGCCCAAATTAGTTTGCAAAGCACCGAAGACCTCCGTGAGTGCAATGCCTAGGCTCTTTACCTTATCCCGATCAATATCAATAAAGTATTGAGGGACATTGGCACGATAGGAAGTGGAAGCATTACCAACCAATGGTGACGCATTCAGCTCGCCGAGAAGCGTTTGCAAGTTCCCCGCCAACTCTTCATAACTACCGCCAGTAGTGTCCTGAACCACAAACTCCACCCCACCGGTCAACCCCATACCTGGGAGCGTTGGTGGAGGGAAGAAATAGATCTCAGCTTCAGGAATTGTCTCCGCCGCCTTCTGCATAAGCGACATACCCACCATTGCCGAGAGGTTTTCATAACCTGGACGCTCATCCCAAGGGGTTAAAACCAAGAATCCAGCCCCCGCGTTGCTCTGAGCAGCACCGTTAAAAATGGAGAAACCAGTGATGGTTGTACTGCTTTCAACACGACTTTCCTCACTGATGATTTGGGTGATAGAGTCCATCACCTGCTCACTTCGAGAAATTGAGGCAGAGTCTGGCAACTGGACGTTCATCATTAGAACACCCTTGTCCTCATAAGGTACGAAGTCACTGGGAAGGGTCTTCGCTAACCAGCCCGCACTAAATAGAATAAGGACAAAGAAAATCACCACGGTTTTGCCGCGGCCTAAAAAGTGCCTAACAGAATTGACGTAGCCATTGGTAACGCGGTCAAAGATTTCATTGAACTTAGCGTACCATCGCGCCTCATTATGTTGCTTTCGAAGTAATAATCCCGCTAACGCTGGAGACAAAGTCAGCGCGTTAATTGACGAAATCACTACCGCCACACAGATGGTCACCGCGAATTGGTTGTACATCACGCCGGTAATACCAGGTAACATCGCCGTTGGAACAAATACTGCAAGTAACACAAGCGTAGTAGCGATAACAGGCCCTGAGACTTCTTCCATGGTCTTGGTGACGGCTTCCTTTGGCGTCATATTACCTTCGCGTAAATGCCGATCCGTATTTTCTACAACTAAGATCGCGTCATCTACCACAATACCAATTGCCAAAATTAAGCCGAAGAGCGTGACGGTATTGATACTCATATCAATAGCAAACATTACCGCTAGGGTACCGATAAGACTTACGGGTACGGCTACAGCAGGAATAATCGTGGAGCGAAAGTCACCCATAAACATGAAAGTAATCAGAATAACTAAAGCCACTGCTTGCATCAGCGATATAATGACCTGCTGAATAGAGACCTCTACATACCGTGTGGTATCGTAACCGATCGAATACTCCATTCCCTGAGGGAAATCCTGACTAAGTTCCGCCAATAAATCCTTTACATTATCAGCTGTTTCAAGGGCATTCGCACCGGGAAGGAGGTAAATCATAATGACTGCACTCGGCTCTCCGTCTTTCTCGGCAGTAATCGAATAGCTAAGGCCTCCTAGCTCAATACGTGCGACATCTTTCAGTCGGAGCATGGATCGATCATCATCCACACGAAGAACAATATTGCCAAACTCTTCTTCGTCGGCAAGACGACCCTGAACTCGCAAGGTATATTCGGTAACGAGTTCGCCGTCGAACGGTGGAGCGCCAATTTTTCCTGCAGGCGCTTGAACGTTTTGTTCACGAAGAGCACTAGCAATGTCATCTCTCGAGATACCATAAGCGGCCATTTTGAATGGATCTAGCCAAATACGCATCGAGTAATCCGAACCACCAAAGGTGTCGGCACTGGATACTCCGTACACGCGTTTAATCGCGTTTTGGATATTAATTTTGGTGTAGTTAGCAATGAAGAGATCGCTTAGGCTTCCATCGGGAGAAAAAAGATTGATGGTAAAAAGAATATCTGGTGACTTTTTGTTTACCGTAACACCTTGAGTTCTGACATCTTGAGGTAACATCGGTTCGGCGGATGAAACTCGGTTCTGAACTAGAACCTGAGCCATATCGACGTCTGTACCTACATCGAATACCACGCTTAAAGCATATGAACCATCATTACCACTTTGAGAGGTCATGTAAGTCATGCCCTCTACGCCATTCACCTTATCTTCGATGATTTGCGCGACACTCTCCTCCATAACTTCGGCGGAAGCACCTGGCCATGAGGCATTTACGCTAACCTGAGGCGGAGCAACATCGGGAAATTCAGCTACAGGTAGGACTCGTAATGCGATAAAGCCCGCCAAGCTAATTACGATGGCAATCACCATCGCAAACTTAGGTCTATTAATAAATGTCTTAGATATCATCGTTTTGCTCCTGCCCAGCAATCTTGGCAGAAACCGTTTGACCTGCTCGGACTCGATGGATGCCGTTGATGATTACCAGCGCGCCCTCTTCTAAGCCCTCTTCAATTACCACGTTTTCAGCTAGTCGCTGGCCAGTAACGATATTGACTCGGGTGACCATGTTGTCTTCACGAACAGCCAAAACATAGGTTCCCCGCTGGTCAACCTGAACAGCCGCCTGAGGCACAACCAGTGCAGACTGAGGCTCTTTTAACGTTAGCCGCGCGGTCACAAACTGGCCTGGGCGAAGGATATCATTTGGGTTAGGGACGGTAGCACGAACTTCAACCGTCGCGGTACTTTCGTTGACACGGTTAGCGATGTAGTCAATATAGCCAACCTCGCTGAAAACATCGCCATCATTGAAAACTAATTCAACATCAGCCACATCATACAATGACACATCAGGTAAACCATTTCTTGCAGCTCGATACCATGCTGCCTCACTAATCTGGAAGATGACATCCATCATATTACCGCCGATGAGCGTGGCCAATGGCCCACTCTCCGGACCAACAACCTCACCCACGTTAAAATTTGAGCGACTCATACGACCGGTTGTAGCAGCCTTTATACTTGCATGATCCAAATCTACCTGAGCGCGCTGCAAATTAGCTTCAGCGCTGCGAAGCTGGGCTGCAGCACTATTCACATCTGATTCAATTTGGTCGAATTCAGACTGTGAAATATAACCGTCATCAATTAACGCAAGCGCTCGATTTAAGGTTTTTTGATTATTATCCAAGGTGGACTTAGCTCGAATTCGATCGGCATCAGCAGCCGCGACGTTTGCCGCGTAACTTGACGGGTCGATATCAAAAAGAGGGTCACCAGCGTTAACTACTTTCCCCTCTTCAAAGTGAATAGCCTGAAGCTCGCCGGAAACGAGTGCCGTAAGTTGCACTTCGTTACGTGACTCAAGTCGAGCATTAAAGCTCCCAACAGGTCGGTATTCAATCATCTTAGCTTCTTGAACAAAGACCTGAGGCACAGGCATCTCGACATCTTCCGGGCCCCCACACCCAGTTAAAGAACCAACTAGAATTGCTAAGTAAATCGGGATGGACTGTCTCATTTGAAGCTCCGCAAGATAGGAATCGATGATTAGCGTTATTAGTTACTAACTATAGAAGATAGTAGTAGTTCCTGAAAGCATAAAGCATTTAGGGGCGCGCCTCTAACAGTTTATACATCAATAGTTGACCTTAACACTGACACACTTATTTTTAGCAGAATGGCTGGTACCCCAACGATCGACATTCCTTGTTTAACCGCTGGAAAAAGCTAATCTACCGAGTGGTCAGGCTGGTTTTCCGGTAAAGCACGTTGAAACGCCTCGAGCGTCGCGCAATGATGGTCTATCTCAGCCAACCGAGGAAATTCCGCGTCAACATTGATACCGAATCTCCGGGCGTTGTATAACTGTGGTACGAGACAAATATCGGCTAACGAGGCGATTTTCCCAACACTGAACTGGTCACCCTTAAGCTGTGCGTCGAAGGCATTAAGGCCATCACGAATCCAGTGCTGAGACCAAGCCAAACGCTGGCTATCGGTAACACCAAGCTCAGAGCTAAGGTATTTCAGTACTCTTAAATTTTGCAATGGCTGAGTGTCACAGCCGAGGATCGCCGCTAACGAGCGAATTTTAGCGCGTTGCTCAGATCCCCCTAATACAAGTAAACGCTCGGGAAATTTTTCATCTAGCCAGGCCATAATGGCAAGACTCTGGGTAAGAAGTCCGTCAGTTGTTTCTAACGCAGGTAGTAGTCGTTGAGGATTCACTGAGGCGTACTCATCAAGAAGTTGATCGCCCTGTTTTAGATTAACAGGCACTTGCGTATATCGGACGCCTTTTAAATTAAGCGCTATTCGAACTCGATAGCTCGCAGATGATCTGAAATAACTAAACAACTTCATGTAGAACTACCCTAAAAATTTAATCGTGTCGAAGGGCTTAATTACCCCCTCAGAATGTTCTGACTACGATGGATTAGAACTATTCGATCATTTCTATTTCTCTAATAGCCCAGCCAACCACTCGAACTTCTGTTTCTAACATAGGAGAATAGATCAAACAACCATTGATAGTACACGAGCTCATCACCGCCATCTCGAGCTAAAAGCAGCCTTCACTTCGAATGCCACCTGCCATAGGGGACTGCCTCCCCCCTCTTTCACAACATCCCGCTCTTAGCTACCTATGACCGAGGTACCACAGAGGGCGAGATTGGCTGCCATGCCGCACGCAGCTGAACTTCGCACTGCTGTGCTTAGCTTGGTATTTTCCCGATGAGTTTAGGCAAATTTTGACATCGGTGATAATTAACATAAGTTTTTTAGTTGCATCTGAAACCAATAACGTAATACTAACAAAAAAACAGTTACAATTAGGCCGCTTAAAAAATTTGGAGAAAGTAAGTAATGTTCGAACTGCTAGCAAGTTTTCCAGCCGATCCGATCCTAAAGTTAATGGGTGAATATCAGGCTGACCCACGTGCCCATAAGATTGATTTGGGGGTTGGTGTCTACAAGAACGAGCAGGGCGAGACTCCCGTTCTCAAAGCTGTAAAAATTGCCGAGGAGAGACTGCTGGCTTCGGAGTCCACTAAATCCTATGTTGGCCCAGCCGGTAATGTGGAGTTTAACACGCTGTTGAGCGCGGAGCTTCTTGGTCAACATCATTCAGCTCTCGCGGCTAATCGAGTCAAAGCGATTCAAACCCCGGGAGGGTGTGGTGCGTTAAAAGCGCTCGCTGACCTAGTAGCGCGAACTAAGGCTGGCGCAACGATCTATGTAAGTAACCCTACCTGGGCCAATCATGAAGCTATTTTTTCGGGCTCAGGTTTGACGGTGGCGTATTACGACTACTACGACAAAACAAATAGCCAACTTACTTTCGACGCTATGATGAAGGACCTAGAACAAGCTGGGGCTGGAGATTTAGTATTGGTACACGGATGCTGTCACAACCCCTGCGGCGCAGACCTTTCCCTAGATCAGTGGCAAGAATTTGCCAACCTGGCCAATAAGAACGGCTTTACTCCGTTCATTGATGTAGCCTACCAGGGCTTTGGCGCGAATCTCGAAACAGATGCGGCGGGCCTGCGTCTTGTTGCCGAACAATGTAACGAAGTACTAATCGCGGCAAGTTGTTCAAAGAATTTTGGACTTTATCGAGAGCGGACTGGACTGGCAATGCTTATCACTCAGGATGAAGCGGCGAGCAATAGGGCGCTGAGCCAACTACTGGCCGCTACGCGAGCTAATTACTCAATGCCTCCTTCACATGGAGCTTCTGTTGTTGCCGAGATTCTTAGCTCGGAATTGAGGGATCTGTGGATTGATGAACTCGCAGCGATGCATGGCCGAATTTCAGGACTGCGCAAAGCCTTAAATCAAGCATTGAAAGCTCGGGGTGCCGATAACTTCGATTTCATCGAAGAGCAAAAGGGAATGTTTAGCTTTTTAGGCCTCAGTGAATCGCAAGTTGAACGTTTGAAGTCTGAATACGCAATATACATGGTTGGCTCGTCACGGGTGAATATCGCTGGCATTAGCTCGGCAAACTTAGCGTACTTAGCTGATAGTATTGTCGCCGTACTCTAAGGGATTGGGCTCTCAGTGATGACTAAAGAGTCGTCGTTGGGAGCGCTCGCTGCGCCAGCGGACGAGCGCAACGCGAAGACGGAGGCTAAGGGCTCCCGCAACGGGGACACTTTTCTCTCCCATTGATAACAGATACATCTGATCTTGATACCAGTGGGAGAGCTTGGCGTTGGTTGACGCCGAACTAGCCTCGTCGCGTGGCCATGACTTTGGCCATTCTAACTGTGAGGTTGCTAACCATCTCTCCACCAGATTTGGCAGCAACGCGTAACGCCAATCAAACGAGATTAGCTTAAAGGGTGCGTTCTCTCGAGAGTGTTGATCTGGTTCGCAATTCAAAGCCTCCCCCGAACCAACTAGTGCGGCCGAACTAAATCCTTCTATCAATGAATTCTTCGGCAGCTCACCTATGAGCTGTAAGGTATCTAGCTTTTGATCTAACAGGCTGATTAACTGCTGAGCTGGTTCACCGTCATCACTCTCTAAAGCTGAGGTATCCAACGTTAGGCTCACCAAGAAATCGGCTCGGACCGCCTTACGAATTTCGGCGATAATTGCGAAAAGTAACGATGCCCTCCGACCTGAATCCCCTCCCCACATGTCATCACGCTGGTTCGTCGCAGCGTTGAGCGAGTCACCGAGAAAATGCCCGTGATGAGCAGCTATTTGAACGCCTGAAAAGCCGGCGTTTTCAGCGCGCTGAGCCGCCTCGACAAAACTCTGAATGATCACCATAACTTCGCTTGCATCAAGCTCATTAAAACTGGGATCCAAGCGCGAACTAAAGTGACTCAGTTGGAGCCAGCAATGACTATTATTGACTTGCCCTGCTTTGGCGAGGCGACGAAAGGCGACAACATCACTCAATTGATCCAACACCAGATCACCGCGAGGTATTTCGTCACCGCGAATAACCCAAGTAGTACCGCTGATAATTACCCCCGCACCACCCATTGACCAGCGCCTATAGAGCGACTCTAGCTGCGGTGTCGGGTCATTTAACGCATTAGCTAAACCCTCTTGACACGCTCCTTTAACAAAACGATTTTTTACGTCGTTAGCTGCAGATAAGCTAAGCGAACTTGATAGCGATGTTGTAGCGAATGACATTCGGTTCTTCCTGAACAACCTGGGGTTAAAGACTAATCCTAGTCGTGCTGATGTCCACCTACTCCGTGAGCATGGCCGTGTGCCAACTCCTCAGCAGTAGCCTCACGTACATCCATTACTTCGAGATCAAAGGTCAAGGTCTTGCCCGCAAAGGGATGATTCGCATCCACATCGACATTCTTTAGACCTACTTTGAGCACCACCATCTCACTAACACCGTTTGCCGTATTAACGGCCACCGTATCGCCAACCTTTGGCTTCTTTTTCTTCGCCCCTTGAATATGTTTCAGCGGAACGCGCAGCGTCTGTCCTTCAACGCGATGACCATAGGCATCCTCTGGCGCTAGCTCAGCACTGATTTCCGCGCCTTTCTCTTGCCCCTCAAGCATCTTCTCAATCCCATCGAACATACCATTATGACCGTGAAGATAGAGTATAGGGTCGGTCTCTCGAGACGTCTCGAGCTGAGTTCCAGCTTCGCTAGCCGTGTAGTGAAAGCTAACGACTGAATCCTTGGCAATTTTCATTGTATTTCCTCAAAAATAGATAGCTACCTAGCATTATGATGCGGTGCCCCGATGAGAGCAACTTTTCGCTGTTAACAATTAGCGCCGCTGCTTTCCACACCAAAAAGGCGCCTCCTTCGAGCCGCCTTTCAGTGAGGTAAGACCGCGCCGTCTAAAAGGTAAAGTTGACGCCTAAAGAAAAGATATTGGCATGATCTTCACCATAGGTGAACCAGTCGAAGCTAGGACCTGATATAGGGTTAAATCCAACTGTGTAATCATAGGGAGAATAGACAAACTGCCCATGAGGTTGAGGCGCAAACGGGCTGGTTGGGTTAAACTCCCCGTCTAGTTTAGTGTAGGTATACTCCAAGTTCACACTCACGTTAGACAGAACATCCCACCGTAAACCTGCCGTAGTGCTAGCACTCGCCGCGGCTCCCTCAGAGTAGTCCTTGGCAAAGAGCGCATAGGGCGTCCAAGTACCAATGTGATAGCCTGCACCGAGGTAACCCACTCTACCTTTACCTTCGCCAAACGCACTCTTGGTTCTACTTGCTCCCCATTCACTCCATATCTCCCACGCGCCAACGGTATAGATCACGCCAAGATTTAAGAGTTGAAACTCGAAGTCATTCGAGACGGTTGCTGGCATACCGGAAGCTTGAATAAGTTCGTAGAGGCCACCGCCTGTATAGGTGGTGTTATTAGTTAATTTAGTATCCAAATAACTAATTTGCGTGGTTAGCGAGTCATCCTCGATGCGCACCGAAAAGCCACGAAGATACTCTATCTCAATTTCCCAAAATTCGTTCAGTCTATCTAAGTCATTAGTCTGTTCGAAACCATAAAAAGGTATAAATGTCCCTGTCCAAAGTTCACCTAACTCGAATCGATATTCAGCAGAAACCCCCTCGAAGTAGTTTACGCCCGCCGAGGCGTTGTAAACCTCTGAGGGTAATCTCAGCCAAGGATAGCTCTGCCCTACAAAATAGTAGTCCGATGCTAACTGAAGTGGGATTCGTAACCGCCCAGCACGTAACTCCAAGTCATCGCTTGCCTCCCATCCTATATACGCCCATTCAAAGCTTGGATCGCTAAAGCTGTCTTCGGGGCGTTTAACAACTTGCACAGAGGCTTTAAATGAGCCTAAAAAGCGGGCATCCAACTGCAGACCAAGGGTCGTATCACAGTCGTAGCAGGTCTCATCAACAATGTTTCTATTTAAGTAGTAGGGGGTTGGATTATCCGACTGAGTGACACCAAAGGTACCAAATCCAGACAACCTAAGGTGGTCATCAATGAGTTCAATTGCATGGGTTTGCGATGCCAAAAGCATCAGAGCGATTACGGGGTATATTTTACTCATCACTCACCCTCCCCTATATTTAAAATCACATTTGCTCCTTCTGGAATTTCACTCGCCCGGGTGTATGCTAAGCCATTGGGATTCTCCTTCAGCCAAGCAGAAATCGCATCGGCACTATCATCCTCGGTAACATCTGGGGGCACGGCGCGGCCAGAAAAGGCTAGACTCGCCCACTTACTATTTACTTGAGCGATAGTTTGGCCGGTTAGTGTTTCGTAAAAGAGCGTTCTAAGCGGATGGTCGGCATCGAGATCAAGAAGCTTCACCCGTCCGATATCTTTGACCGACTTTGATCGCCCAGTGAATAGCATTCTCGCTTTTCCTTCAGAAAGCTGAGGCATGGTCGCGTTCATCGATATAATTACGATGTGTTCGGAATACGCTTTTAGGGACGCTACCGACAACGTCAGGAGCACAAACAGTAAAATTACAAGCCTCATTTATATGATGGACTCTTTATAGGAATAATACTCCAGTATAGCTGGATTCCTAGATAGTCAAGCCGAAGGTGACTTAACAACTATTGATAAATCATCACTCTGCCAGTCAGGCAATACTTTTAACCCACAATACTTTTAACCCAATCTGGCGCTCCTTCTTCGCGATGAATAGGGGGTACAACAGTGAGAATCATCC
Organism: Umboniibacter marinipuniceus; assembly: GCF_003688415.1. NCBI lineage: Bacteria > Pseudomonadati > Pseudomonadota > Gammaproteobacteria > Cellvibrionales > Cellvibrionaceae > Umboniibacter > Umboniibacter marinipuniceus. The sequence goes on from NZ_REFJ01000003.1 coordinate 439,696, forward strand.
ATATCTCCCGCAATCATGAATTGTTTCCATTAAACGGAAATATTTCGTCTAGAGTCTTGTTATACGAATCAAAAAACCAAAGCGAGCTTGCACTCAGATGAACAGACTCTACTCCCTTCCCTTCCGGTGGCAGCTAACACTGGTTGCTGGTGTGCCAATGATGGCCCTGTTATTCTTTATTGTTAACTCGGTAATAGAAAATCTATCGCGTTCTCAGGAAGTTGCTGATTTGGCTACCACCTACGAAGCCTACTCAGTGATTGGCGAAAGAATTGCTAAATTAGAAGCCCTTGGGATAGCAGCCACTCTGGGCGCACAAGAAGACCTCACAGCCTTCGCTGACCAGATAATCATCAACGAAGAACAAGTTAGAGAATTTACGTCAATGAGAATGGCGCCAGAGGTCAAGCAGGATTTTTTGTTCTGGTTTGAAGATCTCAATAATATCGCCGCGTTTGTACAAGCAGAAGAGTTTAGCAACGAAGAGATAGTTGAGTTAGTACGCGCGGAAATTGAAAATGGTGATGCGCTGGTTGAATATCTCGTTGTGAACATCTCTGACGATCAGCTCCGAAGAGGTGCTAATGCCTTCTCTGAGCTCTTCGATATTGGTGCTCGCGGTGCCTTAGAGTCGCTCCTCATCGCCGCTTACTCGCGATGGCCCAATGAGGAGACGTCTGAGGCGCTGGCACGAAATAATGTCCAGCAGTCACTATCTTTTCAACGCTACCTATCTCGCTTCGCCCAGGAGGAAGATATAAGCGCGCTCTTGGCTGTTACTCAGACACCTGAGTTTAGTCGTGCCCGCGAGCTCCGAAATTCAGCCATTAACGCAAGCGGCGCGACGATAGACATTTCCGACGTCGATATTTCACTGTTACGTGTTCGTGATGAGCAGCTTGAAAGTTTGGTTAAAAGCAGTGAAGCAACCATTATTGACGTTGCAAAGCTCAGATCTCAGGAAATTCTCAAGGAGACCTACCTCGGCTTAGCCTTGATGACACTGATCGGTCTCATGACTATCACGCTGGGTTTTCTGATTACTCGTCGAACGCTCACTGCGATTAACACCGTTGGGGAATGCTTAGATATCGTGGAGACTAAGAGGGATTTTGCGCGCCGAGTTAATATTTCAGGTCAAGATGAGCTTGCTGCGCTTGGTAAACAGGTGAATAGCCTGATTCAAGCTCGAGAACAAAGTGAACAAATTATTTTTGAGGAGCGTGATCGAGCACTCCGCGCCAAAGAGGAGGCTGAAAAAGCAAACTTTGCGAAAAGCATTTTTCTCGCCAACATGTCTCACGAAATCCGCACGCCACTCAATGGTATTATTGGCATGAGCGATATTCTCCGTCGTTCGAATCTCAGCACCGCGCAAGCTGAGCATCTAAGCACCATCCTTACTTCGTCTAAACACCTTTTAAATCTCATCAACGATGTGCTCGATATCTCTAAGATCGAATCCGAATCGCTTACTATTGTGCCCGTTGAATCTGAGATTTGGCAGCTCTTCACCGACATCACTGCCATTGTGATTCCGAAATCTCAGCAGAATAACAACAACTTTGAATTCGAAGCGCCGGACGATCTTCCGTCAACACTAATTCTCGATGATCACCGCCTTAAACAGATTCTTCTTAATCTATTGGGCAATGCTGTAAAGTTCACCAAAAATGGCACGGTTTCATTGATCATTGACTACGAGTTAAATGAACTCGATCAACAATATTGGCTCCACTGCCATATACAAGATACCGGCATCGGAATTAGTAACGACGCAGCCGAAAAGATCTTTGAGCCTTTTAAGCAGGCGGACGATTCCATCACTAGGGACTTTCAAGGAACAGGCCTTGGCCTAGCAATTTCACGTCAGCTCACCCGTCTAATGGGTGGGGATATAACGCTGAAAAGTAAAGCAGGTAAAGGTTCGACCTTTACGGTTTCAGTGCCGATTTCAGGGAGTTCCGATGATTTTGATGCTTCGGCACTTGACGATATCCCAGTGTATTGGTTGGCCGCCGATAATACCTCTGCGCAATTGACATGGAAGAGTCTGAATTACTTCTGCCCAAAGCTTAAGAAATTGACCGATAGCGATGTAATTCCGGAAAATTCCATTATTGCTATTCAGCCAGAAGACCCCAATCACTTGAACACTCTGTTAGAGATTATTGCCGAAAGAAATCTTGCTGATCACGCCATACTCTTTAAAGACTCATCGCTTGAGATAGATGACTCAGTCGTTGACAGGTCAAGAATCGGTTCAATATATAAACTACCTGTCCGAGGTAAAACGCTGGCTCAGCATTTGATGAAATTTAGCACGAAAAGTATAGAAACCATTGACCTAGGAATCCGCGGTGAGGGTGTAAAGGTGCTCGTTGTCGAAGATAACCCCGTAAACCAAATGGTTGCGCAACTAGGACTTGAAGAGCATGGCTTCGAGGTTATTCTTGCGGATAATGGCGAAGAGGGTATTGCTGAATGGGTTAAAGCCGCAACCCAGAAGAAACCTTTCCATGTCATCTTGATGGACTGCATGATGCCAGTCATGGATGGTTTCCAGTCTACTCAGGGTATTAGAGCTGAAGAAGAGTCCCTAGGCTGCCAACGCACTCCAATTGTAGCGCTCACAGCGAGTGTTCTGGACGATGATGTCAGCGCGTGCTTCGACGCTGGTATGGATGCGATTGTGCATAAACCCTACGAAATTGAGGTATTAGTTAAGAAGATCTTAGCCATGATATTCTAAGGCATTCAAGCCTTAGCTTAGCTATGTGTTGAACACTTAATAGCTAAGCGCCTTAATGGGACCTTTGTTTCGCGTCAGGCCGACTACCTTGACGATAACAGCACGGTTATTCTTCGACCTTAGCGCTTAAATTGAACTTTAGTGATAGATTAGCTTAACCACTTTTGTACCGTTGCGCTGAGTGTTAAAATTTCAATTGGCTTAGCTACATGATCATTCATACCAGCCTCTAAGCACTTATCTCTATCACCTTTCATAGCATTTGCAGTGAGCGCAACAATTGGAATTTCAGTAAAGTATTCCCCAGCTGCGCCAGCACGAATCTGACGCGTAGCCTCATAGCCGTCCATCTCGGGCATCATACAATCCATAAGAATCAAGTCTAAGTCAGCCCTATTTAAATGCTGCATTAGCGCCAATGCCTCGCAGCCATTCTCAGCCAGCTTCACGAGGGCTCCTCGCTCTTCTAACAGTGCTTTTGCTATCTCTTGGTTAATCAGGTTATCCTCAACCACGAGCAGTTTTACTCCGTCCAGCCGATCGATTGCCTTGACTGAGAAAGTAGCTATGAATTGACTCCCTTCGCCGAGCTGACTTTTTACCCTAAGATCGCCGCCTAATAATCGCGCGAGTTTTCTTGAAATAGCTAGCCCGAGCCCAGTTCCCCCGTATTCTCGAGTGGTGTTGGCATCAAGCTGATGGAACGCTTCGAATAAGTCGGCCTGATCCAAATCACTAATACCGATACCTGTATCCGTTACCGTCGCCAAGAGGACCAGGTTTTCATCACACTCCTCCAGCGTCAAAACAAGGCGGACCTCACCACTATGGGTAAACTTAATTGCGTTCGCTACGAGGTTGTCTATCACCTGCTGGATTCGGACTGGATCAGTAACGATGCCGGACTCAACTGACTTATCTACCTCCACCGTCAGCGTCAAGTTCTTTGCTTCCGCAGACGCATTGAATCGCTCAACCGTCTTAGACGCAAGGGATTGCAGTAATATTGCTTTCTGCTCCAGCTCTAGTTCGCCAGTGTCGATCGAGGAAAAGTCGAGTAAATCGTTGATCACCAAGAGTAACTCTTGCCCACTATACTTAGCTTGATCAAGTAATGTATTTTGCTCTTTGGATAAGGTGGTGCTTCCGAGCAGATCCAGTCGCCCCATAACGCCGTTCATTGGAGTACGCAACTCATGGGAAATATTTGCCAAAAATTGCTGTTTCGCAAGGTTACTATTTTCAGCATTAATTTGACCCTCGCGTATCAGGCGAATGCGATCAGAGAGCGCCGCAGCAAATAGCAGCATTTGGACTAGGAAACCACTTAACGAAACGGTATAGGAAGCCTCGGTCAAGCTAGGAAAAAATGTAATCAGAACAACCTGAACCGCGACAAAACAACCGAAGATGATCCAAGCTACGGCAAAGAACCTAGCAAACGCCAAGCCGTTTCTTACTGCGCTAATGGCAGCGCCAATACTAAGGATATAAAACACTAAACTTACAATTGGAATCACTCGAGCAAACGCGAAGTCACTAAAGATACTCCATACACCGATGACAATGACTAGATAAGAATGGCCGATTAGAGTCTTTCGCCAGTTGGGTGAAATCTCGCCTAGCCGGAGAAACCGAATTGAGAAATTTGCTGAAATAATCACCGTCAAAACCGCATAGAGCGACTGATATCCCGCGCTAAATATGGGCCACTGGGGCCAGACATACTGAAATCCAAAACCTGACGAAGCGAGAAAGAATAATATTACCGAAGCGATAAGCGCGCTGTACCAAATATAACTAACATCCCGTGTTCCAAAGAACAGGACGACATGAAAAATCATGAGACCTACTAGAACGCCAAATGAGATGAGCAGAAAGCTTGACCTTGATTGACTCTCCGTGACGAATTCACCCAGTGGCATTGCTTCGGGCGTGAATGAACGCATTACCCTTGCCTGCTTCTGATAATGAAGGATCATAATATTTGAGGCCGAGTCCTGCGGACGATAGCGAATTACCGTGTTGCGGTAGTTAACAGGTCTACTCGAAAAACCTTGATAACTATCGATAGCCCAACGGTTGATTAAAATTCCATCGGCGAAATGATAGGCTTGAACTCTACCTGGGAAGGACTGATGTAAATTTAAAACCCATGTAGGAGACTCGAACTCTTCTGCATTAAGCTCGCGAAGTGGTTCAGTATTCGGTAGCGTAATTCGAATCCATACTGGCCACCGAAGTGAGTTAGGGCCAGTCGTTGAAAGCGGCTGCCAGGCTTCCTCGTCTAAAGTATTAATATCAACATCATCGCCAGTCTGTGAATAGACTTCGACCGCTGTGATTTGGTTAGCGACAGCGAAGTTAGGAACGACAAAAAGGAGCACTACGCAAAAGCAAAGTGTCTTGAATATTTCCGGTAGCGGTAACTTAATTTCAATACTAGGGTGGATATAAGACACGCTTACTCCGTTATCACTCAAGCAATTCGCAGTTCTGTTGATATCATACAGACAGATTTATTATTGATATGCAGCCCTATAACGAAAGAATTTGGCGAATCTCATTACAGGCCTCAGCCATTGCCGCGTTATAGCCGTCAATGCCACTTATGATGTCATTCGTCAGATGATCTTTAGCTTGCTGATCTAACACGACGGCTAACTCCTTTACCTTCATAGCACCCACATTTTCGGATACACCCTTAACGGAATGAATAATTCTAGCCACTGCATCAAAGTCGCCATTCACATCATTGGCCGTAAAGCTATAACTACCAGCATCAACCGAATCGATGAATTTCTGGAGGATCTTTTTGTAGATAACCTCATGCCCGCCTAATAGCGATATTGCGTGTTCTTGATCAATAACCGACATTAAAACTGTGCCCTATTTAAGTGAGTAATAATGGAATTATAGCCCCCATTATTGGCTTTGCTTTGTAATCGATCAAAAATATTGCCTAGTCAAGATAATGACATAATAGGCAGAGCCTCGACAAAGTCCGAGGCCCCACCTTGATGTTTAGTGGCAATTAGCCGCCATATCCTTCATCGGGAAGAGTATCAGCACCCGACGACGGATCAGTACCACCAAGCCCTTCGTCAGTAGACCCATCGGCAAGTGGGTCAACGCTACTATCACCCTGATAATTAGTCCAATCACCAGCATCACTGTTACCGTCATACTCAACCAGAGCCTCTTGCGAGCCACCTGCACCATCAGAGAACGCATAACTACTATCAATCTCGACAACAATGTCAGTATGGCCATTGTCAATTGCCGTATCGTTGCTATCGAAACCAGTGACACTAATACTAGCTTGGCCCTCAAAGCTATCACCCAGATCAACTTGAATCGCTTGGTCTAGGTTACCCGAAATGGTAACTGAACCATCTAGGTTCTCGATACCATTAAGCACTGTGGCACCCTCTGGAAGATTATCCAAAGTAACCGTCGCCAAGTCCGCGTTTGAAGACAATGCATCCGGGATACTAATTGCTAATAAGTCACCCGGTGCTGCCGTTAGGTCCACGCTATCGTCAACCGTTGCCTCAACCGTGAGATTCAGCTGTCCTGTAGCCGTTGTTGTTCCGTCGCTCACATCATAGGTGATGTTCGCCACACCTTGGAAATCCGTATCAGGGATGACTGAATAGCTGCCATCGCCATTATCGGTAACAATGGCATTCGTTGCTTGGAAATTAGCTACCGAGAGCGAATCCCCATCTACATCCCCCGCATTACCGATTAGCTCATCAAGCGTAAGTGTTATCACCTCGTTAGTTTCGCTGTGAAGATCGATAGGCGCGGTCACCACTGGCGCATCGTTAACGGCATTCAACTGAATCACTGCCTGAGCTTCCGTAGTAGCACTGCCGTCGGATACCGAGTATGTCAACTCAACCAATCCGTTTGCGTCCGCTTCGGCAAAATAACTAAAGGTGCCGTCGCCATTATCAATGACTGTACCACCGCCGCTCGCCACCGAGACCAAGCTGACACTCAAGGTGTCCCCTTCAACATCGCTGGCACTCGCCGCCGCTAAGAGCTCGGCAGTTGATAGCATCAATGAGCCATCCTCGTCCGCGACAAAACTGGTGGTTGTGGTTGATTCCACTGTCGGCGCGTCGTTAATGGCAACGACATCCAAGGTCGCACTCGTCGAGCTAATTAAGCCTTCGTCATCGATTACTTGAACCTCGATACTCAACTCGCCATTGAAGTTCTCATTGGGCGTAAAGGTATAGAGCCCGTCGGCATTATTTATTTCAAGAACACCATCATTACCAATATAGAAGAGTGCGTGGACAGCTACTGAGCCATCTACGTCCGAACTATTGGCCAGTAGCTGCGCGTCGCTAAAGGTAATAGAACCGTCCTCGTCGACCGTATAGCTGGTAGCGCCCGCAATCGGTGCATCGTTGACCTCGGTAACGCTAACAGCAATCTCTGCCGTAGTGACCGCTGAGCCATCGCTAACACCGTAGCTTAGCGATAGATCGCCGTTAAAGTTTTCATTTGGTGCGAAGGTGTGCGTACCGTCACCATTATTGGTAAGTACGCCGTCGATGCCAGTGTAACTAACATTATCAATACTGAGGCTATCGCCATCGATGTCAGACGCATTCGCAAGTAGCGCGGCATCCGTTATCGTTAGGGTGCCGTCTTCGCTTACTGTGTAAGCAGCATCGCTAACAACGGCTACATCATTAATAGGATTAACCGTGAGGTCTACGCCGCTCGATACGGTTTCCGTACCATCGCTGACATCAAAGCTCAGATC
>NZ_REFJ01000005.1:0-55791 GCF_003688415.1 Umboniibacter marinipuniceus
CTGATCCCATCCCGAACTCAGAAGTGAAACGTTTCATCGCCGATGGTAGTGTGGGGTTTCCCCATGTGAGAGTAGGTCACCGCCAGGCACTTAATTAAAAAGAAACCCCAATCTGCAGAGCAGGTTGGGGTTTTCTTTTTATTGTACTTTATGGGTGAGTTAGCTTACATGGCCGTTGCCGCAGGCGACGCCCCCCATGTGATAGTAGGGTGAAGCGAGCGCTTTAGGTTGCACAGCAACCGAGCGAAGCAGAACGGGATCAAGCTGTGCTTGATCACCGGACCGCGCAGCGGACGCCAGGCACTTAATACAATAAAGAAGGCTCAACCGTTAGGTTGGGCCTTTTTTATTGCCTGAAATTCCTCAACGAGAGCTACCTCACATGGCCGTTGCCGCAGGCGACGCCCCCATGTGATAGTAGGGTGAGAACCCACGTTTAAAGCGCGCAGCGCTTTGTGGGTTCGAACGGGATCAAGCAGTGCTTGATCACCGGCCTGCGAAGCAGTGGGTGTCCCCGTCCTTTTAATCGGGTGTAACGGAGCCGCTGACCTTAAGCTCGGAGCGAGCGCTTTAGGTTGCACAGCAACCGAGCGAAGCTGAACGGGATCAAGCAGTGCTTGATCACCGGCCTGCGAAGCAGTGGGTGTCCCCGTCCTTTTAATCGGGTGTAACGGAGCCGCTGACCTTAAGCTCGGAGCGAGCGCTTTAGGTTGCACAGCAACCGAGCGAAGCTGAACGGGATCAAGCTGTGCTTGATCACCGGACCGCGCAGCGGACGCCAGGCACTTAATTAAAAAGAAACCCCAATCTGCAGAGCAGGTTGGGGTTTTCTTTGTATTGTACTTTATGGGTGAGCTACCTCACATGGCCTTTGCCGCAGGCGACGCATTAAAGGGCAAGCAGCTTGCCATCCTTAGACAATATAGCTACCCGAGGAGTCTAAACGTGGGGCGGTTAGTGGAAAAGCTTTAGGCTATAGCGCATAATTCATTCACATCATCGGATGTGTATTCACATCTCATTACCGTTTCACTAGAGGGGAAGCGCTTGTTAGGAGTTATATTAGCGGCTGGGGTAGGCTCTCGCCTTCGACCCATGACCAATTTAAAACCGAAGTGCTTGGTTAGTTGTGCTGGAAAGCCAATTTTGGATTACCAGTTAGATGCTTATCGCGTTGCGGGAATAAAGCGCGTGATCATTGTGGTTGGCTATGAAGGGCAGGCTATCCGCGAACACGTTAAGCATATCAAAGATCTGTCGATCGAGATCGTAGCGAACGACGATTACGAGATTACCAACAATATGTACTCGCTTTATCTCGTTAAGCGTTTTATCAATGGTGAAGCGTTTGTTCTGAATAATGCAGATCTCGCTGTTGATGATAACGTTGTTAAGGCATTGCTAGAGGACCCTCGTGACAACCTCATTGCGGTGGACGTTGGCCGTTACGACGAAGAGTCGATGAAGGTAACCTGCCTTGATGACGGACGAATCTCGGATATCTCTAAGCAAATTGGTCCAGAGAAAGCGGTTGGCTGCTCAATTGATTTTTATAAGTTTAGCGACAACGCCAGTTCAACGCTCTTTGCGGAGATTGATCGAGTTGTTGAAGTTGAAGAGAATCTCAAAGACTGGACTGAGGTAGCTATGCAGCGCCTGTTCCAGGCACAAGGCTTGGCCGCCGAGGTGTGTGATGTCTCTGCTTTAGATTGGGTGGAAATCGATAACTACGAAGACCTTCAACGTGCAGACAGCTTATTTTCACAGCGAACCCGCTCTATTGCAGATTATGAGGCCTATGTCTTCGACTTAGATGGCACGCTCTATGTGGGCAGTGAAACCGTAGAGGATGGTGACCTTGCTGTCCAGCGTCTTCGCGATGCGGGTAAGTCCGTCTACTTTATGTCCAATAACAGTTCAAAGGCCGTGATCGATTACCAAAATCGCCTTGCGACCATGGGGATTAACGCTGACGAGAGCGAGATAATTCTATCTTCACAGCTGGTTATTCAAGAGTTACTAGCGAGGTCAGTTGAGAAGGTTTTTGTGCTCGGTACGGTAAGCTTGAAGAAAGCCGTACTTGATGCTGGTATTGAAATCTGCACCAACGATCCTGAATATGTGGTGGTGGGTTATGACACCGAACTGGCCTACTCTAAACTTATTGACGCTTGTCGACTCATCAATCGCGGCGTAGATTATGTTTGCACTCACCCTGACGTCTTTTGTCCTTCAGAGCACGGTCCGATCCCAGATATTGGAGCGCTGACTGTAATGTTGCAAGCAACCACTGGGAAGGCGCCTACTGAGGTGTTCGGGAAGCCAAATACCGTTATGGTTGCTAATCTTGTAGACAAGTACGGTGCCGACCAGATTCTGATGATTGGCGACCGACTTCACACGGATATTGCTATGGCTGAAGCCGCGGGTTTAGGCTCACTGCTGGTGCTTACGGGCGAGGCGTCACGCGAGGATCTTGAAGACTCCTCAGTTAAACCTAACTATGTAGAGCCGTCTGTTCGCGCGATTCTTGCCTAGTGATGAGTGATAGTTGTCGGGGATCGCTACAATTGGTTTCATTGTTGATGGCTTGGTTGTTTGATTCCATCGGCGCAGCTAAAGGAAGGTACTTTTGAATATTATTTGTATGAAATGGGGTGATAAGTTTCCCCCGCACTACGTGAATCGCCTTTATGCCATGGTTCGTCGAAATCTCACTGGGGATTTTCGCTTCGTTTGTTTCACTGAAAACGGCACGGGTATTCGTGATGAAGTTGAAGTGCAGCCGTTGCCGGAGTTGGATTTACCATCGGGCCTCCCTGAGCGTGGTTGGCGCAAGCTTACGGTCTTCGCGCCTGGTTTCGGCGGTTTAGAAGGTCCTACCTTGTTCCTAGACTTAGATGTTGTGATCGTTGACTCAATTGATCCATTCTTCGATATCGAAGGCGAGTTCTTCATTGCTCACGATAAGAAGAACCCAGCTAAGATGGAGGGTAATTCTTCCATCTTTCGATTTATTCCTGGTTCGTACCCAGAGATTTTGCAAAACTTCGTTGATAATTTTGAGCAGGTTCGAGGTGAAGTGCGCCATGAGCAGGCTTACCTATCTCGTGAGATGCATCGAGCTGGTAAAATGCAGTTTTGGCCAGATGAATGGGTGCCAAGTTTTAAGTACAAATGTTTGCCGCGGTTTCCGATGAATTTCTTTGTTGATCCTTTCATTCCGGACGATGCGAAAATTTTGATCTTTCACGGTCTGCCAAATCCACCTGAAGCGGTAGAGGGCAAAAGTGGTAAGTGGTATCGACACTTCAAGCCTGCAAGATGGATTGAAGATTATTGGTGCGAATAGCACTGCATCCGTTGGGGTGTAAAAAAAGGGAACCCTCGGGTTCCCTTTTTGTTGTTAAGTGTCGAATCTCGGCAGCGTCATTACACTAAATAGCTACGCCTTCGGGGTATTTAGCTCTCCTAAACGCGCGGCAATGTCTTCTGCTGACGTTGCCGGGTTGATGTCGTCATCGATAAACGCAATGTTGCCATCGATATCGATGTAGATCGTTACTCTTGAGGCAACTCCTATTACAGGAATCAAAACGTCCATCGCCTCGGCGACAGTCTTGTCCTCGTCTGAAAGAATGGGGAACTTGGCGTCATTCTCTTCAGCAAAACGGGTGTTATCCTCAAGCGGGTCAACACTGGCCATAAAGTACGCGGCATCGTACTCTTCAATTAAATGGCCGTTCATTGCTAGTGACTTGCACTCAACCGTGCAACCGCTTGTGAAAGCTTTGGGGTACCACGCAATAACTACGGCTTGTTTGCCGATGAAATCTTGGGAGTTGTAGGTGTTGCCGTCACTAGCAGGTAGTTCGAAGGCTGGGGCTTGGTCACCAACTTCGAGCGCAAACGCGTTAAGGCTAATTAATGCCGTTAAGGCAGCAGCGAAAAATTTCATAGTGAATCCTCTTATCAGTAGTCGACAAGGCGTCTGAATACGCCTTAGCTCTTAGTTGAAGTCAGTTACGACACGTGCATCCAGTTGGATCAAATTTACTCAAGGTTTCTTCAGTTTTTTAGCATGCTTGCGATCAGGGTAGGTGTTGGTACAGATTTCACACACTCGCCCGTCGCAACCTCTCGCCGTGCAATAGTCACGCCCCCAAAAAATGATCTGAAGATGAAGCTTATTCCATGCTGATTCTGGAAAGAGTCGTTTAAGATCTCTCTCTGTCTGTTCCACGGATTTCCCGGATGTTAGGCCCCATCGCTGAGCGAGACGATGGATGTGAGTATCAACGGGAAAGGCTGGATGGCCAAACGCTTGTGCCATGACAACACCAGCGGTCTTATGACCTACCCCAGGCAGTGCTTCTAGGTCCTTAAAATTATCGGGTACTTGGCCATTATGTTTCGCTACCAGGATTTGCGATAACCCTTGAATGGCCTTCGCCTTTTGTGGCGACAATCCACAAGGTCGGATGATGGCTTGGATATCTGCGACTGATTGCTTTGCCATATCGAACGGGTTATCGGCAAGTTGCCAGAGCGCAGGTGTTACTGTGTTAACGCGCGCATCCGTGCATTGTGCAGAAAGCAGAACGGCCACTAACAGCGAGTAGCTGTCAAAGTGATCAAGCGGCACAGGTGGTTCAGGATAGGTCTGCATGAGTTTATCGAAGATATAGTCAACGCGCTCAGCTTTGTTCATGATGAAGCTCCATAAATGCAACAATCCGATCTGCCGCTTCGGCGCACTCAGCAAATTCGGCAACCAGAGCTATTCGAACATAACCGTATCCAGGGTTAACGCCATGGGACTCTCTTGCGAGAAAGCTTCCGGGTAGCACGGTAATACCTGTGGTGCGAAAGAGCTCACGAGCAAAACTTTGATCGTCGCCGTTTACATTTAACCAGATGTAGAAGCTGGCATCTGGCCGTTGGATGTCAAAGAAGGGCGACAGGCGCTCGACAAACATGCCATATTTTTTGTCGTAGGCGGTACGATTAACTTCAACGTGTTGCTCATCATTCCAAGCAGCCACGGAGGCATGCTGAGTAGGTAGGCTCATCGCACAACCATGATATGTTCGATAGGTTGTGTAGGGTTTGATTATTGTGGCGTCACCGGCAATAAAGCCTGAGCGCAGCCCAGGTAAGTTAGAGCGTTTACTTAAGGAATGAATTGCCAAGCAGCGAGAGAAATCCGTTCTACCAAGTTCTGCACAGGCTTGTAGGAGTCCCGCCGGCGCAGGAGAATTGGATGGATAGAGTTCTGAATAGCATTCGTCTGAAGCGATAATAAAGTCATGTTGATCGGCTAAAGCGATAAGCCCTTTAAGCGTATCAACGCTTAAACATTCACCGGTAGGATTTCCCGGGGTGCAAAGTATGAGTAACTGAGTGTTCTGCCATGTCTCGGAGTCTACCGCTTGAAAGTCGGGCTGACCGTGAGTGTCCTTGGAGATGTTAAGGAATACAGGTTGAGCACCAGCAAGCAGCGCAGCACCCTCGTAAATTTGATAGAACGGATTGGGCATCGCCACCTGAGGTTTGTCCTGATGACGATCTACAATGGCTTGAATAAGTGAAAAGATACCTTCTCGAGTGCCGTTGCAGGGGATGACTTCCGTACTTGAATCAACCTTGGCATTAAAGCGGTTGAGCAACCAGCTGGAGATGGCGCCTCGGAGTTCGGGTGTGCCTAGTGTGCTGGGATAGCGGGTAATTTCACTCATTGAGTTAATCAGCGCTTCCGTGGCAATAGTAGGTGCCGCGTGTTTGGGCTCGCCAATGGAGAGAAATATCTCGGGTGTCATCATTGGCGCGATGTCTTTTTTAAGGGCGCGTAGTCGTTCAAACGGGTACGGCTGTAAAGTTTCTAAATACGGGTTCATAGCATTACTCGTGGAGCTCATCAATGGAGGTTTCGATGTCATCGATGAGGCTATTTATGTCATCTTCATTTGAAATGGGTACACCTTCTGCAGTGGTTAAATGAAAGGTGTCCTCTACCTTTTCGCCCATGGTAAGGGTCCGAGCGAAGTGGAGGTTAATATCATGGCGGTTAAGTACCGTTGCAAGTCGGGCTAGAAGGCCGGGTGTGTCCGACGTGACGACGTGCAAGACTGAGTAACGCTCACTAGGTTCGGTACTAATAGATGCTTTGGTCTTGCGATGGAAGTACTGATCTAAACGACTAGTTTTGCTGCTAGGTGAATCGGCAACAACATTAATGTAGGTGAGATCATGAGTGATCACCTCAATAATTCTCGCCACCTTCGCTGCATCGTGTGCCACGGTTTCTTTGTTATTATCGAGGACAATGAACGTGTCCGCGGTAAAGCCATCATCGAGTGAGTGGATTCGCGCGTCATAGACGCTCAGATTCAGCCGGTAAAGTGCTTTGGTGATGGCGGCGAACACTCTTGGGTGGTCAACGGTTCGAACGAAAATCTGCGTGGCCGAAATAGCCTGAGAATCTCGGGTGTCCTTGACCGATACGAGCGGTTCATCTGAATTGTGATCCAGTGTAAGGCGTGTGTGCCACGCTACGTCGGCAGTATTTTCGCGAAGAAAATAATCATCATGGTAAGCGCTCCAAAGTTGCTCAACGTCTTCAATGCGATAACCATCTTTTTTGAGGATGGCTAACGCCCCAGCCTTTGTGTCCGCAATCCACATGATGGCGTTGGTAGGGTTCTCAGCTCCGCGCGCTAGTGCAGCACTTGTTTGGTGGTACAACTGACGAAGCAACAGTGCTTTCCAGCTATTCCAGAGCTCTGGGTTGGTGGCATTGATATCGGCAACAGTGAGACAGAATAAATAGTCGAGGTAGGTCTGATCGCCCACTTTTTCTGCAAAACGGTTAATCACGTCAGGATCGGAAAGATCTTGTTTTTGCGAGACGCCACTCATCAATAGATGTTTATCAATTAGCCAACTAACTAGGTTGGTGTCCCAGGCGCCAAGGTGGTGACGCTCGCAAAAATTTCTCGCATCGATAGCGCCAAGCTGAGCATGATTTCCGCCTCGCCCTTTGGCTATGTCATGAAACAGCCCCGCAATAAAGAGAAGTTCTGGTTTGGGTAGTTTGCGGGCAACCCGAGTCGCAACCGGGAAGTCATCACTGCGAAGCCCCTGATGGAACATACGCAGGTGTTTTACCAAGATGAGTGTATGCGCATCAACCGTATAGCGATGAAAGAGGTCGTGCTGCATTAGCCCAGTAATCTTATCCCATTCGGGTAAGTAGGCGCCAAGGACTCCGTACTCAGACATCCATTTCAGTATGCGGCTTAAATTATAAGGGCTGCGCATAATCTCCATGAATAATGAGGTATTGCGAAGGTCGGCACGATAACGCCGATCAATGAGGTGGAGGTGAGCTCGAAGTTGTCGGATAGTTGATGCTCTAATGCCCTTGATGTCTGGATCGTCTCCCATGAGATCGAAGATCTCTAACATGGCCGAGGGGTAGCGCGCGAATATAGTGGTATTGCTAGTTTGAATGTAGCCATCGACGGTGTTGAAGCGTCGGTTTATCGTCTTGGGCGCGCTGTCCGGAGATTCACCCAAAATGGATTCGCGCAAGTACTGCAATAACACTTCGTTGAGTTGAGAGAGTGTTGCCACCCAGCGATAATAACGACGCATAAATTGCTCTACGCCAAGCGCTTTCGGGTTGTCGGAGTAGCCAAAAATATCGGCAAGCTGTCGTTGGGCATCTACCTGAAGGCGTTCCTCGGGGCGCTTACTGAGCATGTGAATGCCGTAGCGAACTCGCCAGAGGAATGTTTCACCATTGCGAAGGAGTGAAAATTCGGTATCGGTCAAAAAACCCATTTTATGCAGTGAAGGAAGATCGCCTGCGCCAAAGCTTCGCTTGGCCACCCAGGCGATAGTTTGGATATCTCTCAATCCCCCAGGAGCTGTTTTAACGTTCGGCTCTAGGTTGTACTCGGTATTATTATTTCGTTCATGGCGAATCTCTTGCTCTTCAATCTTTGCATTGAAGTAGTCCTGAGCGTTCCACATTTCTTCGGTGCGAGTTTGACCGACTAATGCCTCAAGTAACTCACCGTTTCCCGCAAGACCCCGAGACTCGATAATGTTGGTCATTACGGTGAGGTCTTTGCGCGCTAGCGCAATGGCTTGCTCTACCGATCGAACGGCGTGTCCGATCTTAAGACCTAGATCCCAAAGAGCCGTCACATAGGCGCTAAGCTGATCGTCGATCTCAGGGTTTGTATCGCCAACCAGAATTAGGATGTCTAGATCCGATTGTGGATGAAGTTCTCCGCGTCCGTATCCCCCGACAGCGATGAGTTCGAGTTCGGCGGTGGTTGGAATAAAGCGATTCCAAAGGTGAGTCAAAAGGTAGTCAAAAAAGTCGCTTCGTTCGGCCACTAAGCTGCGAATACTCTCTCCCTCTACAAATCGATGATCAAGCTCGTTATTGGCTGTTTGAATTGCCTGTTTGTAGCAACTAATTATGGGGGTTGTTACGAATGACTGTTCGAATTCATTGGTATCGAAGAATTCAGGTGCAGGAGCATTGGCTGGCATAGTGAGTCCATTTAAGCGAGCAGGGCGTCCATCATGGACGCCTGCGAATCGGAAGTTAGAACGGGAGGATTTCGTCGCTTCGCTTGGTTAAAACGTCTACACCCGTAGCGGTCACGGCAATGGTGTGTTCCCACTGAGCAGAAAGGCGTCCGTCTTTCGTTTCAACGGTCCAACCATCGCGTTTTAGTTTAGTGTGGCGTTTCCCCTGGTTGATCATAGGTTCAATAGTGAAGACCATACCCTCTTTGAGTTCGAGGCCCGTATCGGGGCGACCATAGTGAAGTACCTGCGGCTCTTCATGGAATACCTTTCCAATCCCGTGACCGCAATACTCTCTGACAACGCTATAGTAGTTTGCTTCAGCATGCTGTTGGATCACGTGGCCAATATCACCGAGCTTCGCGCCCGGCTTAACCAGTTCAATACCTTTGTACATACACTCTTGGGTGATCTCAACCAGACGCTTGGCATGGGGGCTAACTTTGCCCACAAAAAACATTTTACTGGTGTCGCCGTGCCACCCGTTTTCGATCACCGTGACGTCAATATTGATGATGTCACCTTCTTTAAGTTTGCGACTCGCGCTAGGGATGCCATGACAAACTACGTGGTTAATAGAAGTGCAGATTGATTTGGGGAAACCGTTGTAATTCAAACAGGCGGGAATAGCCTTTTGTTTGTTAACAATATAATCGTGGCAGATTTGGTCAATCTCGCCAGTGGTCATGCCGGGCTTGACGTAGTCGCCAATCACGACGAGCACCTCTGCGGCCATTTGACACGCAACGCGCATCTCTTCAATTTCGGCGGGTGATTTTAAGCTAATGCTCATAGTGGCTTAAGGCTCCTCAAGCGACAGATTGAATGGATTGTGAATCTTGGCGAGTAGTTTACTGACTTTTAGTTAAAATTTCAGCTTTCATTGGCGTTAAAATAACTTTTATGGTATAAAACGCGCGCTTGAGCTTATTGGCTTGGGCATAAACTTTAAATTTAACTCTCACATACATCGGCACGATTACTTGGGTGCCCCTATTTACGGGGTTGGTAATTGGGATGTGTGGAGGCATAACCCGATAAGGATTATTATCATGGCAAACGTATTAATGCGTGATCTGCTTAAAGCAGGCGCACACTTCGGTCACCAAACTCGTTACTGGAACCCTAAGATGGGTAAATACATCTTTGGCGCACGTAACAAGATTCATATCATTAACCTTGAGCACACTGTTCCTGCTTTCAATGAAGCACTTGATCTTGTTAAGAAGCTAGCTTCTAACAACAACAAAGTTCTTTTTGTTGGTACTAAGCGCGCTGCGGGTAAGATTATGGCTGAAGAAGCAACTCGCGCAGGCCAGCCGCACGTTACTCACCGTTGGTTGGGTGGCATGCTTACTAACTACAAAACAATCCGTGCTTCGATCCGCAAGCTACGTGAGCTAGAAGCTCAGTCAGCAGACGGTACGTTCGAAAAGCTAACCAAGAAAGAAGCGCTAATGCGCACTCGTCAAATGGCTAAGCTTGAGAACTCAATCGGTGGTATCAAGGACATGGGCGGTCTACCTGACGCGCTATTCGTAATTGACGTTGATCATGAGCGTATCGCAATCCAGGAAGCTAACAAGCTAGGCATCCCAGTAATCGGTATCGTTGATACTAACAGCAACCCAGACGGCGTTGACTACATCATCCCTGCAAACGATGATGCAATCCGCGCAATCAAGTTGTACTCAGTTGCAGTAGCTGATGCAGTACTTGAAGGTAAGGCTGGTGAAGTTGTAGCAAAGGATGAGTTCGTTGAAGTAGAAGGCGAACAGGCTGCTAAATAAGCAGTTTTGGTAGAACTACCCATCTTTGAAAGGGGCTATTAACTAGCCCCTTTTTGGAATCTTAGTGTTACAGGATTGATTAGAGGAATTTAGAATGGCTATTTCAGCGTCAATGGTTAAAGAACTTCGCGATCGTACCGGTCTTGGCATGATGGAGTGCAAAAAAGCACTTAAAGAAGCCGGCGGTGATGTCGAGAAGGCAATTGAAGATCTACGTAAAGCGTCAGGTCTTAAGGCAGCTAAGAAAGCAGGTCGTACAGCGGCTGAAGGTCTTTTGGCTGTTCGTGGTTCAGCATCGGTTGCAACCATGGTAGAAGTTAACTCAGAAACTGACTTTGTTGCGCGTGATGACGGCTTCAAGGGCTTCGTTAGTGACGTTTGTGTTGCAGCGGAAGCGCAGGGTTCTGATGATGTTGCAGCATTGCTTGCTAACGGTATCGAAGCTCAACGTGAAGCGCTTGTGCAGAAGATTGGTGAAAACATCTCTGTTCGTCGTATCGCTCGTTTAGAAGCGCCTGTTACAGGTTTCTACTTGCACTCAACAGGTCGTATCGGTGTTCTTGTTGGTCTTGAGGGTGGCTCTGAAGAGTTAGCTCGTGACGTAGCAATGCACATTGCAGCGGTTAACCCGCGTGTTGCAAAGCCAGAAGATATGCCTGAAGATGTTGTTGAAGCTGAAAAAGGCATTATCAAGGCACAGCCTGATATGGAAGGTAAGCCAGCAGAAATCGTTGAGAAGATGATGGTTGGTCGTATCCGTAAGTTCTTGGCTGAAAACAGCTTGGTAGAGCAGGCGTTCGTTAAGAACCCTGAGCTAACAGTTGGTAAGCTTCTTAAAGAAGCGGGTGCTGATATTACTGGCTTCATTCGTTTCGAAGTGGGTGAAGGCATCGAAAAAGAAGAAACTGACTTCGCAGCAGAAGTGGCGGCTCAGGTTCAGGGTAGCAAGTAATTGTTGCTTTGACGCAAACGGCGAACCTCGGTTCGCCGTTTTTGTATATACTATGTTTATGTCGAGATTCTTGGGAGAGTTATGGGTGTGACTGAAAAGAAGGCAAAAGATCGTAAGTACAAGCGAATTCTATTGAAGCTTAGCGGCGAAGAGCTAATGGGTGACGGAGACTTCGGTATCGACCCAAAAGTACTTGATAAGATGGCGCTTGAAATAGGTCAGCTTGTTGGTATTGGTGTTCAGGTAGGTCTTGTTATCGGTGGCGGAAACCTATTTCGTGGTAAAGCGCTGAGCGAAGCTGGACTCGATCGCGTTGCTGGTGACCATATGGGTATGCTGGCTACGGTAATGAATGCATTAGCGATGCGTGACGCACTTGAGCGAGCGAATATCTCCAGCCGTGTTATGTCGGCCATTCCAATGAGCGGTATTGTTGATCATTACGACCGTCGTCAAGCTGTTCGCTGTCTTGCGAATAACGAAGTTTTGATTTTTGCGGCGGGTACTGGCAATCCATTCTTTACTACGGACTCTGCTGCATCGCTCCGCGGTATTGAAATTGAAGCGGATATCGTGCTGAAAGCAACTAAGGTAGATGGTGTCTACACGGCTGATCCGATGAAGGATCCGGCTGCGGTAATGTATGACCGCCTTAGCTACGATGAAGTGCTTGATAAGAAGCTGGGTGTTATGGATTTAACGTCAATATGCCTAGTACGTGATCACGGAATGCCTGTTCGCGTCTTTAGAATGTCAAAAGCAGGTGCGCTATTAAATATCGTTGTTGGCGATAATGAAGGCACCTTGATAGAGGAATAAAACACGATGATGAATGAAATTCAGTCTGACGCGAAGGCGCGGATGGAGAAAAGTTTGGTCGCGCTAACGAGTGCATTTAGTAAAATTCGTACTGGTCGTGCACACCCTGCCATTCTTGATACCGTTTTTGTTGATTACTACGGTACGCCAACCCCTTTGAAGCAAGTTGCTAATATTGGCGTTGAAGATGCTCGTACGCTAACGGTTTCTCCTTGGGAGAAGCCGATGACGCCAGTTATTGAAAAAGCAATCATGGCTTCGGATTTGGGCTTGAATCCTGCAACGTCTGGTACCTTGATTCGCGTGCCAATGCCAATGCTAACCGAAGAGACTCGAAAGCAATACACCAAGCAGGCGAGAGCTGAGGCGGAAACGGCTCGAGTTTCGGTTCGTAACGCGCGCCGCGATGCCAATGCCGACTTCAAAGATTTGCTTAAGGAAAAGGAAATTTCTGAAGATGAATTGCGTCGTGGTGAAGATCAGATTCAGAAATTGACGGATCAGTACGTTGCCAAGATCGCAGAGATGCTTGAGGTGAAAGAACGAGATTTGATGGAAATTTAATCAGTCTTTGCTTTTCGATGCCGGATTCAGTCCACTGAGTCCGGCATTTCTTTTTTTAACGGGCAAAATTTTGTTATAGTCGATGGGTTATTTTGACTGTTATACCGAGGTTGTCTAACTTTGAGTGGAAATTCTATCCCTCAGCATGTTGCTATCATCATGGATGGTAATAATCGCTGGGCAAAGGCGCGAAAAAAGTTTGGCATCGCTGGCCATCAAGAGGGCGTGGAACGCGTTCGTGAAATCCTAGAGGCGGCTATTGCCTCGGGCGTAAAAGTCTTAACGCTCTACGCGTTTTCTAGCGAGAACTGGCAGCGTCCCGCAGCGGAAGTCAAAGGGCTGATGGCGCTGCTCCAGCGTTACCTTGAAAAGGAAGCTAAGCTGCTGGCGAAAAAGAATGTTCGGCTGCATTTGATAGGCTCTAGAGAGCGATTCTCTAAGAAGTTGAACGCGGTGATGGATGAAGCTGAGCGCGTAACGGAGAATGGCGAATACCAATTGAATATCGCCGTGGATTACGGCGGTCGTTGGGATATCGTGGAGGCGGCGAAAAAGCTAGCTCAAGACGTTAAAGCCGGCAGGCTTGAAGTGGACGAAATTAACGAGGCGTTATTTACGCAGGCATGCCAATTGAGTGATGTGCCGGAGCCTGATTTATTGATTAGAACGGGCGGTGAACAACGGATAAGTAACTACTTAATCTGGCAATGCGCCTATACTGAATTTTATTTTACGCCCGAACTGTGGCCTGACTTTACAGGCGAGAGCCTTGAGAAGGCGCTGGTGGATTACGCGGGGCGGCAACGTCGCTTTGGTATGACATCGGAACAGATAGCGGCGCAAGGGTCTTAATATGCTTAAGCAGCGAGTTATAACCGCAGTGGTTATTGCAGCTTTATTTATCGCAGGCGTTGTTTACTCTAACCCTCTGCAAGGAACGCTTTTTTTGGCCGTAGTTTGGCTACTTGGTGCTTGGGAGTGGGCTCAGTTAGCAGCCATCGCTAACCGCTGGGTCAAGGCTGTCTTCGTTGGTTTCGTAGCGCTGGTGATGGTGGCGCTTCACTGGTTGACCTTCGACGGTTTGACTAGTTTTGATATCGAAGTTGTGCGCACCGTCTTTATTGGCGCTAGCCTTGTTTGGGGGGTGCTATTTCTCTGGATACAGGGTTATCCATCGTCGGCGACTATTTGGCGCCATCCAGTGGTCGTCCTAACGCTCGGCATACTAGTATTAGTGCCAGCTTGGTACGCCATGGTGTTGCTCAAGCTTGAACAGAACTATGCCGTTATTCTGATTGCAGTGCTCTTGATGGCGGTGGGCAATGACACGGGTGCCTTCGCCGTGGGTAAAACCATCGGTAAGCACAAATTGGCAAAAGAGGTGAGTCCCAAGAAAACCTGGGAGGGCTTCTTTGGTGGTGTGGTGCTGGGGTCTATTGTTGGTGTGCTAATTGGTTACCTGTTGGGCTTATCTGCATCAGAGTGGAAGGGGTGGATCTTAGCAACACTCGCCGCAATAGTCGGTTCGGTCATTGGTGACCTCGCTGAGAGCATGTTCAAGCGGCAGGCAGGTGTGAAGGATTCGGGTGTACTGCTTCCTGGTCACGGCGGGTTCTTGGATCGATTGGACTCTCTGTCTGCGGCATTTCCGCTGTTCGCGCTTGTTTACTTCTTTGAGTTCTACTGATGCCACTTCAGCAAGTTACCGTTCTTGGTTCTACCGGGTCGATTGGGCAGAACACACTCGATGTTATTGCTCAACACCCTAATCGCTACCAGGTTTTTGCTCTGGTAGCAGGGGCTAATTGGCAGCAGATGTTGCTCGATGCGCAACGTTTTAGCCCCGAAGTGATCGTGATGGCGGACGCGACCGCCGCCGATCACCTGCGCCGCGAACTGTCAGGAAGCAATATTGACGTGCAATCAGGGCTTCAAGCCATGATTGACGTTAGTGAGACATCTTCTGTTGATATCGTCATGGCTGCCATCGTTGGTGCGGCAGGCTTGCCTGCTTCGTTAGCGGCTGCGAAAGCCGGTAAGAAAGTCCTGCTGGCTAACAAAGAATCGTTGGTGGTTGCGGGTGACTTATTTATGCGAACCGTCCGGGAGAGCGGAGCTACGTTGTTACCCATTGATAGCGAGCATAATGCCATCTTTCAATGTTTGGAAGGCGGTAAATTTGACCGTGAACAGGGCGGCGTTTCGCGCATTCTACTCACCGGATCAGGTGGTCCATTTCGCACTACTGACTTGTCTGAATTCGGGGCTATTACACCAGAGCGCGCGATAGCCCATCCAAATTGGAGTATGGGGCCCAAGATCTCAGTTGATTCCGCGACCATGATGAACAAAGGTTTGGAGTTGATCGAAGCATGTTGGTTATTCGGTGTTACACCTGCCGACATCGATGTGGTGCTGCATCCGCAAAGTATTATCCACTCCATGGTGAGTTATCTCGATGGTTCGGTTATTGCGCAAATGGGTAATCCAGATATGCGTACCCCAATTGCTTATGGTTTGGCTTACCCTGAGCGAATTGCCAGTGGTGTTAAAACACTGGATTTCACCCAAGTTGCTCGTTTAGATTTCGATGTCCCCGATCGCCAGCGCTATCCTTGCCTTTGGCTTGCGCGCGAAGCGTTTGCGGCCGGTGGAGCCAGTCCAGCGGTTCTTAATGCGGCCAATGAAGTCGCCGTCGCCGCATTTTTAGCGGGCGAGATTGCTTTTTGTGATATCGCTCTAGTCTGTGAAAGAACGCTAGAGGCGAAGTTCTCTGACGCAATTGACAGTCTAGATGAAATCCTCACTATAGATCGTGCTGCCCGTGAAGTGGCGCATTCGTTGATTAATCAGGGGTTGTGATGGTGGAATTGATACAGACGATTTTAATTGCGCTGCTAACTCTTGGAATTTTGGTTTCCATTCACGAGTTTGGCCATTTTTGGGTGGCCCGTCGCTGTGGCGTTAAGGTGCTGAAATTCTCAATCGGTTTTGGTCCTGACTTGCTTCGCTATACCGCAAAAGATGGTGTTGTGTATTCGCTTTCCGCATTGCCGCTCGGCGGCTACGTCCGAATGGCCGGTGAGCATGACGATGAGTCACGAGATTCTGAACCGCACGAAATGTTTGATGCCAAAACTGTTTGGCAGCGTATAGCTATAGTGGGTGCTGGGCCGGCCATTAATCTATTGCTCGCGGTGATTGTATTCTTTGGGCTATCGCTTCGCGGTGAGGTGGGGCTAGCTCCCGTTATTGGGTCCTACGAACCTGCGACACCGGCGGCAAGTCGAGACTTGAGTGCCGGCCAAGAAATTTATGCCGTGGATGGTGAAGAGACCTCAACGTGGCGTGACGTTTCGCTTGCCCTGTTGGATAGGGTAGGAGAAAGCGGCTTAGTAACGTTTACCGTTGGTTACCCTGAATCAACTTTGACTTACGATGTCAGTGTGCCGATTGAGGGTTTTCTGTCTGAGGGTGAGGTCAGTGATCCTATCGAGGAGCTTGGGATTAAACCTTGGTTGCCACCTTTGAAATTGGAAGTCAGTTCGGTGCAAGCCGAGAGCCCTGCCGAGATTGCCGGCCTGCTGGCCGGTGATGTGATTGAAACGACGGATAGCGAATCGTTCGAACGATTTAGCCAGTGGTCGGATTATATTCAAGCACATGCTGATCAAGAGGTAATGCTTGGCCTAGTGCGCAACGGCGAAGCATTAAATCTGATAATTATTCCTAAAGAAAGTGAACTAAATAATGAACGTCGAGTGCTTCTCGGTGTCTCACTAATGCAGCAATCATGGCCTGAGGAAATGGTTCGTCGTTATCACTATTCAATTCCTGAGGCACTAGTGAATGGTGTTGATCGGACCGTTGAGACTTCGATTTTTATCGTTAAGTCGATTGCAAAGATGATAACAGGTGATATTTCCACCAAAAACTTGAGTGGGCCGATAACGATTGCTAAAGTGGCATCCGATTCGGCGGCAAACGGTATTGTGAGTTGGCTTAGCTTGCTAGCCTTACTTAGTGTAAGTCTAGGTGTGTTGAACCTTCTTCCAATTCCGGTTCTCGATGGTGGGCACTTACTGTTTTATTTCATTGAGGCTGTTAAGGGTTCACCAGTAAACGAGCGCGTGCAACAGTATGGCATGCAGGCAGGGATGGCCTTGGTACTTTTGGTTACGTTACTAGCAATATATAACGATATTTTACGTCTCTAAAACCGACAAAAAATAACAAGAATTAAGCGCCAATCACAGCGCGCGAGAGAATTAACTTACAAGGTCATTATGAAACGATTTGCCAGAAATTTATTAGCGGTGGCGCTGTTACCTTCAGCTGCCATGGCGGCTGAATTCCGCGTCTCTGATATTCGACTAGAAGGCCTGCAGCGACTATCTGCTGGTACTGTTTTCGCCTCGTTACCCATCAATATTGGTGACACCATTGATCCGTCCGCGCTTCGTCTTGCCGCCAGAAGTCTATTTGCAAGTGGCTATTATGATGATGTTCGCTTTGAGGAAGATAATGGCGTACTCGTTGTGCACGTTGTTGAGCGTCCAGCCATTGATTCGATTGAGATCGAAGGCGAGAAGGCAATTGCAGAAGAGGATCTGCTTGCGGGTCTATCGGATTCCGGGCTTGCCGAAGGGCAGATCTTCAAGCGTTCTGTGTTAGACGGAATTACTCAGGAGTTGGAGCGCCAATACATTTCCCAGGGGCGATACAACGCAACAGTTGAAGCTGAGATCGTTGAGCTACCGCGTAACCGGGTACAAATCAATATTGATATTGATGAAGGAAGCGCCGCTTCGGTCCGCCACATTAACTTGGTGGGTAACACGCTCTTCTCGGACGAAGTCTTAATGGAAGACTTTGAGATGAAGGAATCCGACTGGTTGTCTTGGATGGGTAGTGAAGATAAGTATTCACGTGAAAAGCTAGCGGGTGATATCGAACGACTACGCAGTTACTACCTTGACCGAGGGTATCTCGACTTCCAAATTGATTCCACTCAAGTCACCATCTCTGATGACAACGAGTCTATTTTCGTGACCCTGAATATGACCGAAGGGGAACAGTATCAGATTGGCGAAACCAATATCTTAGGTGAGTTGGTGATTAACGAGTCTGAATTATCTCGATTAGTGCTTATTCAGCCAGGAATGACCTTCTCGCAAATTTTGATGACCACCTCCGCTGAATATATGACTCAGCGTTTAAGCAATGAGGGTTATACCTTTGCTGAAGTGAATGGTGTTCCGGAAGTGAACGAAGATGGTAAGGTGGATATTACCTTTTACGTTCAACCTGGTGAACGGACGTATGTTCGAAGGGTTGAGTTCCGCGGCAACACCAAGACTGCCGATGACGTACTTCGTCGTGAAATGCGTCAAATGGAAGGCTCTACCGCGTCGAATATTGCCATTGATCAAGGTAAGGTTCGTTTAGAACGACTTGGTTATTTCAAGGGCGTTGAAGTGGCGACCACTGAAGTTGCCGGAACCGAAGACCAGGTAGACGTGACCTATACGGTGGAAGAGCAACCCTCTGGCAACGTGGGTGGTAGCGTTGGCTATTCGGATGGTTACGGCTTGATTTTCCAGGCTAATCTTCAGCAGAACAACTTCCTGGGAACTGGTAATGCGTTCGGTATTAACCTGAGTTCTTCAAAGTATTATAAAAGTGCCAGTATCAACTATACCGATCCGTATTTTACGCCGGATGGTGTGAGTCGTGGTTTCAATATTTTCTACAGCCAACGTGATTACGGTAGTAGTGGTTTTACGCCGTTTGGTGTTGATAAGTATGGTGCCGGTGTCACCTTAGGTTGGCCGATATCTGAGATTGAGCGTATCTCGCTTGGATTGACCTATAACCACTCTTTAATTACGCCAGGGTTTAGTCCAGCGCAGCAGATCAAATCTACTCCGGGCGACATTAATGAGAGTGGATATCAATATTGGGCTGAACAGTCGGACCTTTTAAATGATGGTGGGGCATTCGTTGATGACCCAAATAGTCCAATTTTAGATCCTGACGGAAATCCAGTTTTGGATGAGGATGGCAACCCAACTTTCGATCAGATCTATCAGGATGATCCAAATGACTGTTACGACTTGGGTACTAGCTCTATTACCGGTTCCAATTTTATCTATTACTCTTGTGCGTTAAATGATATCAGCACCGTTGCCGATAGTCAGCTCACCAATAATCCGCCAGGATTTATTGATGAATATGGCGATGAGTACGATGACTTTACCTTGCGTGTTACCTGGATGCAGTCAACCCTGAACCGAGGTATTCTTGCTAACCGTGGTTACCGTCAAAGTTTAGTATTCTCATCAACCACACCTAATTCAGATCTGACTTACTATAAAGTCAACTACGAAGGACAAATCTTTCAGCCGTTGACAAGTTTCTTAACCCTTCGTCTGCATACCCGCCTTGGTTACGGAAATGGCTACGGAGAGCTTGATGAATTGCCATTCTTTGAGAACTTTTATGCTGGTGGTCTCGGCTCTGTTCGAGGTTATAACCGGAACGTACTGGGGCCTCGAACTTCGTCTGCCGAGTACTACTCCGGGCAACAAGTTATTAACTCGAATGGCTTTGGTACGGGTACGCTCGTGAACGCTAACGGCCAACTTGTGACTCAGTTATCGGGTACAAGTCAGCGCACCAATGCGTTTGGTGGTAACTTCTTAGTAACAGCTGGTGCAGAGTTCATTTTCCCTACGCCGTTCGTAAAAGATCAGCGCAGTGTTCAGTCGTCGTTCTTTATTGATACCGGTAACGTTTTTAGTACCAGTTGTGAGAATGGTGAGTTAAACTGTTACGACTTCGATGTGAGTAAACTCAGCGGTTCTTATGGTTTGAGCTTGACGTGGATATCGGGCTTCGGACCGTTAACCTTTAGTTACGCGCTGCCATTTAACTATGATAAGTCCCTTGAAGAATCGGGCTACGACTTCATCGAACGCTTTCAGTTCTCGATGGGACAGGCGTTTTAAAATAATATAAACAATAACGAATTTTTTTGTAATTTTGATATTTGGAGAGTTACCGTGCGTTTTTTAACTAAATTAGCAGCCTCTATGTTGGCCCTTGTATTATCAACATCCGCTCTGGCTCAGGGTAAAGTTGCCGTCGTTGATTTGAACGCAGCAATCATGGAGACAGATGTCGCTAAGATGCGTATTCAGGAGCTTCAGGCGCAGGCAGATGTACAAGACGTGATTACGCAGGCTGAAACATTGATGGCTGATATTCGCACACTACAGGAAGAGGCTCAGGCCAATTCGGTAACGTGGAGTGCTGAGCGCCTGCAGGAGCAACAAGCTGCAATTCAAAGCAAGAGCGTGGACTTTCAGGCTGCGCAGACTAAGCTTAACGATGCGCAAAATCGCGTTGTCGGCGCTTTAATGCAGGAGCTTCGCCCGCGCGCAGGCCAAGCGGTTCAGGATTTAATCCAGTCAGAAGGTATTGGTTTGCTGTTAGACAAATCAGCCGTCTACCCAGTAGGTCGTCAGCAAGGCGCTCCAATTGTTCTTTACGTTGATACTTCGTTTGATTTGACGCCTCGCGTGACAGAAAAACTTAACCAAGGTTAAGAGGTAATAGAGCTTGGAATATAGCTTAATAGAACTTGCCGCCATAGTTGGCGGCTTCGTACAGGGTGACGAACGTTACCCAGTCAAGGGGCTGGCTACTCTTCAGAGTGCTGGCCCTTCTCATCTCTCCTTTCTTGCTAATTCAAAATACGCAGCTCAATTGGATGACACACGAGCCGGTGCGGTGATTCTCGCTCATTCAGCAGCGAAAAGTTTTTCTGGTAATGCGCTTGTGGTGGACGACGCCTATGTTGCCTTTGCTCAGCTCACTCATGTATTCGAGAAGAAATACACCACGAATCTGGGAGTTCACTCGTCAGCAGTCATCGCGCAGAGTGCTAAGATTGCAGCGTCGGCGGTGGTAGGCCCAAATGTTGTTGTGGGTGAGAACGTAGTGGTGGGTGAGCGCACTCATCTTGGCGCTAACGTTGTTATTGGCGATGATACATTCTTGGGTGATGAGTGCGAGATCAAACCCAATGTAGTGATCTACCACGGAGTAAGCTTAGGGCACCGTGTGCGAGTTCACAGTGGAGCGGTTATAGGTTCGGACGGATTCGGTTTCGCGCCTACACCTCAGGGCTGGTTTAGAATTTGTCAGCTTGGCGGGGTTACGATTGGTAACGATGTTGATATCGGTGCCAATACAACCATTGACCGTGGGGCATTGGATGATACCGAAATTGCCGATGGCGTGATCATTGATAACTTAGTGCAAATTGCGCATAACGTTAAAATTGGGCGCTATACTGCCATTGCGGGAACGGCAGGCGTTGCTGGTAGCACGGTTATTGGCGAGCGATGCACCTTGGCAGGTGGAGTGGGCATAGTTGGGCATATTGAAATTGCCGATAATGTGCATATCACTGGGATGACCATGGTCACTAAGTCTATCACTGAGGCGGGCTCGTTTTCCTCGGGAACGCCCATGATGCCAACTTCAGAGTGGCGGAAAAATGCGGTTCGATTTAGTCAGCTTAAAGACTTAGCGCGAATCGTAAAGAAGCTTGATAGCAACAGGAGAGATTGATAAATGGATATTCGCGAAATCCAGGAGTATTTGCCTCATCGTTACCCGTTTCTATTGATTGACCGGGTGATTAGTGTCACGCCGATGGAGTCAATCCATGCTATTAAAAATATCTCAATTAACGAACCGCAGTTTAACGGCCACTTTCCCCACGCGCCCATCTTTCCAGGTGTGCTGATGGTGGAAGCCTTGGCGCAAGCGGCGGGGATTCTGGGTTTTAAGTCGGCGGGAAAGAAGGCCACAGATGGTTCGCTCTATCTCTTCGCTGGGGCGGATAACGTTCGCTTTAAAAAACCAGTGGTTCCTGGAGATCAGCTACACTTACACGCCAAGTATGTGACGCATAAGCGCGGTATTTGGAAGTTTGAATGTGAAGCCAAGGTTGATGGGCAAGTTGTAGCCCGCGCAAGTATTACTAGTGCAGAACGAACATTGTAGTCAACGTAATTTATTGAATTAGAAGGTTTGATTGTGACGCAAAATATTCATCCCACTGCAATTATCGATCCCAGCGCCACTATCGCCGCGGACGTAGAGATTGGCCCCTATGCCATTATTGGTCCACAGGTGACCATCGGCAAAGGCTCTCGGATTGAATCGCATGCGGTGGTTAAAGGGCCGAGTATTATCGGTGAAAATTGTCACATCTTTCAGTTTGCCACCGTGGGTGAAGCAACGCCTGATTTGAAATATCAAGGTGAAGAAACTTGGTTGAAAATGGGCGATCGCAATGTAGTTCGTGAGGGCGCTACGATTCATCGCGGTACGGTTCAAGATTTGGGTGAAACTCGGATTGGTTCTGACAACCTCATTATGGCCTATGCCCACGTTGGCCACGATTGCGTGATTGGCGATCATTGTATCTTAGTGAACAACTCGTCTTTAGCGGGGCATGTTTGGGTGGGTGACTGGGCTATCTTGGGTGGCTACACCCTCGTCCATCAGCGAGTTAAGATCGGCGCGCATGCATTCACCGGCTTCGGGACTGGGGTTAGCATGGATGTGCCGGCCTTCGTTACCGCATCGGGGCACCGAGCGGAGCCAAAAGGAATCAATTCTGAAGGTCTCAAGCGCAGAGGCTATACCGCCGAGCAGATCGCGAATATCACTAAAGCCTATAAGCTACTCTATCGACGTAAACTTAAGCTTGACGAGGCCTTGGTGCAGATTAGGGCGATTGACCCGAACTGTGAGGAGCTAGGGTTGTTTATCAGCTCAATCGCAGACTCTACACGAGGGATCATGCGCTAATGGGACAGCGAGTAGCCATCGTTTGTGGCGAAATGAGCGGAGACATATTGGGCGCGGATTTAATCCGCGCTCTTCGTATCTATTGGCCAGAAGCAACCTTCGAAGGTGTCGGTGGGCCAAAAATGATTGCGGCCGGTTTCAAGTCGCATTTCCATATGGACCGCTTAGCGGTGATGGGCTTAGTTGAGCCACTCAAAAGATTGCCTGAGTTGCTGCGAATGCGAAAATCGCTGATTAAACGGTATCGCGAGGACCCTCCCACGGTATTCATCGGTATCGACTCGCCAGACTTCACCACCAATATTGAGTTAGCCCTGCGAACAGCGGGGATTAAGACAGTTCACTATGTGAGCCCGTCGGTATGGGCTTGGCGCAAGGGTCGAATTCACAAAATTAAACGAGCCGATGACCTGATGTTGACGTTGTTGCCGTTTGAGGCTGATTTTTATCGTCAGCACAAGGTGCCGGTCGAATTCGTGGGACATCCGTTGGCAGATCAAATCATACCCAAATCAGCGGCTGAGGCGCGAACTGAATTGGACTTGCCGTTAGACGCTGAAGTGCTGACCTTGATGCCGGGGAGCCGGGGTAGTGAAGTGGCGCTAATGAGTCGAGATTACCTTGATGCCGCCGCGGTTTTAGTTGAGCAAGGTGTAATAGATTCCATTGTGATTCCCGCTGCGAATGATGCACGCTACACTGAGCTGGTTGCTATTCTGGCAGAGTATGATGGTTTGCCCGTTAAGTTGATTCGCGGTCAATCCCAATTGGCGATGTCTGCGTCATCGGTGGTGCTGTTAACTTCGGGCACCACAGCCTTGGAGGCGATGCTGTTAAACCGGCCAATGGTGGTGGCGTATCGCACCAGCGCGGTGAGCTTTTTCATATTGTCAAAGCTCGTTGATACGCCATTCATTGCACTTCCCAACCTTATAGCTGGCGAAGCGCTGGTGCCTGAAGTGATTCAATCGGAAGTGACCGTTGAGAGACTAGTTACTGAAGTAGTCAATCAGTTACAAAATAGTGAGCAACTAGCTCGTTTCTCCGAACTGACGCAATTACTGCAGCAGGGTGGCAGTGCCAAAGCAGCGAAGGCGATTGTATCGTTATGCAGTCCTTAGATCTGTTCGCCCCAGCGTCAAATCGGGAGCTCGTTGCGGGCGTTGACGAAGTGGGGAGGGGGCCGTTAGTTGGGGATGTTGTCACCGCGGCGGTCATTCTTGATCCTGAGCAACCTATAGCAGGATTGGCCGACTCCAAGAAGTTGAGTGAAGCAAAGCGTGAAGCTTTGTACGACGAAATTGTAGCAAAGAGCCTCTGTTTCGCCGTGGGAAGATGTTCCGTTGAAGAGATTGATTCGTTGAATATTCTGCACGCCACTATGCTCGCAATGCATCGAGCCGTAGAGGCTTTGAGTATTCAACCAAGCTTCGTTAAAGTGGATGGAAACCGAGTGCCGAAATGGCCCTACCCAAGTGAAGCCATTATTAAGGGTGATACCAAAGTTGCGGAGATAAGCGCTGCGTCTATTTTGGCAAAGGTTACCCGCGACCGTGAAGTGGCAGAATACGATAAGCGCTATCCGGGTTATGACTTTGCAAAGCACAAAGGCTATCCAACCGCAGCGCACTTAGAAGCGTTAGAGAGACTTGGGGCAACACCATTACATAGAACGAGCTTCGCGCCAGTAAAGCGAGCGTTAGAAGCAGCTAATAAAAATAAATAAGGTAGTTAGCGTGACCCAGAGTTTTGTTCACCTTCGTGTACACACCGAATTCTCATTGGTTGATGGTATTGTCAAGATTAAACCATTGATTGCAGAAACCGCGGCGGCCAATATGCCCGCGGTGGCGATCACTGACCTCAATAATATGTATGGTCAGGTGAAGTTCTACAAGGCTTGTCAAAACGCGGGCATAAAGCCGATTGTTGCGGCGGACTTGTTACTCCGCGATGAAGACGGTAGTACTTTTCAATTGCCGTTTCTTGCTCAAAACCTCAAGGGCTATAAAAACCTTACTGAACTCATATCTCGCGCTTGGACACAGGGGCAGAGAGCGGGTGTAGCGGCGGTTAAACGTGAGTGGATCGAAGAGTTATCCGAAGGGTTGATTGTGCTCTCGGGAGGGATATTTGGCGACGTAGGCAAAGCATTACTTCAAGGTCACCCTGATATTGCAGAGCAGCGCTGTGAGTGGTGGTTGAAGCACTTCCACGACAGATTCTATCTTGAGGTGAATCGCTGTGGTCGAATTGGCGATGAACAGCATTTACATGCTGCCGTAGAGCTATCGCATAGAAAGCAAATACCTTTGGTGGCAACCAATGACGTGCGATTCCTAAATAGTGCAGATTTTGATGTTCACGAAGCTAGGGTTTGTATTCATGATGGCTACACCTTAGGGGATAAGCGTAGACAAAAGCTTTATACCGAACAACAGTATCTGCGCTCTACCAAAGAGATGGAAACGCTCTTTGCGGATTTGCCCGAGGCCTTGGCTAATTCAGTGGTCATTGCTCAGCGTTGTAATGTTGAGATTGAGTTAGGTACCTATTATCTACCTGACTTTCCAATTCCTGAGGGCATGACGCAAGACGAATTCTTTACCAAGATCTCCTATGATGGTTTGGATGAACGCTTGGACTTTCTCTTTGGTAGAGATCATCCAGAGTGGGATGCTATTCACGCACGCTATGCCGAGCGACTCCAATTCGAACTAGATATCATTATTCAAATGGGGTTCCCAGGCTATTTCCTTATCGTCATGGACTTTATTAAATGGGCCAAAGATCACGCCATACCCGTTGGTCCAGGCCGAGGTTCAGGTGCGGGCTCATTAGTTGCTTATGTACTCCTTATCACCGATTTAGACCCACTGGAATACGATTTGCTCTTCGAGCGATTCTTGAATCCTGAACGTGTTTCCATGCCCGATTTCGATGTTGATTTCTGTATGGAGGATCGCGATAAAGTCATCTCCTATGTGGCTGACAACTACGGTCGTGACGCGGTATCGCAGATTATTACCTTTGGTACCATGGCGGCCAAAGCGGTGGTTCGAGATGTTGCGCGTGTCTTGGCAAAGTCGTATGGCTTGGCCGATAAATTATCTAAGCTTATCCCTGCCGATCCCGGGATGAGTTTAGCGAAGGCGCTTGAGGAAGAGCCTCAGTTAGGAGAGTTGCTTAAGACCGACGAGGACGCCCAGGAAATTTGGGACATGGCGATCCGGCTTGAGGGCACCGTCCGAAACGTGGGTAAACACGCTGGTGGGGTGGTGATCGCTCCAACCAAGCTAATCGATTTTGCACCGCTCTATTCTGACGAGGATGGCTCAGGCCTCGTCACACAGTTCGACAAAAATGATGTTGAAGAAGCGGGGCTGGTCAAGTTTGACTTCTTAGGTTTGCGAACGCTCACTATTATCGATTGGGCGATTGAAATGATTGATCGCCGGAGGGCGCTCAATAACGAAGCACCGGTAGATATTTCGAAAATCCCTCTGGATGATCCCGCTACCTATAAGCTGTTAAAGAAAGCTGAAACAACCGCCGTATTCCAGTTGGAATCTCGCGGGATGAAAGAGCTGATTCTACGCCTAGAACCTGACAATATTGAAGAAATGATTGCTTTGGTTGCGCTGTTTCGACCGGGGCCACTTCAATCGGGCATGGTTGACGATTTCATCAATCGTAAGCATGGGCGGGCTGAAGTGGCTTATCCAGATAAGACCTATCAGCATGAGTGTTTGGAGCCCATCTTAGAGCCAACCTATGGCGTTATTGTTTATCAAGAGCAGGTCATGCAGATTGCTCAGGAGCTGGCGGGTTACTCATTAGGTCAGGCCGATTTGTTGCGCCGAGCAATGGGTAAGAAGAAGCCGGAGGAGATGGCTAAACAGCGCTCCAGTTTTGAAGAGGGTGCTGCAAAGCAGGGGATTGATCCCCAATTAGCAATTCGAATCTTCGATCTCGTAGAGAAGTTCGCGGGCTACGGATTTAACAAATCACACTCCGCCGCCTACGCCATTGTTTCCTATCAAACTGCTTGGCTCAAAACTCACTATCCCGCGGAGTTCATGGCAGCCACCATGTCTTCGGATATGGATAAAACGGAGAAGGTCGTCACTTTTATTGAAGAATGTCGTCATATGGGGCTTGAAATCCTTCCGCCTGACGTCAATCGCGGGGAGCTGAAGTTCTCAGTAGATGAGCAGGGTAGAATTATCTATGGTCTTGGTGCAATTAAAGGCTTGGGTGAAGGGCCCGTAGAGAGCATCCTCGAGGCGCGAAAAGAGCAGCCGATTGAAGATTTGTTTGATTTTTGTTCACGAACTGACCCAAAGCGAGTGAACAAGCGGGCCATCGAAGCGCTAATTTATTCCGGTGCTTTCGACTCAATTGGGCCTAAGAGCGAGAATATCAGTGCGAATCGAGCCGCGTTGCTCGCAGCGGTTCCAGAGGCCGTCAAGGCTGCTGATCAGGCGGCTAAATCGGCGAGTGCGGGTTTAGATGATCTATTTGGTGGTGTGGGCCCCGATAGTTTCGGTGATGAAGATGTCTATGAAAAGTATAGTAACGAGCTACCTTGGACGTTACGTGAACGATTAGACCATGAACGCGACACATTGGGGCTCTATCTAACCGGACATCCAATTGATGAGTATGAAGATGAACTTCGTCGTGTGGTTCGCCATCGATTACGAGACCTTCGCGCTGATAAAAACAAGCAGCGATTAGTTGGGCTGGTGGTTGATATTCGTGCAATCAAAACGAAGCGCGGTGACACCATGCTTATCGTCAAGCTAGATGATCGAACTGGGCAGATGGATATTGCGATGTTCTCAGATTTAGTAGAGCAAAATCGAGACAAGATTCAACTAAACTCTATTATTGTGGTAGAGGGTGAGGTGAGCCAGGACAATTTCACTGGTGGTTTGAAGGCTAGGGCGCATGATGTGATGCGCTGGGATGAGTCGCGATCAAAACTATTAGCCAATGTGTCCATTGAGTTGACAAGTGATCAGTCCGTAGTGATTCAACAGCACTTGAAATCGCTTTTTTGTGAATCACTCGGGGATTGCCCGGTTGTCCTTCGGTATAGTAATGATAAAGCGGTGGGTGAAGTCAGTCTGGATCAGTCATTTTGGGTAACACCAACGGATGAATTACTGCAATCACTACGCCAACGGTTTGGTGAATCTGCGGTGGTGCTAAATTACCGTTAACTTTACTCGACTGATGAGTCACGACAACGTATTATAGGCACCGTTTTATTGCGAAGATGCCCCCAAGGTGTGGCGCCGCTCTTAATTTAGTATCCCTAAGCTATGCTTAGGTCAGTCCAAAAGACGAGACATTATATGAATCCGAATTACCTAGACTTCGAACAGCCAATCGCTGAACTTGAAGCCAAAATTGAAGAACTACAGTTTGTTGGCCACGACTCAGAGGTCAATATTACGGATGAAGTTAGCAAACTCCGCGGTAAGTGTGAAAAGCTGACGTCTGATATCTACAAGAAGTTAGATTCTTGGCAAATTGTGAAGGTGGCGCGTCACCCGCTACGTCCGTATACCTCAGATTATATTCCACGCATTTTCACTGATTTTGAAGAGCTTCATGGTGATCGTCATTTTGGTGATGACCAGGCTATTATCGGCGGCCTCGCCCGTCTTGAAGGCAAGCCTGTCATGGTCATCGGTCAGGAGAAGGGGCGCTCGGTAAGTCAGAAGGTCAAGCGTAACTGGGGCATGCCAAAGCCCGAGGGTTATCGCAAAGCGTTGCGTTTGATGCAGATGGCGGAACGCTTTAAGTTGCCGGTAATTACCTTAATTGACACGCCAGGGGCCTATCCGGGTATTGATTCGGAAGAGCGCGGCATCTCTGAAGCTATTGCGCAGAATCTAGCGGTCATGTCTCGTCTGAGCACGCCAATTATTTGTACCGTTATTGGTGAAGGTTCATCAGGTGGGGCGCTGGGAATTGGTGTGGGTGATCAGCTGAATATGTTGCAGTATTCAACCTACTTTGTCATTTCACCTGAAGGCTGTGCCAATATTATTTGGAAAACGGTAGAGAAAGCGCCCGATGCAGCTGAAGCTATGGGTGTAACATCGTCGGTATTGGAAGATTTAGGCATTGT
Source organism: Umboniibacter marinipuniceus (assembly GCF_003688415.1). Lineage (NCBI taxonomy): Bacteria > Pseudomonadati > Pseudomonadota > Gammaproteobacteria > Cellvibrionales > Cellvibrionaceae > Umboniibacter > Umboniibacter marinipuniceus. The sequence goes on from NZ_REFJ01000005.1 coordinate 28,769, forward strand.
TGATACTACTATCCCTGAGCCAATGGGTGGCGCGCACCGTGACGTGGATGCCATGTCCGCAACAATTCGCGAACACCTGGTTAAGCAGCTTGCTGAACTCGAAGCACTGCCAACCGAAACCTTATTGGAAAAACGCTACCAGCGCTTAATGTCTTACGGCAACTAAGCAATGACGATCAGTCAACAACTTAGCGCTTCGCTTGCCGCTGTGTCAGCGTCGCGTTGGGTTGTTGCTTGGTCCGGCGGTGCTGATTCAACCGCTCTCCTGCACGCACTTATTCAACGTAAGCTCCCTCAGCCAATTCTGGCTATTCATGTTAATCACCAATTACAGCCGCTGAGTAGTCAGTGGTCCGAACAATGCCGTCAATTGGCAGCTCAATGGAATATTGAGTTTCGCGCCATTGATGTTTCGGTGGTGGCGTCGGGCAAGGGTATTGAAGCGGCGGCTCGTGAAGCGCGCTATGAGGCCTTCGAAGCTCTCCTTGAGCTCGGCGATGTACTGTTGCAGGGCCATCACGCCGACGATCAGCTGGAAACGCTAGTCTTCAGGACCCTTCGTGGCGAAGGACTTGTTGGTCTATCGGGCATTCCTGCTCAGCGTGGCGTGGGGAAGGGACGTCTTCTCCGACCATTGTTATCTTGCAGTCGCTCGGAGATCGAGGCATATGCTTCGGATAATGAGTTGAGTGTCATTGAGGACCCATCAAATCACAGTCGGCAGTTTAGTCGTAATCAAATCCGTCACGACATTATCCCTTTGCTGAAGCGCTTCGAGCCTATGGCTGCTAAGCATGCGGCCTCCTCTGCGCGTTATCTTCAGCAATCACGTGATGCCTTGGTCGCGTTATTTTCGGTCTATCACCCTACTCATCTCGGGCGAGACCGCTGGGGTTATTGGTGTGAGCCTTTAGACATAATGAGCGATCAAAGCGTCTGGGTTCATCATTGGATTTCCGTGGTGCTGAAGTTGTCCATTTCCGGGAAGTTAGTTCAAGAGATTGTTAAACTGCTGTCGCTTGAAGTGGATCGTCGAGGAGAGGTGAAACTCGGAGCCTCGGGATGTTTCTTCAGTTATGAAGGCAAACTCTACTTCGTGGCGGCAAGTTCCGCTACTTGGTCTAATGAATTACCAACTCGGCTTGTGGGAGATAATGAATCCTATTGCGTCAGTTTGGTGGATTCAGGCCTACGATTGAAGCCAGATTGCTATGAGATAGGTCTAATTGAGGCGGCGGGAAAGATTCTCCCCGCTGGGCGAAAAGGCCGGCGAAAGTTGAAGAAATATTATCAGGACATTCGCGTACCTTGGTTCGCGCGAGGGCGGCTTCCAGGGTTGTTTATTCGGGGTGAACTCGCCGCAATTGCTGACGTCTTGGTCTGTGAGGGGTATCAAGCACAGGAGGGCGAGGTAGGTTGGCGACTACACCATGAATTCGATTGAGAGTTAATGGATGTTCTGGTAAGCTGATCTCCCATTCTAGGACGGGGTAAAAACTGTTATTTGCGTCTACAATTGTACGCAGTAATGGTATTAGCGAAAGCGTTACCTCTCATCAAAACGAATGGAACTTCCAAGGCTCTTCATGACTCGATTTATATTTGTAACAGGCGGTGTGGTCTCTTCTCTAGGTAAGGGAATTGCGTCAGCATCCCTTGGTGCGATCTTAGAAGCTCGCGGTTTAAACTGTACCGTAATGAAGCTCGATCCCTATATTAACGTTGATCCGGGCACAATGAGTCCGCTCCAGCATGGTGAAGTGTTCGTAACTGAAGACGGTGCGGAAACTGATCTTGATCTTGGCCACTATGAGCGATTCCTTCGCAGTAAAACTTCTCAGCGTTCTAACTTCACTTCAGGTAGGGTCTACGAGACCGTACTGCGAAAAGAGCGTCGAGGTGATTACCTTGGTGGTACCGTTCAGGTAATCCCTCATATCACTGATGAGATCAAACGTCGTGTCTACGAAGGTGGTGCCGGCTATGACGTCGCACTGGTTGAAATTGGCGGTACCGTTGGCGATATCGAGTCACAGCCCTTTCTTGAAGCTATCCGACAGATGCGCGTGGAGCTGGGCTCAAACAAGGCGCTGCTGATGCATCTTACCTTGGTTCCCTATATCCGTACCGCCGGGGAAATTAAAACTAAGCCAACTCAACACTCCGTTAAAGAACTTCGTTCGATTGGTCTTCAGCCAGACGTACTTTTGTGCCGTTCGGAGGTTGAGGTTGATGATGATTCGCGTCGTAAGATCTCCCTGTTTACCAACGTTGAAGAGCGTGCCGTTGTGCCGCTTCCTGACGTGAGCACGATTTATGCTATTCCTCGTTTCCTATCGGAGCAGGGCTTAGACGAAATTGTCGCCGATAAGCTCCGTCTTGAACTTAAGCCGGTCGACTTCTCAGACTGGGACCGCGTTGTTAACGGTAAGCTTAATCCAGAGCACGAAGTTCGTATCGCCATGGTTGGCAAATACATGGACCTGCTGGATGCCTACAAGTCTATTAACGAAGCGTTAACTCATGCGGGAATTTCTGAGTTGACGAAGGTAAATATTGATTACGTTGACTCCGAGTCCCTTGAGAACGAAGGCGTAGGGGTATTGGAAAGCGTCGATGCGATCCTCATCCCCGGTGGCTTCGGTCCACGCGGTGTAGAGGGTAAGATTCTCGCTGCACAGTTTGCGCGTGAAAACAACGTCCCTTATTTGGGGATTTGTTTAGGTATGCAGGTTGCCGTCATTGAATTTATTCGTAATGTTGTAGGTCTGAAAGATGCACATTCAACGGAGCTGGACGCTAATACGCCTCATCCGGTTATTGGCTTAATTACTGAGTGGATGGACGAGTCGGGCAATGTAGAGAAGCGTACCGAGGAATCCGATATGGGTGGTACCATGCGTTTAGGAGCGCAGGGTTGTCGTCTAGTTGCTGACTCAAAGGCTCGTGAAGCTTATGGGAAAGACTTAATCACAGAACGTCATCGTCACCGTTATGAAATGAACAACAACTATGTTGATCGTATGCAAAAGGCAGGCATGAAAGTGGGTGGTTGGTCCGCAGACGATGCCTTAGTTGAAATGGTTGAGTTAAAAGACCATCGTTGGTTTGTCGCTTCGCAGTTCCACCCTGAATTTACTTCTACACCACGAGATGGACATCCGTTGTTCAGTCGCTTCATTGCCGAAGCACTGAAATTTCGCCAAGAAAAGGACGCAAAATAATGCAGCAAAAAACAATCACTGTTGGCAATGTTGACGTTTCTAATGATCTACCGATGGCTTTATTCGGTGGTATGAACGTACTTGAATCTCGTGATATGGCAATGCAAGTCGCCGAGAAGTACGTTGAAGTAACCAGTCAATTGGGTATACCTTATGTCTTTAAGGCTTCTTTCGATAAAGCTAACCGCTCATCGATTAACTCATTTCGTGGTCCAGGCTTAGAGGAAGGACTGCGAATTCTTGAAGAGATTAAGTCGACGTTCAATGTACCCATTATTTCTGACGTACACGAGCCAGAGCAGGCGGCTCCTGCAGCCGAAGTTTGCGATATTATCCAACTGCCAGCTTTTCTCTCACGTCAAACCGATTTAGTCATGGCGATGGCGAAGACCAAAGCTGCGATTAACATCAAGAAAGCTCAATTTCTTGCTCCACACGAAATGAAGCACATCCTAACTAAGTGTAAAGAAGCCGGTAACGACCAACTCATGCTATGTGAACGCGGTACAATGTTCGGATACAACAATTTGGTGGTAGATATGTTGGCGTTTGGTGAGATGAAGAAGTTCGGTTACCCGATCATCTTCGATGTCACCCACAGCCTCCAACGTCCAGGTGGTCGTGAAGATTCAGCTGACGGCCGACGTGCACAAGTTACCGAATTAGCCAAAGCCGGCTTGTCTCAGAAGATAGGTGGTCTCTTCCTTGAAGCTCACCCAGATCCAAGCACCGCGAAGTGCGACGGACCTTGTGCGCTTCGCCTGGATGCGCTGAAACCGTTCTTGGAGCAGATGAAAGCGATGGATGACCTAGCTAAGTCACTGCCGGACTTAGACACTAAATAACAATCGAACTAACTTGGAGTTAAGAAATGACCGTAATTGCCGATATTAAGGCTTTCGAAGTAATGGATTCTCGCGGTAACCCGACTGTAGAAGCCGATGTAATTTTAGCCGATGGCTCAGTAGGCTCAGCTTGCGCACCATCTGGCGCATCTACTGGTTCTCGTGAAGCGTTGGAGTTACGTGATGGTGATAAGTCGCGCTACCTCGGTAAGGGCGTTTTAAAAGCGGTTGAAAATATTAATACCACTATCAAGGCGTTGCTAGTGGGCAAAGACGCGGCAGATCAAGCTGGTATCGACGCGCTGATGATTGAAGCAGACGGTACCGAAAGTAAGTCGGTACTTGGTGCTAATGCCATTCTAGCGGTATCTTTGGCAGCGGCTAAAGCGGTAGCAATCAGCAAAAATATCCCGTTGTATGCACACATTGCTGACCTTAACGGCACTTCCGGTGTTTACAGCATGCCAGTACCAATGATGAATATTATTAACGGTGGTGAGCACGCGGACAACAACGTTGATATTCAAGAATTTATGGTTCAGCCGGTTTCAGCTTCCACCTTTAGCGAAGCCTTACGCATGGGTGCTGAAATCTTTCATAACCTGAAGAAAGTCTTGTCAGCTCGTGGTTTGAACACGGCCGTTGGCGATGAAGGTGGCTTTGCTCCAAACCTTAGCAGCAACGAAGGCGCGCTTGAAGTTATCGCAGAGGCTGTGGCTGCAGCGGGTTATAAGTTGGGCACGGACGTGACCATTGCATTGGATTGCGCTTCAACTGAATTCTATAAAGATGGTAAGTACGATTTAGCCGGCGAAGGCAAAGTTTTTGACTCTGCGGGCTTCACCGACTTCCTGGCAGATTGGGCGAGCAAGTATCCAATCATCTCAATCGAAGATGGCATGGATGAGAGCGATTGGGACGGTTGGGAAAAGCTGACCAAGAAGCTAGGTGATACGGTTCAACTCGTTGGTGACGACCTATTTGTGACCAATACCAAGATCTTGAAGCGTGGTATCGATGAAGGTATTGCCAACTCAATTTTGATCAAATTCAATCAGATTGGCTCGTTAACCGAAACACTTGAAGCCATTCGCATGGCTCAAGCAGCAGGTTTTACCGCTGTTATTTCCCATCGCTCAGGTGAAACTGAAGATACCACTATTGCTGATCTTGCGGTTGCGACCTCTGCAGGGCAGATTAAGACTGGTTCGTTATGTCGTTCTGATCGCGTTGCAAAGTATAACCGCTTGCTTCGTATTGAGGCAGAATTAGGTACTGAAGCCGCTCCTTATCGCGGTCGTGCAGAATTCAAAGCGTAACAGCCGATGAAAAGTATCATCGCCATTCTCGCCATCGTGCTGCTTCTACTGCAGTATCGAGTGTGGTTTGGCGATGGTAGCTATATTGAACATCAGGCACTTCAGGCCAACATTGATGAATTGAGTGAACGCAATGCTGAGCTCGCATCAATCAATGCCCTACTCGCCTCGGAAGTCGAAGCTATTCGTAGCGGAGGTCAGCCCTTGGAGGCGATTGCTCGAAGAGAGTTAGGGATGATAAAACCAGGCGAAACACTGGTGCTAATTATTACTGAACGTGAATTTCAACATGAACCTCGTTGATGTCATTATTCCCGCGGCCGGTGTTGGTTCAAGAATGAACGCGGAGGTTGCGAAACAATACCTTAGTATCAACTCAGTAACCGTTCTGGATCATACTTTAAACATTTTTCTTGAGCATCCCGCTATAAAACGGGTATTGGTGGGGATATCTGCCAAGGACGAACTTGCCCGTAAATCCCGTTATGTAAATCACCCTAAACTACAATTTTTCGTTGGTGGAAACGAACGCGCAGATACGGTTCTTGCTGGTCTAGCCTCACTAAGTGGCGATGACTTGGTAATGGTCCATGATGCGGCTAGGCCGTTGCTTAGCTCAGTACTACTCGATTCCTTAGTGGCAACGCCGTTGGCCAAGAATGAAGGTGCCATCTTAGCACTGCCCGCCAGGGATACCGTTCGGAAATTGGAGGCAGGGCGAACACAAACCATAGACCGAAGTCAGATATGGCTAGCCCAAACACCGCAAATGTTCCATCGAGGCTTCCTTTACAATGCCTTAAGTTCCGCGATTGATTCAGGTGAAGCAATCACCGATGAGGCCTCGGCGGCCGAGCTGATGGGTGGAGCTATACACATGGTTGAATCAAGTCCTATTAACTTTAAAATTACTACGCCAAGCGATCTTGTCATGGCTAGAGCGTTATTCTCACAAAGGAGCTAACGATGCCGATTAGAATTGGTCATGGTTATGATGTTCATCGGTTCAATGAGGGCTCGTTTATCATGATGGCCGGTGTTCAGATAGAACACGATCAGGGATTTGAGGCTCATTCCGATGGTGATGTTGCCCTCCATGCTATCACCGATGCAATTTTGGGCGCTGCGGGGCTTGGTGACATAGGTCGACATTTTCCGGATACAGATCAACAGTGGGCGAATGCTGATTCAGCAGATTTGCTGAGAGCGATCTGGCAGCCGTTATTGCTCAAAGGTTATCAGATTGGCAACGCCGACATTACTATTGTTGCTCAGTCTCCCAAGATGTCTCCGCATATAGAGGTCATGGAAGCGCGACTCGCAGCGATACTGGAGTGTTCAGTTGAGCAGGTTAACGTGAAGGCCACTACCACTGAAAAGCTGGGATTCGAAGGGCGAAAGGAGGGGGTTGCGGTGCACGCTGTCGTCCTTTTGGAGTGCTAACCGGTGGAGTTTGCTTATAATTGGACCTTTGCCTACGGGGCGCCCCAACAATCCGCCACATTTAAGTCTTCGCCAGAGGATTTTATCGTAACCGAGTCTCGCAGTGAGGTGTTGACGGGGGAGGGAGAACATCTCTATCTACTGCTAAGAAAGACTTCTCAGAATACCGCTTGGGTCGCAGAACAGATTGCTTTCTGGGCTGGCGTATCGGCTCGTGATGTTGGTTATGCTGGGCGCAAGGATCGACACGCCGTGACCACTCAGTGGTTCTCAGTGTACCTACCTGGTGCCAGTGACCCCACGAAACCGCTCTTAATCCCAGGCGTTGAACTGCTTCAAACCCGCCGTCACAAAGCGAAGTTAAAGCGCGGTCAGTTGGACGGCAACCACTTTAAGATTACCCTGCGAGATATCGACGATCCTCAGCTGTTAATTCCTAGGCTTGAAAAGATTGCCAGTGATGGCGTGCCCAACTATTTTGGCGATCAGCGTTTTGGGCGAGACTTTAATAACGTGCCTCACGCTGTATCGCTTGCTAGCCGTCGCAAGCTCACAGCGCGAGGTAATGACATCTATTTATCGGCAGCTCGGAGCTATCTCTTCAACCAAGTTGTTTCTTCTCAGGTTGCACGTCAGGAGTGGCGCAGTGAGACTTCTCCACTCTGGGGGCGAGGCAGGCCTTCTGATGCTGATAAAGTCATTCTCGAGCCTTGGATTCAGCTATGTGATGCACTTGAATTTACCGGACTCAAACAGGAGCGTCGGAGCTCGGCGTTGATTCCTCTCGACTTTAGCTGGACGATTGAACAGCAAAACCTAATAATAGAGTTCTCGCTACCAGCAGGTACTTACGCTACGTCGGTGCTTCGCGAGCTCGTAAAAATTTCTTAGATTCGGGGGAATCGTGAGCCGTATACAAGGTCTCGGCATGATGTCACGTCGAACGCGTCAGCGCATGGTTGATCGTTTAGGTGAAAAAGGCATCACCAATAAAAAAATACTTGAGGTAATGGCCAATGTGCCACGTCATATCTTCTTAGATGAAGCGCTTGCTCATCGGGCTTATGATGATGTGAGCCTTCCCATCGGCTATGGTCAAACGCTTTCACAGCCTTGGGTGGTTGCTAGAATGACCGAGCTGCTATTGAGTTTAGGTCGTCCGGAAAAAGTGCTAGAGATTGGTACGGGTTCGGGCTACCAAACCGCGGTACTAAGTCCCTTGGTAGATCGAGTAGTAACTGTAGAGAGGATTGCACCGTTACAACGGCGAGCTCGTCAGCGCCACTATGACCTGAAGTGCAACAATATTCGCTATCATCACAGCGATGGAGAGTTTGGCCTGTCACGTGAAGCCCCCTATAACGCAATTATATCCACCGCTGCGCCGGAGCGGATTCCACAGAGTCTGTTGGATCAGCTTGCGCCCGATGGTGTTCTCGTCATTCCGGTAGGTACTGATCAACAGCAACTTCATTTTGTTTATCGAGACGGTGATAGTGATCAATTCGTCACCAATATTATCGAGCCCGTTCATTTTGTGCCGTTAGTCGCCGGCGAGCTTGTACACAGTTAACTTGCAAGGAAATTTAATGAAAGACTCTGTCATGATTTATCTGAAGGGGATGCTTATGGGCGCTGCTGATGTAGTACCCGGCGTATCCGGCGGAACTATTGCCTTTATCACAGGCATTTATAAGCGGTTACTAGCGGCAATCGCCGCCTTTGACCTTAGTTTAATCACAACCTTCAAGTCCGAGGGGGTAGTGGGTGTGTGGCGTAAAGTCGACGGCAGCTTTTTAGCTACGCTTTTGGCTGGCATCGTAACAAGTATGGCGCTGCTGGCTCGAGTCATACATTTCGCCTTGGAAAATCATAGTCTTTGGATTTGGAGTTTCTTCTTTGGTTTAGTGGTTGCGAGTGTGGTTCATATTTGGCGTCAAATCGAAGCGCCAACTATTAGTAGTTGGCTCCTCCTCTTAGTGGGTTCCATCATCGCCTATTCAATTTCGATAGCAACGCCAGTAGATGCGCCCACGGCGAACTGGTTTATCTTCTTAGCAGCGAGCTTCGCTATCTGCGCTACCATCCTTCCTGGAATATCTGGGAGCTTTATTTTATTACTGCTGGGCGTGTACCCAGTGGTTATTGAGGCCATTGGTTATGGTGACTTCGTTGTCATAGCCCACTTCGTTGCAGGAGCCATTCTTGGTCTGTTGACCTTCGTGAAAGGCGTTTCGTATGTCTTCAATCGCTTCGAGTCTCAGACTTTAGCGGTACTGACGGGCTTTTTGATTGGTTCATTGAACTCTTTGTGGCCGTGGAAGGTCACCGTGGAAACAATGGTTAACCGCAAGGGGGAGCTGGTTCCTATTGTGCAAGACCGAGTGATGCCTAGTACTTACGAATCATTAACAGGTATCGGTGGTGATGCGCTAATTTGTATCGGAATGATGATATTAGGGCTGACGTTAGTGCTTATTCTAGAACTCAGTACAACAAAGGAATAACCTATTAGACTGTTGTGATCTATAAGGTAATTTTAATATACCTTTTTGTTCCTAATGGTAAACCTGTGTCACAACCTGTAGGTGGAGCGACGTTTTGAAAAAACTGAACGGCTGTCTAGTTAATTTCTTGTTAATTATTTTTGGACTATCCATTACGGGCTGCGGCGGTACAACTCGGCTCGCACCAGTGACTGAAGTGTCTCAACCGCCTCCAGATACGATTGATTATCATTATGTTGACGCGGGTGAAACCATTTACTCAATTGCTTGGCGATATGGGCTAACCGTTCAAGAATTGATCAACGCCAACGGTGGTAAGCAGCCTAGGACGATTCACGAGGGACAAAAGCTCTGGCTAGTTAATCATGACAACGGTGTCAGCGAAGAAGCTGCGTTAAATGAATCAATTGATTCGTCAACTACGCAGGCTTCACTCAATTCTACTCCTTCCAATGATAACTTGCCGTCTTCGTCATCTACCTCCACCGATGCTACATTGAATTCACCTTCCCCCTCTGAACATACTGAGCAGTCAAATTATCAAGAGGCGGTTTGGGATTGGCCTGCAGTGGGTCCGCTGATCTCAAGCTTCAACACAACTAACCGGCAAAGGCAGGGTATTGATATCGGCGGTGAGTTCGGGGATTCTATAAGTGCAGCAGCGGCGGGAACGGTTGTTTATGCAGGAAGTGCTCTGAAAGGATACGGAAATTTAATCATCATTAAGCACTCTGAAGACGTTCTCTCTGCTTATGGTCACAATAGGCAGTTACTGGTTGAAGAAGGACAGGAAGTTCAGTTAGGCCAGCCGATAGCCGAGATGGGAAATAGCGACGCCACGCGGGTGAAGCTACATTTCGAAATTCGGAATCAAGGCAGTCCAGTTGATCCGCTCAGCTACCTTCCGCGTAGAGAAGGTTAGAAGTAACTAGCGACCGATGGGAGTTCAGAGGTAAGCTCTTCCGCAGTGAGGTCTGAATTTAGAAGCGTCGAAAGCTTCTCACTCATGGAAATGGAGTGCTTGAATATGACAACCATAAGTAACAGCTCACACACCCCGTCAACCGAACAAGTGGACATGACAGCCTACGAAGTTGAATTTGATGCGATTCCGCTCGAGAAACTCAGTAAGCAGCAAAAACTTGTCAAAGCTCGAAAACACGCAAGATCACAGGATGTCGGCGGCGAGCGAGCGCTCGATGCCACGCAGCTCTACCTCAACGAAATTGGCTTTTCGCCGTTACTTTCAGCAGAAGACGAAGTGCACTTCGCACGAATGGCGCAACGGGGTGAAGAAGCGGGTCGTCAGCGAATGATTGAAAGTAACCTTCGTTTAGTGGTAAAGATTGCCCGTCGCTATATTAATCGAGGCCTGAGTCTTTTAGACCTTATCGAAGAAGGTAACCTCGGACTTATTCGCGCCGTAGAAAAGTTTGATCCAGAACGAGGATTCCGTTTCTCAACCTACGCCACCTGGTGGATTCGCCAAACTATCGAGCGAGCGGTCATGAATCAGACGCGGACGATTCGCTTACCTATCCACGTTGTGAAAGAACTCAATGTTTATCTCCGTGCAGCGCGCGAGTTGACCCAAAAGTTAGATCATGAGCCAACTGCGGAAGAAATCGCAGATTTAATGGACCGGCCTGTAAAAGACGTTAAGCGGATGCTTGGCCTTAATGAGCGCGTAACATCGGTGGACACGCCGATAGGCCCAGATTCAGACAAATCAGTTCTCGAGACGATTGCTGATACCTCAATATCTACGCCCGAAGAAGACCTTCAGTCCGACGATCTGAACTCATCGATTTCACGGTGGCTTGATGAGCTATCTGAAAAGCAGCGTGAAGTCCTCTCTCGTAGGTTCGGGCTCAGAGGTCATGAAATGATGACGCTTGAAGATGTGGGTAGAGAGATTGGCCTCACTCGCGAGCGAGTCAGACAAATTCAGGTTGAAGCGCTACGCCGCCTCAAGGATAAAATGGAAAGTCAGGGGCTTTCCGCCGCACAGGTTTTCGGTGAATTTAGTTGAGCCTCCCCTTTTAGCCTCTATACCTTGCCCCTTTTTCTGAAAGGGGCTTTTTTATATCTAGGGTGCGCTAATACTAATACACCGAAGGTGTTGGGGCGCCAAGTGTTGTAGGTTTTACGCAATTCAGCGTCTTAGGTCTTTACGCAGTACTCCAGTTTAGTCCGCACCGAGACGCAATAGCACGATTTTAAGGCGAAAAAAAAACTCCACTAAGTGAAGTTTCTCTGTTCGAACTCTGCTCGTTATGAGCTAGCGCTCTAGATGCTCAAGCTTATTAGGCTCACCATCCCATTTCTCTGCTTCCGGCATAGCATCCTTCATCTCGGTGATGTTTGGCCATACCTCAGCCAGTTCCGCGTTGAGTTCTAGGAATGCCTCTTCACCGTCGGGGATTTCGTCTTCCGAGTAGATCGCGCCGATAGGACATTCTGGCTCACACAGCGCACAATCAATGCATTCGTCTGGGTGGATAACCAAGAAGTTGGGACCTTCGTAGAAACAGTCAACCGGGCAAACCTCAACACAGTCTGTGTGTTTGCAGTTAATACAGTTGTCACCAACAATAAATGTCATCGTGAGAGTCTCCTATGTACTCAGTAAATTTCGAATATGACGCCATTTTAGCAAAATTCGAATAAAGCTGTCTGTAAATATTTCGTCTTAAGGCTATTTCGGAAAGTTATATACCCCGTAACTGTTCGCTCAAAGTTTCTTCAGTTCGTAAAGCAGGTCAAGCGCCTCTCGCGGCGATAGTGAATCCGGATCTATCGAAGCAAATTGTTGTTCCAGAGCGGATGGCTCGGCGGCAAATAGCTCGGCTTGAGCTGGCGCCGTTACTAAAGCGGGCAGCGCTTCGTTCGTGGCAAGCTTAGCAGTACCGGAGGCGCTCTCTAACTGGGCCAATTTCGTGTTAGCCGCTTGCAGAACGGCGGCCGGTAGCCCAGCAAGTTTAGCTACTTGAATACCAAAGGATTTGCTGGCGGGGCCGGGTTTTACTCGGTGGAGAAAAACGATTTGTCCCTGGTGTTCTTTAGCATCGAGATGTTGATTGAAAACCTGGTTGAACTGCTGAGATAGCGCCGTGAGCTCAAAATAATGGGTGGCGAATAATGTTAGTGCGCCGATCTCGGCAAGTTGCACAGCGCTGGCCCAGGCTAGGGAGAGTCCATCGTAGGTGGAGGTTCCACGACCGATTTCATCCATTAAGACTAGTGAACTCGCCGACGCATTATTGAGGATGTTAGCGGTCTCGGTCATTTCAACCATAAACGTTGAACGGCCGCCAGCGAGATCATCCGAAGAGCCAATGCGGGTAAAAATACGATCGACAATGCCAATGGTCGCGTCCGTAGCCGGCACAAAACAGCCAGTATGCGCAAGCAGCACAATCAAAGCAGTTTGGCGCATGAAGGTAGACTTACCGCCCATATTAGGCCCAGTGACAATACTTAAAGATTGACTTGGGTTGAGGCAGGTATCATTCGCGACAAAGGGCGAGTCAAGTACATCCTCAACCACAATATGCCGTCCGCCACTAATGGCGAGGCCTCTATCAATGCTGAGCGTTGGTTTACAGAAACTGAGCTGATCACTGCGCTCGGCAAAACAACATAGCACATCAAGTTCCGCAACGGCATAGGCCGAGCGCTGGAGCGCAATCAGTGATTCATTCAACCTCTCTAGCAAGGCCTCATAGAGCGCTTTCTCGCGAGTGAGTGCACGGCTTTTAGCTGAGAGGGCTTTATCCTCAAAGGCCTTGAGTTCGGGCGTAATATATCGCTCGGCATTCTTGAGCGTCTGTCGGCGTTGGTAGTCCGCAGGTACCTCTACCGCCTGCGCCTTGCCGATTTCAATAAAGTAGCCGTGAACTCGGTTATAGCCCACTTTTAGCGTACTGCAGTTGCAACGGGCACGCTCACGCTCTTCGAGCTCCAGTAGAAACTCTCCCGCATTCGCGCTGAGTTCTCTAAGTTCGTCGAGTTCGGCATCGTAACCTTTGGCGATGACTCCACCGTCCCGAATTAACATCGGCGGATTGTCGGTAATAGCTTGGTTTAACAGCGTGACTAATTCTGGAAATTCACCAACGCGTTGGAAAAGTTTCTGTAGTTCTGGAGAACTGATGCCTAGTTGATGTATTTCCGGGTAGATAGCGATGGAATCTCGTAGCCTAGTTAGGTCTCTAGGTCGAGCTGAGCGAAGCGCCAAACGGCTTAATATTCGCTCCAGATCGCCAACGTTGCTGAGTGCGGCGCGGATAGGTTCGAACACGAAGTTCTGAAGCACTTCGCTCAGGCTATTTTGGCGCTGCTGGATTAAGTCGATTTGAGCCAGCGGACGATGTAGCCACTGGTTTAGCAGACGGCTTCCCATTGCCGTTCGGCAGCTATCCATTACCCCTAAAAGCGTATTCTCGGTTCCTCCGGCGAGGTTACGGTCAATTTCAAGGTTTCTCAGTGTGGCCGAATCAAGTTCAACATAGTCACTATGATTCTCTACCACTAGGCTTTGGACGTGAGGCAGTTGGCCTCGTTGTGTGTCCAGCGCGTATTGAAGTAAACAACCTGCGGCGCTAAGCGCCAATGGCAGGTCTTCGCAACCAAATCCGCTTAAGTCATGCGTAGCGAAGTGACGCGTAAGGGTGTCCTTGGCCGAATCTAAATCAAACTGCCAAGCCGCCTGAGGTCGTAGGCCCGCTTTGGGGTTAACGCCATGGGGCAAGGCCACCGATTCGTCGAAGAGAATCTCCGCGGGGTTGAGACGGAATAACGTGGCGCTTAGCGCGCTGCTACTGTGGCCCTCTTGTAATGCAAAACGACCAGACGCCATATCCAGCGTGGCTAATCCGTAGTGGTCACCCTCGCGATAAAGAGAGACCAGCAAATTGACCTGTTGTTCGTCTAGGAGTGCCTCGTCGGTCAAGGTTCCGGGCGTGACCACTCTAACCACCTTACGCTCTACCGGGCCCTTGCTGGTGGCAGGATCGCCAATTTGTTCGCAAATGGCCACCGAGACGCCCTGACGCACAAGTCGTGCAAGGTAGTTTTCAGCCGCGTGATGGGGAACCCCTGCCATGGGGATAGGTTCGCCGCCGGATTTTCCTCGCGCCGTAAGGGTAACGTCAAGCCTGCGAGCCGCCTCTTTGGCGTCATCGAAAAACAGTTCGTAAAAGTCGCCCATACGATAGAACACCATTTCATTAGGGTGTTCGGCCTTAATCTTTAGGTATTGGACCATCATTGGGGTGTGCTTAACGGAACTATCAGTCATGAAATTACAATCTTATTATGTGTCTAGGAGCGAAACATTGTAACCTGTAACGAGTGTATTAGGCGATGGAATTAGCGATGAAATTTGATCAATTGGCCGCTGAATTAGGCACTCAGTTGGCCGCAAAGGAGTGGACGGTTACCACTGCCGAAAGTTGTACCGGCGGGATGGTGAGCGCAGCGATCACTTCAGTGCCTGGCAGCTCAGCTTGGTTTGAGCAAAGTTATACTACCTACAGTAATGCTAGCAAGGAGCGGGTGCTAGGTGTTCTGCCAGCGATTATTGAAAGCAATGGTGTTGTCAGCGAACCGGTTGTCGCGCAAATGGCGCTGGGCGCCGCGTTGCAAAGTAATGCCGAGTGTGCCGTGGCGATAAGTGGCATTGCGGGTCCAGGTGGTGCTACTGAGAATAAGGCAGTTGGCACCGTTTGCTTTGGCTGGGTTGTTGGTGGTGTTGTGACCACTGCAACGCATCAGCTCCAGGGAGATCGGCAAGCGGTTCGAGAACAATCTGTTGAAATTGCGCTAAAAGGGTTGTTGCAGCACATACAGTTTTATGTGTAAACTACTGGATAGTTATACAGTATATTGATCGTCACATGATGGCCGAGGAAAATAATATGGATCCAAATAAAGAAAAAGCTTTAGGTGCCGCACTGTCTCAAATCGAGCGTCAGTTTGGTAAAGGTACAGTTATGCGTATGGGTGATAAAGAGCGCGTTAAGATCCCAGTGGTCTCAACCGGTTCACTTGGCTTGGATGTGGCGCTTGGAGTGGGTGGTCTGCCGCGTGGTCGCGTCGTCGAGATCTATGGCCCAGAGTCATCGGGTAAGACAACCTTAACCTTGCAAGTTATTGCCGAAGCGCAGAAAGCAGGCGGTACCTGTGCGTTCATTGATGCTGAGCATGCATTAGATCCTATCTACGCAGAAAAATTGGGTGTGAATGTGGACGACTTGATCGTCTCGCAGCCAGACACTGGCGAACAAGCACTCGAAGTGACGGATATGCTGGTTCGTTCTAGCGCCGTGGATGTGCTTGTTGTTGACTCGGTAGCAGCGCTTACACCAAAGGCTGAGATCGAAGGTGATATGGGTGATTCTCATGTTGGTTTGCAAGCACGATTGATGTCACAGGCACTTCGCAAATTAACCGGTAACATTAAGAATACGAACTGTCTGGTGATCTTTATCAACCAAATTCGTATGAAGATTGGTGTTATGTTTGGCTCGCCAGAGACTACTACTGGTGGTAATGCGTTGAAGTTCTATTCAAGTGTTCGTCTAGATATCCGCCGAATTGGTGCAGTTAAAGAAGGCGATGAGATTGTTGGTAACGAAACGCGAGTAAAGGTTGTTAAAAACAAAGTTGCTCCACCGTTCCGCCAAACCGAATTTCAGATTACCTACGGCAAGGGCATTAACCGTCATGGCGAGATTATTGACTACGGTGTGAAACTTGGCGTCGTGGATAAATCGGGTGCATGGTACAGCTACAATGGCGAAAAAATTGGCCAGGGTAAGCAAAACTCCATCCGATTCCTACAGGAAAATCCGGCACTTTGCGAAGAGATTGAAGCAATCGTTCGTGGGCAGTTGCTAGATGTGCCAGAAGAAAAGACTGAAGACGCTACTACGGAAGATGCATAACGAGGCATCCGAACTTCGGCGGGCGGCAATGGATTTGCTCGCTCGTCGAGAGCAGTCTTCCAAAGAACTATTTACCAAGTTGAAGCGCCGCAGTGAAGATGAAGCGCTCATTAATCATGTCATCAAGCAGCTACAGCAGGATGCGCTTCAATGCGATCGCCGATTTAGCGAGAGTTACTTTCGCTCATTGGTTAATCGAGGCATAGGCCCAGTGAGAATTCGAAATGAATTTCGAGCTAAGGGGGTTGCTCAGGATTTGGTTGATGAAATATTTGACGCGATGTCGGGTGATATCAATTGGTTTGACATGGCCGAAGCTATTGTGACTAAGAAATTTGGCACACTGGAATTTTCGGACGAGAAAGAGAAGGCAAAGTGCCTTCGATTCCTGGCCTATAGAGGCTTCAGTAGTGATATAGCTTACGAGATCATTTTCTAGTTAAAAGAGAGCTGGTAAGCTAAATACCTCGGAATAGTTAAATTCCTTATTTAAACTCAATCATTAGGTCATCCGAGAGTGCCTCAAGCGCCTCAGCGAGTTCCGTTTGGGCTTCTTCTTCTGACTTATCATCCGTTAATATCACACTGAGCTTCGCCGAGAACATAGGAATACCGGACATTGAGCCGCTTTGTGTCTCGGTGGTTAGGCTATGAATGCTGAAGTTGTGAGCGCGAAGTCTTGAACTAATTTCACTGACAATCCCAACGCGATCATTGGCGATCACCGTGAAGCGAATGATTGATTCTTTTTTAGTCGTATTGACTGTTTCCTCTACACGAATGTCGATTCCGTCATGTTTCAACAAAGCTAATGTCGAAACAAATGACTTTCGGTTATCGTCAGGTATGGAGACGGTCATAATCCCTGTAAACTTACCGGCAAGGTCGGCAAAGTGAGATTGCAACCAGCTACCTTTTTGTTGAGCGATCACGGTTGAAAGTTCATTAACGATGCCGGGACGGTCATCGGACATTATCGTAATAACAAGCGTTGAGTGCATAATACAGTCCTACTGTTGTTTGGCTCACGGAGAGGTTAAACATGAAGGTTAGCGCGGATTTTTGCCTTATCCCTATGGGAGATCATGCATCCATCGCACCACAAATTGCAAGCGTTCAACGAATTCTAGTTGAGCACGGGTTGAGTCACCAACTCCATGCATACGGAACCAATGTAGAGGGTGACTGGGATAGCGTTATGGCGGCAATCAAAGCTTGCCATGAGCTGTTGCATGAGAGTGGAGTATTGAGGATTTCAACGTCAATTCGAGTAGGTACTCGAATTGATCGAACACAAACAAACCAACAAAAAATAGAAGCAGTCACTAAACTGCTCTAAACGAAGAGGATGAGTCATGAAGAAATTATTTAGCGTGTTAGCGCTTGGTGCAGCAATTGCTAGTTCAGCCGTCACTGCCGATGCAATTCAAAACGCGGTGGAGTCATCGCACCGTTCCGAGTCCTTTAAGGTTCGTGACGATCAGCGTCACCCAGTGGAAACGCTGAGTGCATTCCAAGTTGGTTCCGCGGACACGGTACTTGAGATTTGGCCTGGGTCAGGTTGGTATACTGAGATTCTTGCGCCAATGCTTAAGGATGATGGCCGATTAATCGCCGCGCACTTCCCTACCGAAACCGATATCAATTACTACACCACATCGCGTATGAACTTCGTTGAGAAGCTGGCAGAAACGCCTGACGTGTACGGCAAAGTTGAGCTTGCACAGATGGTGCCGAACCAGGGTGTGGTTGGCGTGGAAGAAGCGTCAGTGGATAGAGTGTTGACCTTCCGTAATGTTCACAACTGGTTGCGCGGCGGCAACGAGCAAACCGTTTTTAACAGTTTCTTTAGTGTACTAAAGCCGGGTGGTATGTTGGGCGTTGTTGAACACCGAGCTAACGAGGGCGCATCGCGCGAAGAAATGCTGCGTAGTGGTTACGTCACGCAGAGCTATGTCATTCAGCTTGCTGAAGCAGCTGGCTTTGAGTTGGTAGAGGCTTTCGAAATCAACGCCAATGAGCTTGATACCAAGAACTACGAAGGCGGCGTATGGTCACTGCCGCCAACGCTTCGTCATGGCGATCAGGACCGTGCTAAGTATGTTGCGATAGGCGAAAGTGATCGAATGACGCTACTTTTCCGTCGTCCAGAGTAAGTAATGATCGAAATACCTCATGGCGAACTTAGTGATACCGCATTAGAGGCAGTTCTCGAGGAATTTATTACTCGTGAAGGGACTGACTATGGTGCGGTTGAGCAGAGTCTAGCGAGTAAAATTTCGCAGCTTAAGCATGAGCTGCTTGCCGGTAGGGCGTTGATCGTATTCGATCCCGTCCTATCTAGCACGCATATCACAACAGCTGAAGCTTGGCAGGCTAATGAGCTTACTAGTGAGGGTGGTCATGACGATTGATCATGTTTTAGATACACGCGGTCTATTTTGTCCGGAGCCCGTGATGATGTTGCACGGGGCAGTTCGAGAGGCTACACAGGGCCAGTTGCTTCAGGTGCTAGCCACCGATCCTTCCACTCAACGCGATATAGCCAAGTTTTGTCAGTTTCTGGAACACGACTTAGTTTCGAGTGAAGTGGTGCAGAGTGATGGTCAGGAAGAGTTTCATTTTGTAATCAAAATCGCCGCTGCAACCTAGTGTCGTTAGTAAAGTTCACTAGTTAGTAACGTTCACGAGTTAGTTTTGTTAACGCCTAGGGCTCTTAGCCAATTAGGCGCATAACGATATCTTTCATACTGGCCATCGCGCCAGGCTCCTTGGCATGGACACGTTTAGCAATCGCGTAGTGGAAGTAGTAGAGAAACCTTGCTTCAGGTTGATTTGCTGAAAACGTTTGTTGCTCTGCTAAGGGCTTGCTGCGCTGTTCGTAGTTCGCATGAAACAGGCCGATGACAGCACCATCAATTAACCGCCAGCCTACAATGGGTCTAAGGTCGTACCCCCCATCGTTATCGGCCAATATCAGCGCGTGGGTGCCAATGATTTCTGGAAAGAGGCGTTGATGCGTCTTCGTTGGCTGTTGAGCCATGGCGAGTAATTCGACGCGTTTGGACTCTGGCGCCTCCAGCTGAAGGGCGTTTGAATGGCAGTCCTGATAGCCTACCCAGCGCCCACCATAAGCGAGTGTTACTTGATCGCACGGGCAAACTGAATCTTGCCAGGCTACGAGGCCGGTAACCCTTCCATCCTCTAACATCGACCAGCAAAGAATTGGCAGCGCATAGTAACGCGTGTCTTCGTCACATTGGTATATCATCTTGATACCCGTGAACTCGGGGCTAACGCAGCGTATTCGTTGAGCTGGCTCCTCATTGATGGCCTGTCTTGAGAATATACCCGTGACATTTGGGTCAGGCTTGTCGGGATTGTAGCTAGGGTTCATAATACCGCCTCAGATTGGCAAGTTGTTAAAACTTGCACCCTCTAAGTATAGTTTTCATTCGGAGTTGCGTGTGTCATTGGACAACCGATTATCTCTCTCAGCGCTACCGTCGAGAGTCGATCTGCGTATTTGTGAGGTTTTTGCTGCGGTTTTCGGCGCCGACTACCAAACCGAACTTCGAGGTGGGGCAGATGAGCCAATTTATCTTCCCGTAAGCGAAGGTACCCCCGCGCGTATCGTCTATAGATTGGACTACGAGCGCTCCGCCTTGCATGAAGTAGCGCATTGGTGCATAGCCGGCGAGCAGAGACGCCGCCAAGAAGATTACGGATACTGGTACGCGCCTGATGGTCGCAGTTCCGAGCAGCAAGCCCAGTTTGTGGCAGTAGAGGCTAAGCCTCAAGCGGTAGAATGGTATTTGTCCCTTGCCGCTGGGCTAAACTTCGCGGTAAGTGTTGATAACCTCGACCAACCAACTGACCCAACGGCGTTGAAGGAAGCGGTGTTTGCTCAGTTTGTTCGCTACGCAGAGGCGGGCTTTCCTCCTCGAGCGCAACGATTTGCAGAGGCCTTAGCTGAATCGCTAGGGGGGCAAGTCATCGGTCTAGCAACACTTCCTTCGTATACTGAATTGAATTAGTGAACCAGACATCAAGGAATTGATATGAAGTTGGTAGTTGATGAAAATATCCCCGGTGTCGACGCTTTGTTCGGTGGCTATTTCGATGAAATAGTGCGGCTGAATGGGCGAACTATGTCAGCCGAAGCGCTGGCGAATTGTGACGCCTTAGTAGTCCGCTCGGTAACGGCGGTAGATCGTAAGCTTCTGTCCGGCCACCTTCCTAAGTTCGTTGGTACCTGTACCATCGGCACGGATCATCTAGATATCCCATTTCTCACCCAAAGTGCGGTGCCTTGGTCGTCGGCACCTGGCTGCAACGCCGATAGCGTTGCCGACTATGTAATGGCGGCACTGGCGGCACTTGAACAACCATTACGCGGGCAAACTGCGGCAGTCGTTGGTTGTGGCAATGTGGGATCCAGGGTTGCGCTTCGCCTGCAAAGTTTGGGTGCCACAGTGGTAGCCGTTGATCCGAATTTGACTCACGCTGTGGTGCCGTTGACATCTCTCTCAGAGGCTTTACAAATTGCCGATATCTGTTGTTTTCATACGCCCCTGGTTCGCGATGGACGCTACCCGAGTGTTGGCCTGTTGAATGAAGCTAATATTCAGCTGCTGAAAAAAGGTGCGGTGATCGTTAATGCTGGCCGTGGACCGGTTATACGTGATGCGGCGCTATTCGCTCGCGAAGATATACGTTGGGTGCTCGACGTTTGGGATGCTGAGCCAGCCGTGTCACAGGCGTCAATTGCTAGAGCAGAAATTGCTACTCCTCATATTGCTGGCTATGCCAACGAAGCAAAACTCAGAGGAACGTGGATGATTTTTAACGCTTGGGCAGCTTTAAATGATATCCCAACGGTAGGGTGGGAGCAGGTGGCCGGAGCCAAGTTGGCGCGGCCAACTGAATCTAAGGCTTGGCAGGATCAGATTGCGGCGAGCTATGACATCTGGCGTGATGATGGTATTTTTCGCACAGCGCTGCGTGGCGCACCGGAAGAGAATGCGGTTACTTTCGACGGCTTGCGCAAACATTATCCTGGAAGGAACGAGTTCTCACGTTTCGACTGGGAATAACATGAAACAGCGTTAACGAATTTTGGTCGGGTACACAGCCAGGTCTTGAACGGACTTGTGATAGGGCTGAATTGATCATCACTGAGGTGATTGGAATCTCAGTGCCATCTTCCTGAACCCAAGTGCCGTGACTGAGTTGCTCTGCCATGTTTAACTCCTTTTGTAGAGCTAAAAGTTTAGTAGAGGGTGGCGAAGTTCAGCCAACGTGCCTCATACTTGGCCCGACGAATGGCGCAGACTGGCACGGTTTTGCCGACGAAGTCGCAACAGAAGACGAATATTTCCGATGCTAATAACTGAGAAGATGAAATGCTAAAGCTAGGTTGGATTGTAAATCCCTACGCCGGTATCGGCGGCGCCGAGGCGCTAAAAGGTAGCGACGATATGGCGGAGCGAGATCAACTGTTGCGCGCTGGAATCCAGTTGCGCGCAGCGCAGCGTGCCGAACAGTTCCTAAGCGCCCTCAAACAAGCTGATTTAGTGTTGGAATTTGTAAGCTGGGGCGGACTGATGGGCGCAGATTATCTTGCTAAAGCAGGGTTTTCTGCCGAGGTACTTGGTGAAGCTAAACTGCCATCTAGCGCGGAAGACACCCAACAAGCGGCAACAACCATTGCCGCGAGTGGTGTAGACCTACTGATCTTCGTAGGTGGCGATGGTACTGCCCGCAATGTCTTTGATGCTATAGGCACAAGCTTGCCGGCATTGGGGCTGCCTTCGGGAGTTAAGATGCAGTCGGGCTGCTTCGCGGTGACGCCAATTGCCGCAGCGGAGGTGATCAAGGGGCTATATGTAGCGGACTTGGTTGACCTCAGGCTCCAGGAGGTCCGTGATCTGGACGAAAAGGCCTACCGAGAGGGAGTGGTCAAATCTCGGTACTATGGAGAGTTGAGCGTTCCCGAGATTGGTCAATTCGTGCAAGCAACAAAGGTAGGCGGTGTAGAGGTTGAGGAGCTGGTCTTAGATGAAATCTCAGCGGAAATCAGCGAATTATTTGACCCAGACGCCATGTGGATTATTGGCCCCGGCACCACCACGCGGGCCTTCATGGAATATAATCACTTGGATAACACGCTATTGGGGGTTGATGTCGTTCAACGCGGTGAGCTTGTGGCGTCAGATGTTACGGCTGATGAACTCTTAGCGTTGATCGAGAGCTGGACCGAAGTGATCCATGTTCTGGTCACGGCCATTGGTGGGCAGGGGCATGTCTTTGGACGCGGCAATCAACAATTTTCACCGGCGGTACTTCGTCGAGTGGGGAAGTCCGCGGTGACGGTAGCGATGACGAAAACAAAGTTGCTGGGGTTAGGGAATCGGCCGTTAATTATTGATAGTAATGACCCGCAATTAGACGCAGAGTGGTCTGGGCTCATTCCCGTGGTAACGGGCTATCGTGATCACGTGCTATATCCCTTTAACGATGGCTTAACGCCGTCTGACGCTGAATCCGGTAGCCATTAATAGGTATCAGCGGAATAACGCGTTCACCATGGTGGCTGGAATCAAACTAGGCTCGTCCAGCTGAGCTCGAAGTTGGTTTAACAGTGTGGTTTGTTCCGGTGTAGGGTGCATCAGTAGGCGCAAGCCTTGCTCTGTGAGGATGGTTTCGTCAAAGGCTTCTTGCTGTACCTGCTGCGAGTAGCGGATATACCCTTCATGAGCCAGCCAGGTGATACTGCCTAGCGTTCGCAAGTATCGTTCGGACTTGATGCCAAACTCATCCTCGGGCTCGGGCCCCACAATATCTTCAATATATAGGGTTATTGGCAGCGGGAATTGAACCATCAGGGCCAGGAGTACCCGAGCGCTATCTTGACAGAAATCTTCAAAGTTTAAATCGTTGGGTATGCTAGTAGTCATGGCGTTTGTACTGTTGCAAGAACGTCTCTAGACGTTCAATGGCAACCACGAGATCCTCGATATGTGGCAAGAAAACGAAGCGAAGATAATGTTTTTCTGGAACATTAAATGCACTCCCTTGAACTAATAGAATATGTTGTTGGAGTAGAAATTGCAGGACTAACTCCTCATCATCGGGTACCGCATAGATATTTGTGTCGATTTTGACGAATAGATAGAGTGCCGCTTGAGCTTTTACGCAGCTGATGCCCTCAATGGCAGTGAGTAACTCATAGGCCCTGTTACGTTGTTCATAGAGCCTTCCGCCCGGCGCCACTAGATCATCAATTGTCTGATGCCCACCCAGCGCAGTTTGGATCGCAAGTTGCGCCGGAACATTACTGCATAACCTCATAGACGCTAGCATGTTTATGCCCTCAATCAGATCAGAGGCTTCTTCGACACAGCCGCTGGCAACCATCCATCCAGAGCGAAAGCCCGCAAGGCGATGGCTCTTCGATAGGCCATTAAATGACAGGCAAAGGAACTGCTCTGCAAACTGCGCGAAGGGGATGTGTTCGGCATCGTCATAAATAATTCGATCATAAATCTCATCGGCGAAAACCACTAATTGATGTTGTTTCGCGAGTTCAGCTATTTGGATTAAGCACTCGCGGCTGTAGACGGCTCCCGTTGGGTTATTGGGATTAATTAAAACAAGTGCTTTGGTGTTGGGGTTAATGAGCGATCGAATATGTTCAATGTTCGGCTCCCACCCTAGATCCTCGTTGCACTGATAATGCCTTGGTGTGGCACCAGCGAGTGTGACCGCGGCAGTCCATAATGGGTAATCGGGGGCGGGAATGAGCACTTCGTCGTTATGGTTGAGGAGGGCGCTAGTCGCTAAGCTAATTAGCTCTGAAACGCCGTTTCCGAGCCAAATATGATTGATATCAATATGGCCAAGCCCGTTCGCTTGCCAGCGCTGAAAGATAGCCTTACGGGCCGAGAATAGCCCCTTGGAGTTGGAGTAGCCCTCTCCCTTCCTTAGGTTAGCTATAACATCCACGATGATTTCGTCGGGAGCATCAAGTTGAAAGGCAGCAGGATTGCCAATATTAAGTTTTATGATTCGGTGGCCTTCGCGTTCAAGTCGCTCGGCGGCTTCCAGGACAGGACCTCGAATGTCATAGCATACATCATTAAGGCGATTGGATTTTTGATAGCGCATGGCAGCTCCGCACATTACGAATAATTGTTCCCCAATTTCCATGCTAGCGTGTTTATAATGAATACAAAAATAGGGGTTTGGAATAGGACTTATGCCGAAGCGTAGTAAAGTGGAATTACAGAGCGAACTGAGCTCGGAGCAGTACCGAGTGACTCAGGAAAAAGGAACAGAACGGCCTTTTACTGGGCGGTATTGGGATGTTTGGCGTGACGGTGTCTATCACTGTATTTGCTGTGATGCTCCGTTATTCAGATCGGAGACGAAGTTTGATGCGGGTTGCGGCTGGCCAAGTTTCGATCAGCCTATTTCGGGCGCACTTACTGAACACTTAGACACTACCTTTAACATGGTTCGAACCGAAGTAGTATGTACCCAGTGCGACGCCCATCTCGGCCATGTTTTTCCTGACGGACCCGAGACCACTGGTTTGCGTTACTGCATTAATTCGGCGTCTTTGCGGCACGAGGGTGATGACTCGTGATTCCCACCTACGATGCCATTTACCATCGAGCCCTGCAGCGTTTCGCTGGCGATAGCAATGCGTTAGAGCGTAGTCTTCCTCTCGCCAAATCTGCTGAGCAGCTTATTGAGCAGTCAGATAGTTATTACTTATCACAGATGACTCGTCGGGTATTTCGAGCTGGAATGACCCACCGAGTAGTGGATGCGCGTTGGTCCAAGTTCGAGGAGGTCTTTGACGGGTTTGACCTGGTAAGCTGCGCCATGATCAGTGACGATGATATTGACCGACTGATGACCGACGCTCAACTCATTCGTCATCGCAAGAAATTGTCATCCATTCCTCGCAATGCCAAGTTACTCATGGATTGGCGCACAGAGGCGGGTAGTGTGG
Source organism: Umboniibacter marinipuniceus (assembly GCF_003688415.1). Taxonomy (NCBI): domain Bacteria; kingdom Pseudomonadati; phylum Pseudomonadota; class Gammaproteobacteria; order Cellvibrionales; family Cellvibrionaceae; genus Umboniibacter; species Umboniibacter marinipuniceus. The sequence goes on from NZ_REFJ01000005.1 coordinate 54,079, forward strand.
GTAGTTTTCTTGCGGCCTGGCCGCAACATCGGATTGTAGAGCTGTGGATTCGGATGAAGCGCTACGGCGCCCAATTGGGTGGGCGCTCGGGGGCGAGTTTCCTGCGAATGGTGGGTAAAGATACTTTCATGCTCTCCGATGATGTTGTCCGCGAGCTTATTCGCTATGGGATGGTTGATAAAGCGCCTAGTAGTCAGCGCGATTGGCGTTTAGTCCAACGATACTTTGTGGAGTGGAGTGAGCAGGGCCAGAAACCAATGTGTCAGATTAGTCGGTTGCTAAGTTTGGGTGATTTTAGTGTTTAGGCTTCGAGCGTGGGGCTGGGCGAAAAAGGGCTTAGCATATAGCTTCGGACTAATGATATTGGGTTTTCTCAATCAACAGCTTGAGTTGCTGCCCCATGCACTGGGATTGTGGATGTTTGCAACGGCACTTTGGGTTTTCGTTGTGGCATCAATTTTTTTTGTTCCCTACACGCTTTTCCGCTGGGCCAGAGTTGAGGAGTTTGATCGCTGGTCATACTTAGGGATGATTGTTGCGCTTCCGGTGATGGTGGTCTGGCTCTGGATTGGGCCCGCCAATATGGGGCTTGCAGCGCTTCGAGATATCAGTACCGATGTACTCAATCCGCCTGTGATAGATGGCTGGGATCAGCACCCTGAAGGATTATTACAGCAGCATACCTACCCGGATGTCACACCAATACTTCTGTCGGCGGAACCAGAGGTGGTGCTCGAGCGTCTCAACGCGATTTCTCTTCGCGATAGCTGGGAGCGCGTGGGGCAGCCAAGAGAGCGTGAGGCGCTTTATAGGGTGACCACCTCGGCCTTGAGCTACCATTACCTTGTGGCGGTCAGGGTGAAGGCGGTACCGGCGGGAACGCGCATAGACTTGCGGGTAGTCGCAATAGATCAAGCACGCGATTTTGGCTATGGTGCTTCTCTAATTCGCGGGATACGCGATGAACTTAAACAGTGAGTTAATTAACGGGGAGAGCGTCAGTGAGTGTCTATGATTTTGAGGTGCAAACCAATAAGGGCGAATCAGTAACGCTGGACGAATACAAAGGAAAAGTGCTGCTGGTGGTGAACACGGCAAGCAAATGTGGTTTTACTCCTCAATATAAAGGTTTGGAATCACTCTATAGCGAGTTTAAATCAGAGGGTTTCGAAGTCCTTGGCTTCCCCTGCAATCAATTTGGTAAGCAGGAGCCGGGTGATGATCAAGAAATTGCATCGTTTTGCGACCTAAACTTCGGTGTGTCATTCCCACTCTTTAAGAAAATTGATGTGAACGGTGATGCACAGTCGCCACTGTTCAGTTACCTGAAGACAAAGGCGCCAGGTATCGCTGGCACAACTGGTGTTAAGTGGAATTTCACTAAGTTTTTGGTGGGGCGAGACGGACAGGTTCTTCGTCGCTACGCACCGAAGACTAAGCCCGAAGCCATTGCTGCGGACATTAAAGTTGAGCTGGCCAAGCAGGCTTAATTGAAGGCTACGTGGTTTTCCTTAAACTAAGTTACTGAAATTTATAAAAAAAACGTTGACAGAAGGCGGCGTGGATTTTAATATTCGCGCCGCTTTGGTGAGGAATGACTTGCCAAGCTTGTACTGGGTCCCCATCGTCTAGAGGCCTAGGACACCGCCCTTTCACGGCGGTAACAGGGGTTCGACTCCCCTTGGGGACGCCATATTGCGGGAATAGCTCAGT
>NZ_REFJ01000005.1:55889-335494 GCF_003688415.1 Umboniibacter marinipuniceus
TGTCCCCATCGTCTAGAGGCCTAGGACACCGCCCTTTCACGGCGGTAACAGGGGTTCGACTCCCCTTGGGGACGCCATATTGCGGGAATAGCTCAGTTGGTAGAGCACGACCTTGCCAAGGTCGGGGTCGCGAGTTCGAATCTCGTTTCCCGCTCCAATTTATCTTTGTTGGCCCAAAGATAGAACACTTCCTCTAGGGGAAGTGAGTTAAGCAAGAAATTGTTTAACGGCATTGAAATATGCCACTAGGTTTCGTAAGAAATCGTCCTAAGTCCCCATCGTCTAGAGGCCTAGGACACCGCCCTTTCACGGCGGTAACAGGGGTTCGACTCCCCTTGGGGACGCCATATTGCGGGAATAGCTCAGTTGGTAGAGCACGACCTTGCCAAGGTCGGGGTCGCGAGTTCGAATCTCGTTTCCCGCTCCAATTTATCTTTGTTGGCCCAAAGATAGAACACTTGCTCTAGGGGAAGTAAGTTAAGCAAGAAATTGTTTAACGGCATTGAAATATGCCACTAGGTTTCGTAAGAAATCGTCCTAAGTCCCCATCGTCTAGAGGCCTAGGACACCGCCCTTTCACGGCGGTAACAGGGGTTCGACTCCCCTTGGGGACGCCATATTAAAGAAGCTCAACCGTTTGGTTGGGCTTTTTTTTCGTTTGGATACTGCCAATACCGTGAGTGGCAGTGGCCACCGCGCGCTCAATGCACGGCGGTAACAGGGGTTCGACTCCCCTTGGGGACGCCATATTAAAGAAGCTCAACCGTTTGGTTGGGCTTTTTTTTCGTTTGGATACTGTCAATACCGTGAGTGGCAGTGGCCACCGCGCGCTCAATGCACGGCGGTAACAGGGGTTCGACTCCCCTTGGGGATGCCATATTTTAGAAATAGCTCAACCGTTTGGTTGGGCTATTTTTTTGTTCTGATCGAAGGCCCCAAGCTCACGCCATTTTCTGAAATTGATGGAAATCCTCGATGGCTTGTAATTCATCATGTTCTGCTTGCTGAACCTTGTATAAATCCCAGCGTACTTGCAGGTTAAGCCAAAAATCGGCTGACACGTTGAAAAATCGTGCAAGGCGCAACGCAGTGCTAGGGGTTACGCCTCTTCGCTGATTCACAAGTTCATTTACACGCTGGTAAGGCACATGAATAGCGTCTGCAAGTTCGCGCTGGGTAATTTCCATCGGAACTAAGAACTCATGAAGCAGCATTTCACCCGGATGCGTCGGAACTCTGTTAGTTGGAATGCGAACCATATTGTCACCTCTAGTGATAATCTGTTATCTCTACTTCAAACGGGCCATTTACTCCCCATTTAAAGCAAATACGAAACTGCTGATTGATACGGATACTGTGTTGCCCAGAACGGCTTCCCGATAACGCTTCTAGCCGATTACCTGGAGGAACTTTGAGCTAGTCGAGTGCGTATACCGAGTCGAGTTGATCAAGTTTCCTCGAGGCCACCTTCCATAGTGCTTGTGGGCAAGCCTTTCTGGCCGCTTTAGAAGCGTTACCATTGAAGATATCTTCGGTGGCTTTGTTTTTGAACGATACAATCATTGGGGCACGATAGCACGGGTATCATGCTACGGCAATTCGTTATGATGACGAATACCTTGCTGCTTTCCACCGATACCAACGGCGAACTGACCAACTACTTCCAAGAAACCCTTGCCGTCGACCCGCGCGGAAACGTGGTGCTCGAAGGACGTGGTGATGGAAATCGTGTTCGTCGTTATTTCGAGAAGGAAACAGGACAGGCACTTTGATCAGTAGCCTGTCGCCGATTTCAGAGCCCACGACATGGACAGGCACACTCAGGAGCGTAAACGACCAAATTCAGTGTACCCCTACAGGACGGGGTAATAGTCAGTCCGTTCTATTGAGCTAGTTCAGCCAGAAACGGATGAATGGCTGAGCCGTATCGTGATCGTTTGTCCACAGACTCGCAATGGATTGCGCGCCGTGCCTGTCGAAGGTTGGGCGAGTGGACCCAGTCTGAGCCACTTTCAGGCATTAAACAGGCCCCATCGAATGGGAGATTTAGGGCGTTGAGTAGCTCAGGGATTATCGTTTCGGGCGCCTGCACCAACTGTTCATACTGAACACAGTAGACTCGTTCGCGCCAAGCATCGCATAGCTGTCGCGTCAGCCGATGACAGTCCTCCCAAACCTCAGCGAGTACGGCGGGCGAGTTGGCGAAGCGATACTCACGAGAGAGCGACTGCTGATAGATAGACAAGCAGTTATCGATGCGCTCGCGTTCGCAAATCACAAACCTAGCTTCCGGGAGTAATTCCGCAATAATAGGGATGTAGAACACGTTAATGGGTGTGTGTTCAACGGCAACAGCGCCATCTCCAGGCAATAAATCTTGGCGCAAGTTGTCAGCTATGCGCTGCTTCTGCAGGCCGCTAAGAGTTCCTAGGTAGGCTTGTGGTGCACTGGGGTCCAGGTTTAGCTCGGCAATGAGCTTTTGAATAACACCCGTTTCACCTAGCGCAATACAACGCTCGTGCTGAGAAATGATACGTTGTGTGAGGGTAGTACCGCTACGAGGCATTCCGGTGACGAAAATGATCGATGGTTTGGTCTGCTCGTTTGAGGAGGTGAAGTCACTAAGGTTGTACTGCCGAGGAAATGAAACTTCACAGCCTTCGTCGATAAGTTGGAGCTCACGAGCGCGCTGGGTGCTGGAAAATGAGGCCGAATAGTCAGCGCTCTGATGCTGCAGTTTGGCGCAAACAAACCAGTATCTTGCTGAACCTTGAAACGGCGCACAGTGCTGCTCGAAGCGGTTAAGCAATTCCGTACCAAGACGATTCTGATCTAGGGACGCGAGTTGATACCAAGCTTCAAAGTCAGCCGGGTTTGTGTCAATAATCCGCGTGAACAATGTTTCGGCGAATTCCAGCTCCCCGCGCTTTGCCGCGAGTACGCCCAAGTTAAGTTGACTGTCTCGTTTATCCGGCGTAGCAGCCAGAATTGCTTGGTAGCAATCATATGCCGCTGCAAACTCCTTCAGCTTAGTCAGTAGCACTGCTTCGAGGTGGAGCAGGTCGGTGCTCTGCGGGTACTCTTGGCGGGCTTTGAGCAACAGGTCTCCCGCATGTTTAAGGTCATTGATTTCAATATAAGCACGGATGATGCCATTGAGCCGCTGCTCTGTTGGGCCTTCAGCTGAAATGCTCTTGGTAAATGCCTGCGCCGCGGCTCTATATTTTCCTTGAGCTAACGCCAGCCAGCCGGCTTCATCTAACACTAGGGTATTATCAGGCGCTCTATCAAGCAGACTTTGGAGTTGTTGCTTGGCCCAGCCGAATTTACCGCCAATACGCAGTGCCGTTGCAAATTCTACTTGAATATCAAGGTCTTCGGGAAGCATTTCGCTAGCAATGCGGTAATAGCTGATGGCTTGCGCAGCCTCGCCGAATTGAACGGCACAGTAGCCGGCCATTCTAGCGAGATTAGCCGATTTTATATCAGCGGCTTGAACTGAACTCAAGTAGCGCTGAGCTTTGGTAATCTGGCCTGAATTGAGCAGTAATCCACCTAGAAGTTCAAGCGCATGGTGATCCGGATTTTCGCTACAAATACTAGCCTCTAATGACTCAATAGCTTCCACGGTATTGCCTATTGAGAGAAGTCGTTGGGTATTTCGAAGGGCATCGTTTTGCATTATTACTACCAGTAGCCATTAATTTTTAGATATCGATGTTACGCGTATTCTTACTCGGCAATCAATCAGTTTGTCCTCGCTCTCATGTTTCAAGCTTATCGCTCATTCGCAACTCATTGCATTCGAAGTAAAAAACTTTGCATTCGAAGTACATTTGGTTTTATATTTGAGGAAGGTGTCAAGACAACAAAAAAATAAACATCTGGAGAGCGAAACAATGGAAGTAAAACGCAATGCACTTTATTTAGGGGTGTCGTTAGCCCTGTCGGGCTCGGTGGTAGCTCAACAGGAGACTGAGGCTACGGAGCAAGAATCTGCTAATAATCGTCAGGTCGAAGAAATCATCGTCACGGCAACGAAGCGATCACAGGATATTCAGAGTGTCTCAGTTGCTGTAACAGCACTGGGCGCTGACGATATTGCTAAGGGTGGAATTGAAGACGTAAGTCGAATTGAGAATTTGGTTCCAGGCATGAGTTACGGACAGTCGGGCAGTGAAGTTCGATTGGCAATTCGTGGAACGCGAACCAATAACGTAGGTTCAGAAGCCGAGCAGGTTGTGGGTATATTTGAGGACGGCGTGTACGTCCCCACCACAACACAGGCACTTGGATCCTATGTTGACCTAGAGCGAATTGAAGTGCTTCGTGGCCCGCAGGGAACACTTTATGGTCGAAATACTTTCGGTGGAACGATTAACATCCATACTCGTGCGCCAGAATTCGATGAAGTTAGCGGCTACGTTCAAGCACTTGCGGGTACCTATGACCGTCGTAAGGTGGAAGGTGCGGTTAATCTTCCTATCTCTGATACGCTAGCTGTTCGTCTAGCCGGTTTAATGGATCAGCGTGACGGCTACATTGAAAATACCTACGTTGATGGTCCAAGTGATGATCTTAACGACGCTGATAACAAGTACTTCCGAGCTAGCCTACGTTGGCAGCCAACTGAGTCTTTAGATGTTATTGTCCGTGCAGGTCAAGGCACTCAAGAAGGTAATGGCTCAGCAATTTGGGGTTACCAGCAAATTGGTGCCTATGACAACGGAAACTTCTTAGCTGGGCACCAATACTTGCCAGCTGATGCCACGGCAGCAACTGATCAGGGGCCTTGGAAGGTTTCCCGTAACATGGCTTCTAGTGTTGACTTGGAAAGCTCATTCTTTACCGTTCAGGCGGAGTGGGATGCGGATTGGGTGGTCATTAAATACACCGGTAACCAAACTAATTTTGAGGGATCTCAGACTTACGACCCTGACTACAGCGACGGCGGTAGCTTGACTGATTCCGGTTTTGTGGGTTGGAACTCTGATCAAGATACTTTCTCCCACGAGATTCAATTCACGTCGCCAGCAAATGATACCTTCGAGTGGTTAGGTGGTGCTTATTACTTCGAGCAGGCTGCTGGTTGGAACTGGTTAGAGCGTGTAGGTGATGTTACCGCAGTGCCTCATTGGGATAATCAAGGCGACTATGTGAGTACGTCCCTTGGCGTATTTGCTAACGGTACTTTACACATGAGCGAAGCAACTCGCTTGGTGGGTGGTATTCGTTACGCGGAAGATACCAAGCAACAACGTGATCCGCTTGACTGGAGTGTTTGGCCGCCAGTTCCAATGAAGGGACAGGGTAGTAAAGGTGATTGGAACGACATCCTTTACAAGGCTGCGGTTGAGCACGATCTTAATGATGATCAAATGCTCTATGGCCAAGTCTCCACAGGCTATCGCGCGGGTGGTATTAACTTCGTAGATCCTGTTGTACCACTTACCTATGAGCCAGAGACTGTGACGGCTTGGGAAGTGGGTTATAAGTCAACTTGGTTAGATCGCACCATGGTCTTCAACGCTGCGGTTTATCTCAATCAGTACCGTGATATGCAGGCGCAGTCATTCGTTGTTCAGGGCACCGGTGTAACCGAGTACACTGAGAATGGTGGCGAACTTGACAGTATGGGCTTTGAAGCTGAGCTAAGCTGGAATCCAACTGATCAGTTGAGTCTCTCTGGCTCCCTGTCCATCATGCAGGCTGAATTTGGCAAGTACGAAGTATCTAAAGTACAAGGTCTGGGTAACATGGGTGGTCGTCAGGATCTTAATGATCCAGCATCATTGCTCAATCTAGAGGGTTTCCGTCCGGCGCTGGCTCCTGAGCTGACCTTAGGTTTGCAGGCAAGCTATGATATCTATTTAGGCGATATGGGTACGCTTACGCCTTACGCACAAACCTATTACTCAGGTGACTACTACGCTTATGACATTAACGTAGAGGGAGCAAAGCAGGATTCCTTCACTCGCACAGATCTTCGTTTGATCTGGGCTTCGCCTGATGCGAGCTGGGAAGTGCAGGGCTATGTGATGAACTTGGAAAACGAAGCGCAGCTAAACCGCGTTGTGGTATTTAATCCAAGTGAGCGTCCGTCAATTGCGAGTCTTCAGGCTAACTGGAGTAACCCACGTACGGCTGGTGTAAGTGTTAACTACAACTTCTAAGTAGTAGGTTTATACCCCAAGAGCCCTAGTTCCTAGAACTGGGGCTTTTTTTCGCCTGTGGAACGGTCTTGTGATCAACAGCACCTTTCAATCCTTGCGGTGCAATGAATACCTAACATTGCTGCTCCGGGGTATTCGCTGTGCAACGATTGGGCGTGTTAACTATCAACAGCTAAAAAAAGAGCGGGGTGAATATTCATCCCGCTCTTTTCTAACTCATTGATAGTGTCTTAGCAGTCGTTGAGATCGATGCTGTTAGGCACTTTCGCTGCAGCTAAACTCAACTCGTACACGAGCAAGTTCGTAGCTTGACATACCACTCGGGCAGGCAGAGGCGCCGCAACTTGCGTGACTACCGGAGCTTGATGTGGTTGTTTGCGTAACAGTGTCTGTTACTGACATAGCTGACTGCTGAGTTAGGCAGTAATTGTTAGCAACCAAATTGGCGTTTTCGGTGAAACGCTCGAGCTCAGTTGGCATCGAAGTGAAAGGCGATGTGACACTAAATGTTGAGGCATCTAATTGTTGAACGGCATACTGAGGCGTCATTGAGCAGCCCATAGATACACCACACACTAGAGTAAGTATTACGGAAAATCTTTTCATAATATGCATCCTGCATTGGTTGAAACTTAGACCACCACCTTCGTGGCTCCTCATTAACCTTAATAGCAGAATGAAACAAGCGCAAGCTCTGAACCGCCACCGCCACCGCCACCGCCTAGATCATCAAAAAATAGCCGCCACAACAGCGATCAAACAAATTGACCTTACAAATAGTGTGGTTATAATGAAGCCGCCGATAAATAGATATTTTGCGCAACTAACAGTGTGAAACTATAGTCAGTCTGTTATTTATTCAGCGTGGAAGCTGATTAGTGTTTCTAACAAGATCAGAGGTAATCACCTATGAACAAACTACTACTTGCAGTGACGATTGGCAGTTCGGCACTAGTTTTGGCAAATGCCGAGGCAGCTCAGCTAAATGGCGGCGACATTTTAATTCGCGCCGGTATCGCTTCAGTTCAGCCTGATGTCGACTCCGGAGTCCCCACGCTGGATGGAACAAGTTTGGCTGGCACGGCGAATGCCATTGACGTTGGCGATAACAGCCAGTTTGGGATTAGTGGTACCTATATGTTCAATTCTCAGTGGGGGATCGAAGTCTTGGCGGCAACCCCCTTCGAGCATGATATCTCAATAGATGGCGGCGCTCTGGATGGTGCGCCAGTAGGTACCACTAAGCACCTACCACCAACGGTTTCTGCGCAGTACTACTTCATGGGGCACAGCGATTCGTCGTGGCAGCCCTATGTAGGCTTGGGTCTCAACTACACCACATTTTTCTCGCAAGAGGTGGACCCGGCTTTCGAAGCGGCGCTGGGTGCAACAGGTGCAAGCTTAGATCTAGATGACTCCTTTGGTGTTGCGGTGCAGTTTGGTCTGGATTACTACATTAATGATTCATGGTTTGTAAACGCGAGTGCAATGTTGGCTCAAATTGAAGCGGACGCAACCATCGAACTGGAGCCCTCTGGGACAGTAGCGGTTAGCGCTGACATTGATCCTTGGGTTTACCGCCTGAATGTTGGTTACCGTTTCTAAACGGGGTTAATGCAAATAGTCTAACGCTTCGCTCAGAGAGGGGAGTAATCAGAAAGCCTAATACGTCCGCGTATTAGGTTTTTTTATGTCCGCTAATGCTGACTCAAAGGTGACAATAGTCACTGATGTGACATGTTAGGGTGGCTATATAGAGCCGCTGGATGTTGATTCGTTTTCCAGCGGCGCACTAATAACAAAAACAAGGAAGCTTCTATGTCAGTTCGTAACCTCTCGCTACTCGCCCGTACTCTTATTATCGCCATAGCGGCGGCAATAATTGGGGTTGTATCAATCTCTCACGCTAGCGATGTGGATAAGCGTGCCGTGACGATTTGGAGCGAAGGTGTTCGCCTAGCGGGGGATGTCTATACCCCGAAATCTATCGTCGAAGGGCAGCGTTTGCCCGGCATTTTGATGATTGCGGGTTGGGGAGGCAATAAATCTAACGTCGGCCGCAATTACGCCGAAGCGATTGCAGCCGAAGGCTTTGTGGTTTTAACCTTTGACTTCAAGGGGTGGGGCGAAAGCGACGGTCCGCTGGTAGCTACGGAAGTCATGGGAGCCGCGGATGAAACACAGACGTTAAGTTTGGCAGCGCAGCATGTACGAGGCATCATTGACCCCTACTCGATGTCGGCCGATGTCCGAGCAGCGCTCTACTTTCTGGGGGGTGAAGCTCAGGTTATGCCTAATAATTTAGGTGTTTGGGGAACCAGTATGGGCGGTGGGCTAGGGCTAATACCTGCGGCAACCGATCCCAGAGTGAAAGCCTTTGTCAGTCAAATGGGGCCAGTTAATTATGCACATAATCTTCAGGCTTTGCCTGCAGAGGGAATGTGGCAGTTAGAGACGCTTACAGCGCGTGGTGAGCTACCCCCTTTTCCTGGCCAAGTAAGTCGAATTGACCCCTCCTTAGCTGGTTTTCCAGACTGGGCGGCACTAAAACGCTTTGATTTGCTGCCCTATGTAAACCATCTGGCCACGCCAACGCTGGTGATTGATGCTGAGAATGAGACCATGTTTGATCGTCAGTTCAATGGTGTGTTGTTATTCGAGGCGGTTAAGCAAAAAGCAACGGCGGAGTATGTAACCTTCCCCGGTGGCCATTACGACATGTATCACGGCGACAACCTAGAAAGCAGCCGAAGTGCAGCCTTAGCGTGGTTCCAACGTCACTTACACGGACAGTAAGGATAAGGCCTAAGTGGATAACTGAATGGCGGCGCGCATGGAACTTTGCTCAATTGAGCACTTGGCACTGCTAAAAATATCTCGCAAGTGAGTAAATTAACGGTCTATACTGAAATAATAGACTATGCAATTTATTCAATTTAACGTGGGGTATTCACTATCACTACCTTGAGGGCTACGGGTACTTTTAGTCGGACGGTTGGTATCGCTTCGGTCTTTGTTGGGATGCTCTGGGCGCCGAGTGCGTCAGCGCAATCGTTTAGCGCTGCATGGCAAGAAGTTCTGGCTAACGATGGCGTCTTGGCGGCAGAGCGAGCTAAGCTCGATAGCCGAACTAATCTGAGCGAAGTGGCTGACGACCTAAACTGGCCACGGCTAGACCTGAATATGGCCTATGTGCAAATGGCAGACCCAATTCAGTTGGACATTCTTGACCTTGAGCCGCTCGCCTCGGCACCCGGAGCAATTACTTCGCTGCCGGGTCTAATTGGCATACCAACTGTTACAGACTTCACTGATGACAATCTTTCTACGGTTTCGCTGCAAGCTATGTGGCCTATTTACACGGGTGGCAAAATCTCGGCCTCGCAAGACATCATTAACTCCCAGTATGATGAGTCTCGCGCCGAATTTCAGCTCAAGGTCTCCGAACGTTTTGGTGTTTTGGTTGAGCGCTATTATGGCCTTCAATTGGCGCGCCATAATCAACTTCTGCAAGAGCAAGTTGTCACGAGTATTCAAGCACATGCCGATGCAGCAGCCCTGCTGGAACAGCAGGGTCAGATAGCTCGCGTAGAGACGCTTCAGGCATTAGTAGCCTTGGATGACGCGAAGGTAGCGTTGGCTCGCGCGCAAAGCCAAGTAACGATGGCCGAATTGGCCCTTCATCAGTTAATTAACAGCAATCTTATTAATCTCCAATCTCATCTTTTCATTGATGTCGAGTTGGCGCCGGTTGCTCACTACGTTGAAACCACACTGAATACGTTTCCGGGATTGAGCGTTCTGGATGCAAAGCTCGCTCAAAGTGGCGCTGCGATTGACCTTCAGAAGAGCGAGTACGCGCCAACCGTATTTTTATTTGGCGATTATCAAGCCTACGAAGGTGATAGCTTACTTGCTGATATCACACCAGATTGGCAAGTGGGTGTGGGCGTTTCAGTACCTTTGATTAGCAATAGTGGCCGATCTGCTCGGGTTCAGGCTGCGCATAATGTGCAGTTAGAGGTGCAAAATTTATCTCGTCAAACACGCACTGACTTGCAACTGCTGGTCAATCACGCCTATGAGCAGGCGCAACAGGCACAACTTGAGTACCATCGCTTGGCAACGGCCCTTGAGTTAGCAGCTGAAAATATCAAGCTTAGAGAGAAGGCTTTTAGAGAGGGCTTGGGTACTAGTCGAGACCTCGTTGATGCCACCACCTACAAAACAGTAGTGGAAATGCGTCGTGCCGCAGCGGCCTATGCCTTCGTTTTTCAGTATGCGCAACTCTGTGCGTTAAGTTCATCGATTGATCAGTTTATTCTCAATAGTGGAGGCTCACGATGAGCAAGCCGTTAAAAGCATTCGTGGTTGTTGCTACAGCATTAGTTCTGTTGTTGGTATTACGGAGTATCTGGAGCTTTTTAGAGCCTGAGGAGACCATCCTCCAAGGACACATTGAGGCGCGTGAATTCATTGTTAGCTCAAAGGTCCCTGGCCGAATTGGTTCGGTGCATGTGGAGAAGGGGCAGCCTATTTCAGTAGATGACCTTATCTTCACGATTGTCAGTCCAGAGTTGGACGCGAAAATGCAGCAAGCGGAAGCTGGCCGAGATGCAGTTGGTGCGTTAGCTCGCCAAGCGGAGGTTGGTGCTCGTGAGCAGGAAGTGGCGATCGCGCGCGAGCAGTGGGAGAAATCAAAGGTTGCTGAGGAACTCTTTCATAACACCTACCTCCGAATTCAGTCTCTTTATGACAGTGGTGTAGTTGCGCTGCAACTGCGTGACGAGGCTCATGCGCAGTGGCAAGCAGCCCAGCTTACAGCCACTTCAGCAGCGGCATTTTACGACATGGTGCAGGAGGGGACGCGTGAAGAAATAGTCGATGCCGCAAGAGCCGAGCTGTCGATGGCCGATGCAGCCGTTGCCGAAGTCAGTGCCTTTCAAGCCGATACGCGAATTTATAGTTGGATGCAGGGTGAAGTGAGTGAAGTCATTATGCGCCCTGGAGAAATCGTTCCACCCGGCTTCCCCGTGGTTACCTTAATAGACATGAGCACCGCCTACGCAGTTGTTGCGGTACGAGAAGATCAACTGAGTCAGTTCGTTCGTGGCGCCACAGTAAGCGCCGATATCCCAGCGCTAGGGCTTACACGGCAAGAATTCAGTGTTTCTCATGTTGCTGTAATGGGTGACTATGCCACGTGGAGAGCTACCGATAGTCGTCAGGGTTATGATATGAGAACCTTCGAAGTTGAGCTTGAACCGGTAGGTGAATTAGAAAACCTTCGCGCAGGAATGAGTGTGTTAGTTCATCTTGGCGTTGCAAAGGGTCAATAGACTTGCAGTCAATTCGCGTCACAACTTGGTGGTTGCTCATTGTTGCTCCGCTTGTGCTCTTCTTTGCGCTAAGCGTGATATTCAAAGCACAGGTGGTGCGGGATGTCCCCGTTGCCTGGGTGGACAATGATCACTCATCGGCCTCGCGCTCACTCTTTCGACAGCTCGATGCGTCGCCGTCTATTACACTATTTTCCTATCACTCGGCGCGAGAGGCCGAAGTGGCAATGAAGGCGGGCGAAGTGTACGGCTTAGTGATGGTTCCCAGCCACTTTGGCAAAGATATTATGACTCGCAGACAGCCGGTTATCCGAGCAGTTGTGAATGGACAATTGGTGCTTATCGCTAAGGTAATACGCTCTTCGGTGGCGTCGGTTCTTGGTGTAGATCAGGCAATAAATCGCGGTGTTCAGACTCTGGGGCTTACACTTTCCCCAACCGATGCCGTATTTGCTGCGGCACCCGTTCAGGTTCAACTCAGTTCGCTCTACAACCGTTCAGGGAGTTATGGCCAGTTTCTACTTCCAGCAATATTCCTCGCTATTTGGCAAATCCTAATAGCCATCACCACCGTTGTAGATTTTACCCAACGGCCGAAGGGACTATCCGCCAGTGACATGGGGTGGATGGCGAAAGGTAACACTCTCAGGGTAATGATTAAGCGCCAGCTCCGTCTTCTACCGTGGTTTTTACTTCAAGGTTTGATCGCCGCAATCATTCTATTTCAATTTTTTGCCTACCCGATGTTTGGGTCTTGGCTAACCATGATGGCCATTAGCCTGCTATTCGTTATGACCTGCCAGGCACTAGGTTGGTCTATTTGCTTACTGGTCCCGGCGGACCCTGCCAAGGCGGCCAGTTTGACTGGAGCCATTACCGCGCCAAGTTTTGCCTTCTTAGGCGTCACCTTTCCCACTAGTGATATGCCAAGTCTGGCGCTATGGTGGCGTGATATTCTTCCGGCGGCGCAATCCTCGGAGTTGATGTTAGCGCTGGCGAATTATGGGGTGATCAGCGTTAACCCATTACTGGCATTGGGCTGTCAGCTGGTCATTATTGGCTTGCCGTTTGCACTTTATTATTCCGTCTATCGAGGTCAGCATTCATGAGTTGGTGGCGGCATATTATTTTTGAGTTACGCGCTTTGATAGCGCATGAAAATACTCGCATGACGGTTTTTATCGCCGCCGTCGGCTACGCTATTCTCTATCCGCTACCTTATCAGCATCAACTACCTACTGATATACCAATGGCCGCGGTAGACCTTGATCAGTCGGTAGCCTCTAGACGTTTGCTGCGGATGATTGATGCCACGCCTCAGGTTGCGGTAGATCGAACGGTTAGCAGCGAATTAGTGGCTCAAGATCTAGTGGCAGCCCAAGCGGTGCGCGGCTACCTCATTATTCCAAAGGATTTTAACCGAACGTTACTTCGGCGCTCCAGTAGCACGTTAGCAATGGGCGGCGATGGCGCCTACTACTTACTCTACGCCACGCAAGCAGAGGGGGTAATGGGAGCGGTGGGAGCGCTTAATAATGAGATTAGTGAGTTAATTCAGCTTAGGGGGTCACCCTCGGTGGTGAATAATACTTCGGCGCCTTTCGAACTTGCGCTAGTAAACGCCTTCAATCCTCAGTTGGGCTATCGGAACTATGTGATTCCAGCCGTTTTTCTCCTCATTCTCCATCAACTAGCTTTAATGGGCATGGCCACGATGACTTGGGTGCAACGGCAAAGAGGTGTGGCCCGAGACCGCTATCAACAAAGCTGGTGGCGTGAGAGTTCAGCTCGGCTAACCGCCTTTCTGAGCGTATTCTTGCTACTGTCGCTGCTGTATTTCTATGTGCTACTACCGCTCTACCATGTGCCGATATCGCCATTCAGAATTGGCGTTGTTGCATTCTTAGGCGTGTTCTTCGTGGCAACGCTTTTGCTGGGGCAGCTGCTTGGGCGGCTCATCCCCCACCCGCAAATTGTAGTGGTAGTTGTCATTATGTCTTCATTGCCGCTGGTATTCAGCGCTGGTTTCATTTGGCCAGTTGAATCAATTCCTGATTGGTGGCATCTCCTAATGAGTGCCGTACCTGCCACCACAGGCATCCAGTATTTTTTGCAAATCCACTTGTATAACGCACCACTCCTATCAGTAAGTAGTGAGCTCATTATTTTGAGCATGATTGCGGTGGTCACCGCCTTGGTAGATTACTGGCTGGCTGCAAGACAACGAACTTCGATGCCACGCACAGGCATGGCGACCGAAGACCTTTAGCGGATTTGCACGGAGAGACAGTGCTAGGTTGCGAAGAGGTGTTTGGCATGAAAATGTAGGTGATTTTCAATGAAGCTGGCGACAAAGTAGAAGCCGTGGTCGTAACCTTCGCGGAAGTTGAACTCGATGGAAACGCCAGCTGCTTCGGCGGCCTCTAAGAATGTCTGCGAATGTAATTCTTCCGTTTCAAAACTATCTGCAGTGCCCACATCCGCCAAAATTGGCTTATCGTAGCCGCGCTCTTTAATGAGTTCGGTGGCATCATATTCATGCCAAGCGGAACGATCTGATCCCAGATAGTTAGTGAAGGCCTTCTGGCCCCAGAGGCCGTTGGAAGGGTTTGCGATGGGCGCCAGCGCGGATACCGAGCAATAGCTCTGGGGATTTTTGAGAGCAATAGTTAGCGAACCGTGGCCGCCCATACTGTGTCCCGAGATTGACTTGCTGGTAGTGACTGGGAACTCGGCTTCGATAATCTTTGGTAGTTCATCCACTACATAATCGTACATGTGATAATGTTCATGCCATGGTGCTTGGGTAGCATTCAGATAGAACCCCGCGCCTTTACCGAAGTCGTAGGCTTGGTCCGGGTCATCGGGGATATCATCACCGCGTGGGCTAGTATCTGGGGCTACAATTGCAATCCCCAGTTCAGCGGCGAGCTTTAGAGCGCCCGCTTTCTGCATGAAGTTTTCGTCGGTACAGGTCAGCCCGGAAAGCCAGTATAGAACTGGTACAGGCGTCTCTTTACTCGCAGCTGGCGGTAGAAATATCGCAAACTGCATGGTGCAGTTGAGCGCAGCCGAGTTGTGGCTATATTGCGCATGTAGACCCTCAAATACTTTAGTCTGCGAGCGCTGCGTGAGCTGAGTCATCATTACTTCCTCCAAACGTGGCCCATTCATTTAGGCGAGTGGTTAAAGTGAATCACACTGCGGATACTTTTACCTTCATGCATTAGTTCGAAAGCCTCGTTGATACCGTCAAGCGGCAGTGTATGAGTGATGAAATCATCTAGCGCGAACTCGCCTGAGAGGTACTGTTCCACAATGCCCGGAAGCTCACTACGGCCTTTAACGCCACCAAATGCGGTGCCGCGCCAAACACGACCTGTCACCAGTTGAAAAGGACGAGTTGATATCTCTTGTCCTGCTCCTGCTACACCAATGATAATGGATTCCCCCCAACCCTTGTGGCAGCACTCCAGCGCCGAACGCATAATATCAACGTTACCGATACACTCGAAGGAGTAATCAACGCCGCCATCGGTCAACTCGACAATCACCTCCTGAATTGGGCGATCGTAGTCCTTGGGGTTGATGCAGTCGGTCGCCCCCAGTTTTTTTGCAAGGTCAAACTTTGACTCGTTAATATCAATACCGATGATGCGTTTAGCACCAGCCATTCGCGCACCAATAATGGCAGAGAGGCCAATACCCCCCAGGCCGAATATGGCAACGGTGTCACCGGTCTCAACTTTGGCAGTATTCAACACCGCACCCATACCCGTGGTAACCCCACAACCCAGTAGGCAAACTTCTTCAAGTGGTGCTTCAGGGTTAACAACGGCAAGGGAAATCTCGGGGAGTACCGTATATTCAGAAAATGTTGAGCATCCCATGTAGTGATAGATGGGCTGACCATCTTTGTAGAAGCGGGTGGTACCGTCTGGCATTAAGCCTTTTCCTTGAGTCTCCCGAACGGCTTGGCAGAGATTGGTTTTTCCAGAGGTACAAAATTTACACTCCCCGCACTCCGCGGTATAAAGCGGAATAACATGATCTCCTACCGCAACACTCGTTACCCCTTCGCCAATTTCAACCACAATGCCGCCACCTTCATGGCCCATAATTGCTGGGAAAACACCCTCTGGATCGTCACCTGATAGGGTGAAGGCATCCGTATGACAAACGCCAGAGGCGACAATCTGAACCATGACTTCGCCCGCACGCGGGCGCATGACATCAACTTCTTCAATGGATAATGGTTCACCAGCTGCCCAAGCGACGGCCGCTCGAGATTTAATAAATTGGTCTGACATGATTGATCCTCGTTAGTTATTACGTGCTGCACCCAGTCAAACATTACTGGATTGCTTTGCGACATGGCGCTGTTAGGTCAGTAACGCTACCCAGCCTGTTGTCAGGTTGAAATTCCTAAGTTGGTCTACTCTAATTGGTTTTTCGCTTGAAAGTAACTTTAGCAGCTTGTGGATGATACTCAGAAACGATCACATTGAGCCGTATCAAGGAGACTGAATGGCTGTCTTGAACGACGGCAAAAAAGGGGCGCTGGTAACCTCGTCACGCAGACCGTTGGGGTTGCGAAGATCGGAGAGTCCCATTAATGTAGAGTCACGATAATGATTACAAAGGAAACCAAGATGGCCAAGACCACAATATTATTTAATCGCTTGATGATCGCTGCTGCGGTGACGACAGCGCTGAGCGGGTGCTCGAAATCGCAAGAAGAGGCGCCCAAAACCGCTGAAGATGCGCAAGCATACGTGCTAGACGCAGAGCAGAGAATCGAGGATTTATACGAGTACACGGCGAAGGCTTCTTGGGTTGCTCAAACCTATATCACCGAAGACACCCAATATTTAGAATCCCTGGCCAATGAGCAATTCAAAGTGTTGGGTATTGAGTTGGCTAATGGCGCCGCGCAATTTAACGGTATGGACTTACCGGAAGACACACAGCGCAAACTTAATTTACTGCGTTTAGGTCTCACACTACCCGCACCGGTTGCTCAACCGGAGCTTGCAGCTGAACTGGCGAGTATTGAGAGTCGGCTAGGTGGAATGTACGGTGCCGGATACGATGCCGATGGCGCACAACATGACTTGATCGCGCTTTCGAATGTGCTTGCGGAATCTTCAGATCCAGAAGAAATGCTGCAGGCGTGGATTGATTGGCGCAAAGTATCACCGCAAATGAAGGCTGACTACACCCGCCTTGTTGAGATTGCTAACTTAGGTGCTCAGGATTTGGGCTTCACGGATGTGGGCGCGATGTGGCGCTCTAAATACGATATGTCCGCGGACGAGTTTGCGGCAGAGATGGATCGTGTCTGGGAACAGGTTAAACCGCTTTACGAAGCGCTTCACTGCCACGTTCGCGAAAGCTTGAGCGAGCAATACGGTTCGGATGTGGTGGCAAATGACCAAGCCATTCCAGCCCATTTACTTGGTAATATGTGGGCCCAGCAATGGGGGAATATATACGATAGCGTGGCACCCGAAGGTGGCTCGAGTGTGGATGTTACCGCGCGCTTAGTTGCCGAAGGTTATAGTGAAGTACAGATGGTTGAACAGGCCGAGAGTTTTTTCAGTTCCTTAGGAATTGAGGCTTTACCGGATACCTTCTGGACTAATTCACAGTTTGTAAAACCCGTAGGGCGTAACTCCGTTTGTCACGCGAGTGCCTGGGATGTTACTACCGAAGATTATCGCATTAAGATGTGTATTCAGGTTAATGCCGAAGACTTCCAAACTATCCATCACGAACTCGGTCACAATTACTATCAGCGTGCCTATAATCTTACTCAGCCCATGCTTTATAGAGGTAGCGCCAACGATGGTTTTCATGAGGCGCTTGGCGATACCGTAGCGCTATCCATCACACCTAGTTACCTAAAGGCCATTGGTCTGATTGATGAGGAGCCTGATGCGTCGGGAGATCTACCCTATTTAATGCGAATGGCCTTAGACAAAGTAGCGTTCTTACCGTTTGGGCTAATGGTTGATAAATGGCGTTGGCAGGTATTCAGCGGCGAATTAACGCCGGAGACTTATAACGATGGCTGGTGGCAGCTCAGAGAACAGTATCAGGGCGTGCAGTCACCGGTTGAACGGGCTGACACGGATTTTGATCCGGGCGCGAAATACCATATCCCTGGTAATACGCCATATTCTCGCTACTTCTTAGCACATATTCTTCAGTTCCAGTTGCATCGTCAGTTGTGCGAGGCATCTGGATTTGAGGGACCGCTTCATCGCTGTTCAATTTACGACAACAAAGAAGCTGGTGATAAGCTAATGCAAATGATGGAAATGGGTCAAAGCCGCCCGTGGCAGGAAGCGCTTGCCACCATCGACGAATCTGGACAGATGGATGCTACCGCGGTAATTGAGTACTTCCAACCACTCAAAGACTGGTTAGATGAGCAAAACGCGGGCCGCAGTTGTGGCTGGTAGCACTTCGCAAGTCTTAGCATAATAAAAAAGCCGTAACCCATGTTGCGGCTTTTTTTTACCACGGGCATGCCCCCCTCATATTGCAGCGCTTAGCGGGAGAACCGAAATGGAACGCACACGTTGGTATACGCCAAAAGCTGGTGATACAGCACGATTATCCCTCGTCCGGGATGAACTGGCCGAGCTTGCCGATAACCATGTACGGGTTGAGGTTAAGGCCGTTGGTCTTAATTTCGCTGATATCTTCGCACTAACAGGGCTTTATAGCGCAACGCCCGAAGGTGGTTTTACTCCGGGCTTAGAATTCAGCGGTGTGGTAGTAGCCTCCAAGACCAGTGAGTATGCTTTAGGGGATAGAGTCATGGGAGTGACTCGCTTTGGCGGCTATGCTTCGGTGATTGATTCGCCTGCCGCTTACCTCTCTCCACTTCCGAGTGGTTACAGCTACCAACAGGGTGCCGCCTATCCGGTGCAAACGCTCACTGCTTTCTATGCGCTACGGGAGTTGGGAGCGCTGAAGCCCCATCATTCGGTTTTGGTAAACAGCGCAGCGGGCGGGGTGGGGCTGCAGGCTATGCAATTGGTTAAGGCAATGGGCGCTACTGCCATTGGTACCGTTCGAAGTGAGGCGAAGCGTGCCTTTCTTGCTACGCGGGGAGCTGAGCACATACTGGTACGAGAGGATGATTTTTCTGCGCAACTGCGCCGCGAAGGGATTGAAGTTGACCTCGTTCTAGATGGGGTAGGGGGAGCCGTTCAGAAGGCGTGTTTCAATGCCCTTAAACCAATGGGCAGGCTTATTGTCTTCGGAGCGGCCGAATTCACACCAGGAAAGCGTCGGCCTAACTATTTTGGGGCTGCGCTGAAATATCTCAGGCGCCCTAAGTACGATGTCATGAAAATGATCAGTGATAATAGATCGGTGATGGCGTTTAATCTCATATGGCTCTATGAAAATGTATCCTATCTCTCTGGACTGATGGCAGAAATGCAGGACTTTACTACCGAGCCTCCGCACGTGGGGCACGAATTTGAATTTACTGAGGCACCTGCGGCGATTGAGATGCTAAGGCGTGGCAATACAATAGGCAAGGTAGTGCTAGTACGTTAGCTACTATAATATTTGATATTAAGGTGAACACATGAAAACATCATCGAAACAACTCGCTATGGCGATCTCAGTTATCCTGTCTGGAACGTTATTGACGGCGTGTGATACTCGTAATTCGAATGAAAGAACCGAGACAGTCGCAGCAGAGCAAACTGAACATTCAGAGACTCAGCGTCTGCATAGCTATTTCTCCGAGCAGTTCGAAGCTGAGCTCGCTCGCTCGCCATTGAGCCAAACCTACCTCGGGAAAACCGAGGACAAAGAGGCTTATGGGCAGTGGGACGATGTTTCGGATGAAGCCATCGCTCAGCAGCTAATTCGTGCACAGCAAACACTCGCTACGTTACGAACTGACTTTGATCGAGAGCAATTAAATCCTGCCGCCAAAGTTAGCTATGACTTCGCTATTGCTATCGCGATGAATACCATCCGCCAAGCTGAATTCAATGATCATCGCTACGTATTCACCCAGTTCTTTGGGCCGCACACGGATATGTCCACGGTCTTAATTGGTTATCACTCAATCAATTCAACGGCGGATGCTGAAGCCTATATTTCTCGTTTAGAAAGTTTTGATGAGACACTTAACCTCCATACGCAACGGGCTGATGATCTTGCTGCAGCGGGCGTTCAACCGCCAAGTTTTGCCTACCCAATTATCATTGAAACGGCTCAGGGGCTAATTAGTGGCGCGCCTTTCTCTGACGGCGACGACTCGGCCCTTTGGGCCGACTTCAACGCTAAGATCGCCGAGCTTGATGTTAGCGAATCAGTGCGCCAAGAGTTGTTAGCAGAGGGCAAAGACGCACTGCTGTACGATGTATTACCAGCTTATCAGCACCTTATTGCAACGATGAACGAGCATGCTCAAAACGCGACCGATGACGACGGGGTTTGGAAGCTCCCTCGTGGCGAGGACTTTTATCAGGCACAACTCGAGGAGTACACCACGCGAACAGATCTCGATGCGAATGATATTCATGAACTCGGACTTGCGGAAGTAGATCGGATTCATACGGAAATGCGCGCCATTATGGCTGCGGTAGGTTTTGAGGGCTCATTACAACAGTTCTTTTCGCACCTTAGAACTAGTCCCGAGTTTTACTACGCTGATAACGAAGCTGGTCGCCAGGCATACCTCGCGGAGGCTGAGCGAGTTCAGACGGAGATGCTGAGTAAGGCACCCGAGTATTTTAATACGCTCCCGCAGGCAAATTTGGAAATTCGACCCGTAGAACCTTATCGCATCAAGACGGCTACCGGCGCTTTCTACGAGCCCGGCTCATTAGATGGAACGCGTCCGGGCGCCTACTACGTGAATATGTCAAATATGAGCGAACTACCAGCCTACCAGTTAGAGACGCTAGCGTATCACGAGGGCTCTCCCGGTCATCATTTTCAAAGTTCGATCTCACAGGAATTGACGGATGCGCCAATGTTCCAACGATTAGCTTGGTATTCTGCGTACGGCGAAGGCTGGGCCCTCTATTCTGAGATGCTTGGAAAGGATATGGGGTTTTTTACTGATCCGTACCAAGACTTCGGTCGGTTGTCCTACGAGGTCTTCCGTGCTGCTCGATTAGTGGTAGACAGTGGCATTCACTCGAAACGTTGGACCGAGCAGGAAGCCCGTGATTACATGTTAATGGCGACGCCTATGACGCAGGGTGATATTGAAGCGGAAGTTCGCCGTTATATTGTTTGGCCTGGGCAAGCGGTATCTTACAAAGTGGGAATGCTAACGATATGGGAGCTTCGCAGTAAAGCGCAAAACTCGCTGGGAGATCGTTTCGATTGGGGAGAATTCCATGACGTAATCCTAACGAATGGATCGGTACCCTTATCATTGCTCACACAATTAGTTGATGAGTATATTGCGGAAAAATTAAGCTCGTAAGCATTGAGCTCAAGACGTTGTTGTCGAGGTCTTGAGCTTTTGTGTTGCTATTTTTTGATGGCGCCGAGCACCAGTAGCAAAATCACTGCGCCAACCGTCGCGGAGATAATGGCGCCAATTAATCCGCCTCCGAGACTGATACCCGCCGCCTGAAAAATAACGCCGCCAAGCACGGAACCAATAATTCCGACAATAATGTTGCCAACTAGTCCCATCCCCCCGCCTTTTAGCAGAGCTCCCGCCAGCCAGCCAGCGACGCCACCAATTACCAAGATAATGCCAATAGCTTCAAGTTCCATAAAAAATCCTCCCGAGTAGTCGATCAACCAAGGCTAGGCGAAATCAGCCAAAATGCGAGATTCTGGTAAAACGTTACTTAACCCAGCTGATGAGAACCCTAAGGGATTTAATACGATGTTGGCGTTGGCGTTGGCCGATGGCTGAAGTGAGTTGTGACCGAATTACTGAGGAGTCATCGATGGGAATTTAGCTGCCCCGCTAGTTTAATTGCCTGCAACGGTTGCTAAAGTAATGGCAGCTGTGGACTAAACTCTTCAACTTCGATGACTTCAGGATCTTCAAAAATAATGGGTTCTCCAAAGAGGTCGAACTGAGTCTTTTGACGCTGAAGATCAAGTGCTTCCTGTTCGCGTTTTAAACGCAGCGCAGCCTGAAGGCGACGTTCACGGAGGCCGCATTGCTGAACCACAAGGTGTTTCTGGAAGTCACTGAAGTCGTTCCAGTGGAAACGCTCTTGCCGACTGCGATAGCAGCCTTTACAGAAACCTTTGCTATTCACTTCGCAAATATTTCGGCAGGGGTTAGGAATGTGGAAAAGCTGACCTTGATCAATCATTTACTCATCCCCCAAGCCAACTAGTCATCATCTATGGTATCACTCGCCGAATCAGCCGCCGCTTTTGTGGCCTCTGAGGTAGCATCCCACGCATCACTTAAGGCTTCCCCCGTCTTTTCAGCGGCAGTGTTTAAGGCTTCCCCAGTTGAATCACCAGCTTGCTCGATATCGTCTGACGTGGAGGCACAACCTAGCTGCAGAAAGACGGCTAATGTTGCCAGTAACAGAAGTTTGGCGCGCGATCGAGACATAGAAGATCCTCTTGGTAGAGCTAACAGTTTAACTTGCAATCGTCGATTAGCCAAATCTCCGCCTTTACGCTTTAATAGTGAGAGACAAGTTCAAGCGCATCAATACAGACTTTATGCTGCATCATCAATTAATCTTTAGCTTAGTTGATAAGCTGGGTTTTCCTACTCAGTGAGAGCGAGTTATCAGTTTCATTGATTATATCAAGATGGGGTTATTAAGAATGCTCAGCTTCAAGTTATTTCGTTATTTGGTTCTCGTCTTCGTCTTATGTGCAGGGTCAGCTCAAGCGCAACCTAATGCCGAAACTATTATTCGAGCCACCGTGGACAATTGGCGGGGATTGACTTCGGTGGGTGAGGTGACCATGACTATTCATCGTCGTGACTGGGAACGCAGCATGAGTATGAAGGCTTGGACCCAGGGCGACGATCAATCTCTCGTACGTGTCACAGCTCCGGCCAAAGACGCCGGCAATGCTACTTTAATTGATGGCGATGACATGTGGAGCTATGCGCCACGAATCAATCGGGTCATCAAGATTCCATCGTCAATGATGGCTCAATCATGGATGGGAAGTGATTTCTCGAACAAGGACATCACAAAGTCGACCGACGTGCTGGATAACTACACCCATGTATTGATTGATCAAGGTGAGCACGAGGGCATAACGACTTACGTGATCGAATCTACACCCCATGAGGATGCCCCGGTTGTTTGGGGTAAAGAGGTCTATACCATTCGCGCTGATTATGTGATTCTGCGGCAGGAATTTTGGAGTCAGGATGGCGAGCTGGTTAAGTATATGGTGAGTTCCGACATCGTGGAGATGGATGGTAGGAAAGTTGCGGCGCGAATTCGTATGCAGCCAGCCGATAACGATGATGAATGGACTGAGATCGTTCAGCAATCCATTGAGTTTGACGTGGCGTTGAGCGGCTCTACTTTCACGCAAGCAAACTTGAGAAACCCGCGTCAATGAATACTGAATTTGCATTAGCGTGGCGAAACCTATGGCGAAGAGCGAAACGGACTTGGATTACTATTGCCGCCATTGTGTTTTGTAATGCTATTTTGGTCTTTGGTATTAGCGTTCAGATGGGTGCCTATGATGGCATGATTGATACTACGCTAAAGGTTTTTGGCGGGCATATCCAGCTGTCGAAGGTGGGGTACAACGATGATCCTAGCCTCCGCGAGACGATTCCTAATGGCCGTAATCTTGCGCAGTCACTTCGTAATAATTATCCCAAGCTTCTCGTCACTACTCGGAGCGAGTCATTTGTTTTGGCAGCCACGGAAACGCGCAGTGCGGGAGTCCAAATTGTTGGTGTTGAACCCAGTTCCGAAAGTGAATTTTCCTCGGTAGGATCAGTGTTGGCGGAAGACAACCTTGCCATCGCAAGCGACGAAGCAGTTCTCGGGTCGCTTCTGTCTCGGCATCTTGGGGTTTCAAAGGGTGATGAGTTTAGTTTCGTGGGAACGGCTAAAGATGGTTCGTTTGCCGCGGGGATGTTGAATTCGAAGGCTCGCTTTGAGTCTGGCTCCGATGAGCTAGATCGAGCGATGGTATTGATTCATATTGAGGACTTTGACCGCGCGTTCGCCATGGCAGGGGACGTTCACCAAATAATGGTTCAAGTCCCTCATCTGGACGACGCTAATGTCTATCGTGATCGTATTGAAGGCTGGTTGGCGAACTCAGACATCGAAGTACTATCTTGGCAACAGCTTAATCCAGGTCTTCAGGAAGCTATTCAAGCCGATTTGACCAGCGCGATGGTGATGTATGGCATTCTGATTGCCCTAGTGATCTTCAGTGTTCTTAACACCCAGCTTATGTCCGTGCTCGAGCGCACTCATGAGTTTGGAATTATGAAGTCAATCGGCTTAAGTAACTGGAGACTGGCGAAACTTATCTTCATTGAAACAGCTATGCTCGCGGCAATTGGTTTAATTTTCGGCGTGCTCTTGGGGGCTGCATTGGCGTCGGTATTGGCCTATACAGGACTGGCTATCCCAGGAATGGACGAAGCCAATTACAGTTTTCAGATTCCCGATAGACTCTATCCTTTAATTAACTTCAATACCCTGCTAATTGGGCCAACGGTAGTCTTCTTTGGGAGCTTGTTAGCTGCAATCTACCCAGCTCGAAAATTACAGCGCTTACAGCCGATCGAGGCAATGAGATCATGATGACGCTGATGAACACACTCGTTACCAAACTCGCCTGGCGTAACCTATGGCGGAATCATCGTCGAACTACCATTATGTTGTTAGCGATATCGCTGGGTATTTGGGCCATGATCATACTTACCGCGATACTTCGCGGCATGATGGAAGATATGTCTGAGCGCAGTATTAACTCTTTGCCAGGGCATCTTCAGATCAATCAGTCGGAGTACCTGCTTGACCCGAATATTGAAAACGGCTTTTCTGCACAACCGCAGGCGCTGCTTGAATTCGTTGCTGCCGATGTCGAACTAACCATGATAGAAAGACTTCAAGTTGCTAGTGTCATTACTAGTGAACGAGATTTTCGCGGCGTCACATTGATCGGTTTGGATCCCGTGGCTGAACCCCTAGATAGGCTTGGTATCGAGCTTATCGATGGGCGAGAACTTGGATCCGAAAGTAACGGTGTACTCATCGGCCGGCGTCTGGCAGAACGTTTAGAAACCACAGTGGGAAGACGAATAGTTATCACTACTCAAGGTCTTGAATCAGCAACTCGAGAGCGGGGAGTCAGAGTTGAAGGTATCTATCAAGCCGACTTGGCAAGTGCTGAGGAGAGTATTGTTTACAGTAGTCTGGGTTTTGCTCAGTCGTTAACACAGGCTACCGATAGGGTCACCGAGATAGCGTTATTTGTGGCGGATGAAGAACGACTTGAGTTGGTTCAAGAGGAAGTTGATAAGCTAATTGATGAGAACTTAACACTCAGGAATTGGCGAGAAATTGATCCATATCTGGCGAGCATGATGGCGACGATGAACGGTTTTATTGTCGTTTGGATAGCAATTGTCTTTATTGCTATGTCCTTCGGTTTGGCTAATACGTTCATCATGGCAGTCTTCGAGCGGACTAGAGAGGTCGGGCTTATGATGGCTTTAGGGCTGAAACCCGCCAATATCCTAGCTCAAGTGTTAATTGAAACACTACTGCTGCTGTTGCTGGGGGTCATGGTTGGCAATGCTTTAGCGATGTTGACTTTGTTCTTATTTCGGGATGGTCTTGATCTATCGGCCGTAGCCACGGGCTTAGATAGCATTGGTATGGCGCCAGTTTTAACACCCAGCCTCAGCCTTCAAGACGCTGTAATGGCTAATTTAGTCGTGGTGATACTCGGGCTTCTTACAAGTGTATTACCCGCGTGGCGAGCTTCTCGCTTAGATCCAATCAAAGCAATCAACTCAATCAGTTAATGGAATTAATGTTCATTTAAAGTTAAAGCCACTGGCTCAGAAGGAAGAATAAATGGCTGTCATTCACTGTCAAAATCTAAATCGAAGCTTTCAGCAGGGTGATGCTGTGGTGAAAGGCCTAGATGAGGTATCTCTGACCATTGAAAAGGGGGAGTTTGTCTGCCTTTCGGGGCCCTCTGGCTCAGGAAAGACAACACTTCTCAACGCGATCGGTGCCCTCGATAAACTGGACTCTGGTGAACTCTCCATCAATGGGGTTCGGATTGATAACTTATCGCAACACGATCGAGCAGAGATGAGACTAAATACTGTGGGTTTCGTCTTTCAAGCTTACAATTTAATCCCCGTCCTTTCAGCCTGTGAGAATGTTGAATTCGTGATGCAGGTGCAAGGCGTGGCAGCTGATATCCGTCGTGAAAAAGCGCTGTCAATCTTGGCTGAGGTAGGCTTAGCGGGACTTGAACATCGTCGGCCTGCTCAACTTTCTGGGGGGCAGCAACAACGTGTTGCGGTGGCTAGGGCTATCGTTTCTGAACCGTCACTTGTACTTGCGGATGAGCCCACCGCGAATCTGGATTCAAAGTCATCAAAGAACTTAATGGAACTCTTTGTAAAGCTCAATACGATGCATGGCATAACTTTCGTTATCGCCACCCATGATGAAAGTGCGATGGCCTACTGCAGACGGATGATTCGGATGGTGGATGGCAAGATTGTCAGTGATACGCCTCAGGATGCTGTTGAAGTGCTATGAAGCCCTTATCTTTAATTCCCGTGGTGCTTTTAGGCGGTGCGCTACTCTCTGCGAATGTATGTGAAGCCAATGTGAATGGCCATATCAAGGGGCAGTATCAGAACAGCCATATTCCATCGAACAGTGCTCTTCAGCCATGGGTAGGCAGCACGTGGGAGGATGGGAGTGGTGAACTTAGGTTGAATTGGAGTGACTCATGGAGCGGGTGGAAGCTGGAAACGGCTTATCAGCTAGTTGTCACTCATGGCGACTCATTAAGCCTTCCGCCTACGCCGGGACTACCCAACGTTGGGGGTAATGAGCTAGATGCTAGTAATTGGTGGCAGCTCAGTTGGGAGATTAGTAGTTCCGATAATCAGCAAAGCTATCACCGTTTTGATCGGATCAATATCGGCTATCAATGGGATAAGCTGAGTCTGAACTTTGGGCGACAAGCGGTTACCTGGGGCAATGGTACCTTCTTTAATCCTATGGACGTACTCAATCCCTTTGATCCACTTGCCATTGATAGTGAATACAAAAGTGGTGCGGATATGCTCTATGGTCAGTACCTCTTCGAGAGTGGTAGTGATCTCCAAGGGTTGATGGTGGTGAGACGGAACAAAGCTGGTGAAGTGGCTAGCGATCAGTTTTCTCAGGCATTGCATTACCATCAGTTTGTTGAAAATGCGGAGTTAAGTATATTAATTGCGCATCACTATGACGACCGGATATTGGGTTTGGGTTGGTCGAGCTCACTTGGCGATGCCGTCTGGCAGTCCGATGTAACCTTCACGCAAACGACTAATGATGATTTTTGGAACTTAGTAAGTGGGCTAAGTTATTCGTGGTATGCGTTTAATAGTAATTTCTCGGGGGCGATTGAATATTTTTTTAGCGGTGTTGGCCTTCCTGGTGACCGCTACCAAGTAGACGATATCGCTAGCAATGAAGCGCTCGCTAAGCGATTAGATCGAGGGGAGCTCTTCACCCTTGGGAGAAACTATCTTGGTGCCAATGTGACTATGGAGGTTCATCCGTTGTTAAATGTCAGTACTAATGCAGTGACCAACCTCCGCGATCACTCCATGATGCTGCAACTAATGGGCCTCTACGATGCTGCCGAGAGTATGCGAATAACGGGCGTAGTAGGGCTGCCAATAGGCGCTGAAGGGACCGAGTATGGAGGACTAGAGGCACCGATTCACGAACAGTTTTTCAGTTCTGGAGTTAGCGCTTACCTGCAGGTTGCTTGGTATTTTTAGCTCAGCCTTCATTTCAAATCTGACCGCTCAAGCGGAGCAATAGCCAGACCATCAATAGGGTTTGACGATCGAGAAACTCCCGAAGAGCGAAACGGGCTGACATAGTGCTAATGAGAACGAGGAACAATGAAATCGACCATTCACCAACAGGTAACGAACTTCTACAGTGCGCTCCACCCCCGCCATCGCTTCTATGTTCAGGGTAAGTTGCGCTGGGACGATCTCAGTGCAACGCTTCCCCAATACCTTCGATGTGATGAACGGCAGTCCCTTGGGCGTTTACTTGATGTGGGGTGCGGTCGAGGTCAGTACGGGGTCTTGGCCGGATTATCGCGGCCATTGGATCAACTCGTGGGAGTAGATTTCGACGCCGGGAAAATTGCAGCTGCTCAACGGGCGCTAACACGTGCGCAAATTTCTCAGCCGGCTATGCGCAGCTGGAAATTTAGTGTTGAAGATGCAACCTATCTCAAAGCAAGTGCCTTCGACACAATTTTTCTTTTTGATGTGCTTCACTACCTAGACGAGCCACAGCAACTTAAGCTCGCTCAAGCGTTAGTTAAGATACTCTCACCGGGTGGCCGCCTGTATTTTAGAGATACGGGAAGTGGCTTGGGGGGGCGAGTCAACCTTTTGATTGAAAAGTTGATTCGTCGCCTAGGTATAATGAAAGGTCATACTCTTAATTTTCGTACCAGTGATCAACTCGAATCGCTGTGGGCTCACGTGGGACTTAAGTGCTTAACCAAGGTGCAGGGGGATAAGTTTTCGACCCTTTTTCTTATTCTTGAAAAGTCAGAGTGAATAAAGCTCCCAGCGTGTAGTCATTTAGTCTGATTCCAAGCGGAGTGAGAAACTCGCCTATTCGCCTATTCACCCTTAATTTGGCGTATGAACTCTACTTTATTTGGGGTGTTAAGGTCACGGCTTGTGAAGTATTGTGCATGAGCACTAAGACTTGCATAGCAGTCCAGAGTAATCCCCCATAACGGCTTGATTTCGTTGGGCACTAGCGAGTAACGCACGTCAATAATGCGAAGCTCGGGTTCTGTCTGCAACGCCGTAAAAGATTGTGAAAACCAGTTAAAGCGATCGATATCGCGCCGCTGCTGGCTGCTAGATGATATACAGGTCGGCAACTGATCTGGAGTTAAACGCTGAATATTCTCACCCGGATACCAAGTACTATTCAGCCCAATATGCACGGAATCAACATAGAACTGACCTTCGAATTCGTAGATTGTCTTCCAAAGCCAGAGGTTAGCAATGGTGGGTTTTGCGCTTAATGAAAGTGGCGCGTGACCCCGCGCTGTGGCTTGAGTACTGGCAAATTGCTCAGCCCGTTCTCGTTGAAGAGCGCCCACCGTTAGATAAATGAGCGCCCAGACTACAGCAACTCGTGCCCATTTTGGATTTCGCTTCACGACGGCGGCTATCGCAAGGCCTAGCACTGGAAGTGTAAACAGTGGATCGATGATGCCAATTATGTTCCAGGATATTCGTTCATTGCTAAAGGGCCAAAGCAGCTGCGTACCATAGGTTGTACAGGCATCTAATAGCCCGTGCGTGGCGAAGCCTAGGGTGGCGAAAAGCAGTGTGTGACGAAAGTCTAGGTTATTACGACGCCCTATTAAGGGGTGTAAGAGCAGCGCCATGATTAGCCCGCCTATCGGAATAAAGATCAATGAATGGCTAAACTGACGATGGTATTCTAGGAACAATAGGGGGTCTGAAGTGGAGCGGATTAGTACGTCTAGGTCAGGGGCCATTCCAGCCAGCGCGCCAATGAAGCAGGCCGCCAATAGGTGTTCTGATTTTGCAACGGATTGGGGGATGACTGCCCCTACGACGGCTTGACTAACGGGATCCATGGAGATTTCTCGATGCTGGCTGATCTGCCAGTCTAAAACGAAAGCGCTCTCTAGGTTACTTCGGTTATCATCAGGTATGTAACTTCTTAAATTAAGTGAATTGGCAAGTGAAACTGAACCGCATCAGTTGATCTTTAGGTATAACGAAGGACTAGCAGGTGGTGGTTGCAGCGAGTCTAATTGCTGATAATGGCTCGGCTCGGCTCGGCTCGGCTCGGCTCGGCTCGGCTCGGCTCGGCACCGCTAGGGCTGCTTAGACTGCTCCGGCTGCTCAGACTGCTCGCGAGCGAAAAAGAGCAGAGAGCAGGGGTATTGGATCATCTTTCATTTTTGTTAACCGAAACGGGCGTGGGGCAGTTTCATGTTAGTTAGATTACTTCATTCCGTGGATGAGCTTGATTCGGCGCTGTTAAATTCACTTTCGGCGAACGATTATCCTTTTCTTCGCGCGGAGTTTCTTCATGCCCTGGAGCAATCGGGTTCAGTAGGCGGTAACTCTGGCTGGCAAGTTTGTCACTTCGGCCTATTCAGTGAAGACGGCGCTCTGCTAGCATTTATGCCCTGCTATCTTAAATGGCACAGTTACGGCGAATACGTTTTTGACCACCCGTGGGCGGAAGCGTACGAACGCTCTGGATTATCCTATTACCCCAAGTTACTAACAGCCGTACCTTTTACGCCTTCAACTGGGCCGCGTATCCGCCTCGCAAGCAACGTGACTGCGCAACAGGCACTTCAGCACTTCAACGTGTATATGGAGCAACTGGCCTTCGAGATTGGAGAGGAGACGCTTCGGCCGAGTTCTTGGCACTATCTTTTCGCTGACAATCCGCCTACTAGCGATTTATCCATGCTGGAACGACAATCAGTTCAATTTCATTGGTTTAATCGGAACTACGAAAGCTTTGATGCCTTCCTAGGGCAATTGAAGTCTCGTAATCGTAAGGCGATTCGAAAGGCGCGTCAGCGCGTGAAAGATCAGGGTGTTAGCTGCCGAATGGTCGCTGGCTCAGAATTGAGCCAGGCAGATTGGGATCAATTTACGCGCTTCTATCAATCCACCTACCGAAAACGCAGTGGACACAACGGCTATCTCAATGGCGAGTTCTTTCGGCGTGTGGGAGAACTGATGGCTAATGAGATTATCATGGCCCAAGCATTTCGCGACGGGCAATGGATTGCTGCTGCTTGGTTTATGCAAGATAGTACAACACTTTATGGTCGCTATTGGGGGTGTTCCGAGGAGCTAGATGAATTGCACTTTGAACTCTGCTACTTTCAGGCTATCGAGTTCGCCATCCGCAATGGACTTCAGCGCATTGATGCTGGGGCTCAGGGAGTACATAAACTAAAGCGGGGTTTTGAGCCTGTGTTAACGCATTCGTACCACGCGATTTATCAGCCTGAGTTCAAGGCAGCAATCGCTAGTTTTCTCAAGCGCGAAGCGGTAGATATTCAAACCGAGTTCACTGCCTGCTCTGAGTTCCTTCCGTATCGGCAAGAGAATTAGTGGTTACTTAATCTGATGTTGTGACGATCAAGGTTTTGGTTAATCTGATGTCCTGTCTATCAAGGTTTTGGTTAATCTGATGTCCTGTCTATCAAGGTGTTACGTACGCTTTCAATGCTCACTAGCAAGACAGGCTATCGGTGCTGGGTTACACTCGTCATTTGAATAAAGCTGATCGGACTCACTTGTGCACCCAGTTGACACACTACGCCAACAACTCTCACGTCGAATGATGTTGGATCTAAGACGCTTCGGGAACTCCAAGACCGAGTTGTCGCCCATGACTCAACTGCCGTTACCGTGGCGGGAATTCTTGCGCGACATCCCGCTGGCTGGCGTGATACTTTTCGCCGAAAACATTTGTTCGGTAGAGCAGTGTATTGGCCTCACCGAGTCACTCCGTCAAGCTAGCGCTAACCCAAGCATGTTAATTGGCATTGATCAGGAGGGCGGAAGAGTTATGCGCACTCCTCGTGGGCTCTGCACAGACTTCGGTGGGCCGATGTCCCTGGGAGCCGCCGCGACAGCTGGTCAATCACTGTCACAGTCTGTTGCCGAGGCGATGGGACTTGAACTGCAGGCGCTAGGTATTAATCTAAATTTCGCGCCTACGGTGGATGTAAACAGCAATCCTAATAACCCGGTGATCAACGTCCGTGCCTTTGGCGAGTCGGTTGATTTAGTGTGCCGCGAAGGCGGAGCTTTTGTAGCGGGTCTGCAAACTAGTGGAGTAGGCGCAGCGCTGAAGCATTTCCCTGGCCACGGAGATACTCACACTGATAGTCATATTGGTCTAGCAAGGGTGGATCGATCCGTCGATGACGCCTTTGCGATTGATATTGCTCCCTATAGAGAAGTGATTGCTCGCCACAACCCAGCGGCGGTCATGACGGCACACATCCAGTATCCGTCTCTTGATAACTCAGAGATAACGGCAAGCTCGGGAGAAGTGATCACGCGTCCGGCAACACTATCACGAGAGATTCTCAGCGATCTGCTCCGAACTCAGTTGGGTTTTTCTGGCGTAATTATCACCGATGCGCTGGACATGGGA
Organism: Umboniibacter marinipuniceus; assembly: GCF_003688415.1. Taxonomy (NCBI): domain Bacteria; kingdom Pseudomonadati; phylum Pseudomonadota; class Gammaproteobacteria; order Cellvibrionales; family Cellvibrionaceae; genus Umboniibacter; species Umboniibacter marinipuniceus. The sequence continues at coordinate 87,840 of NZ_REFJ01000005.1, forward strand.
GCAATCGCCGAGAACTTTGATCTGGTGCAGGCTGCGCTGCAAAGTTTGGCGGCGGGCGCCGATATTCTGTTGATGCCCTTCAGAATTGAATGTCCGGCTGACTTTAGCCGCTTCGACCGATTTCTGGATGAGCTGGTCGCTGGTGTAGCGGCTTTTCCGAGCATTGAACGAGAAATGTTCGCTTCGCTTAGCCGAATTAAGTCACTTGAAGCAAAGTATCCGCCTCTAAGGCAAACAAGCCGCGTTATTAAATGCCCTGAACACCTTCAGCTGGAAGAGAGATTGGCTCAGCAATCTATTTGCGCCATAGGTGAAGGACATTTGCGCCGAGGACATCAGGTCATTGTCTCCGGCAATTCCAAGAGCCTAGCGGCATCCGTTGCCGTAGAGCTCCGCCAGAAAGGTTTTGATTGCTTAGTTAAGCCGCGCAAGGCGCTGTCGGACTACCTTAGTCATCAATTGGTGTGGGTGGAGCTAAATCCTAGTGATGCGGCTGTTGATTGGGGCGGAGTAGACTTCTATTCCGAGGATCACAGTGACCTAGGCCAGCTAGCAGGCCATGGCGAAGCACCGAGCTTAGATCAAGATCCAGAGTGCGAGCTTGACCTCACCGAACTACTAGCAAGAAACCTGAATGCGGGGGGGCAAAACTGGTTCTTGGCAATGCGCTCTCCGTATATCAATCCCCAGCTTGTGTCAGTCGCTACCGTCCTCTTTGCTTTTCACTATTCATCGGCGGTAGAGCGGCCAATGAACAGAGCCGTATCGCCAGTTTACCGAACCTTAGCGGAAATTTTATGTGGCGAGCGTAAAGCGGCCGGGAGTTTACCCGTTTCAGTGTCGTAATGCGTTATACTGCGTTTAATTCGCAAAGGATTCACTATGACAATTAACTGGTTTCCCGGCCATATGCACAAGGCCACCAAAGAAATTAAGCAGCGGCTACCCAGCGTAGATCTCATTATAGAAGTACTCGATGCTCGAATTCCCTACAGTAGCGCCAACCCGGTCATTGCTAAATTACGCGGTGATAAACCCTGTATTAAATTATTGAACAAGAGCGATTTGGCTGACCCTGAAATTACCAAGCGTTGGATTGAGCACTTTGAACAGGATAAGTCAGTGCGATCAATGGCGGTAACCAGCCATAAGCCGGATCAAATCCGCGCGATCCTTCAAGACGTACGTAGTCTTTTTGCTGATAATTTCGAACGTGGCCGCCCCATTCATATCATGATCACTGGGATCCCGAATGTGGGTAAGTCCACCATCATTAATATTTTGGCCCAGCGCACCATTGCCAAGACCGGTAATGAACCAGCCGTCACCAAAGGGCAGCAAAAGATTAACTTGCCGGATGGCTTGTTCCTTTGGGATACCCCCGGAATTCTTTGGGGCAAGTTTCATAACCAGTCCGCCGCATATCGACTCGCTACCACCGGGGCCATTAAGGAAACCGCAGTCAGCAATGATGACATCGCAGCCTGGGCAGCCGAATACCTTTTGAGGGCCTATCCGGACGCATTGGTTAAGCGTTACGAGTTAGCTAGTACGCCTAGAGATGAAATTGACTTTCTTGAGCAGGCGGGTAAACGCCGAGGGTGCATAAGCCGCGGCAATCAAATTGATTTTGAGAAAATTGCGAAGATTTTTCTGACCGAATACCGTGATGCAACCTTAGGCCTATTGAGTTTAGAGACACCGGAAATGGCGCAAGCCGAAGAAGCTGAAGTGGAAGCAAAGTTGGCGGCTGAAGCGGAAGCGAAAGAACAGAAAAAGAAACAGCGAAAGCGGCGGTAGTGGCGAGTTAAATATTGGCCTTTAGTGTGCGCCAATGGACTTAGGTCAGATCAGTCTTGACGGTGAATTACCGTATTAATGTGGTCCAGTTGAACGCTGGAAATACCAAGCAATAGGATGGAAATAGCAATGAGCGTGTTACGTGAAGCAATAACGCCAAGCTTCTTTGAAACCGATGCCCTTGGGCATATCAATAACACGGTAGTACCAAAGTGGTTTGAGAAGGCCCGTTTACCGTTATTTCGTATCTTTACTCCGGACTTGAACCCTGCGGACTGGCGGTTAATTGTGTTGAAGATTGAAGTTGAGTACAGTGCTCAAATTCACTACCAGTTTCCTGTTGAGATCCAAACTTGGATCGCTAAGATTGGTAATTCCTCGTTTGTGGTGAACCAACAGGTTCTCCAACATGGTGAAATTTGTGCGAAGGGAAGCACGGTAATGGTTCACTTCGATTACCAGCAGCAAGCCAGTGCACCGATGAGCGAAGAACAGAAGTCGAGTTTAGCCGAATTTCAATTAGCAGGCGCTTGACCCCTAGTCGCAGCCTGATGTTTCTATTTCACTGAGTATAAAAAAACGGTTAGTGACTTCTCACTAACCGTTTTAGTTTTCAATCAGCTAGTCGTGCTAGCGCCTGTTGACCTCTAATTTAGTTACCGCAGATGGGAGCGATTTTATTCAACTCCGTTTCGGCCCCACCAAAGGCAAAGGCATTACTATCACTCACATAGTAGTAAATCACGCCATTCGGGAACATCACGATACCAATGCCACCATAGCCGGACATGTAACTTACCCAGGAACCAGCATTGCAAAGTGGGGCGGAGCGCTGCCCCATATCGTAGGTCCATACACCGTTTAAATAACGAGATTCGCTACCATAGGTTTCAAGGCCTAAATCACCGCCATTGACCAACATATCGTCCATGATGGCAGGATCTAAGACCTGTTGACCGTTAATGACACCGCGATCATTGATAAGTTGGCCCAGCTTAATCATGTCGTCGGCGTGCCACGTCATTCCGTGACTCCAGAATGGATCTGCAGGCGAACCTTGAGTGCGAACCGAGGTGTAGGTAACCGGGCTCAGATTCAGTGGCTTATAGACTTCTTCCACCAGTTTCTCGAAGAGATCACCGCTGGCGTAGTAGTTGTCCATGGCGACGCCGGCAATATAAGTGTCCGAGGAGTGATACGAAAAGTGACTATTGGGTGTTGCTTTGCGGATGTAGCGTTCGCAAGCATGTTTGATCTTCTGGTCGTGAGTAAAGACTAGGAAGAAATTATTGAGCACGTTTGAGCTGCCTTCATCACCTTCATAGGACGCAAGACGATAGTTACCCGTAGCCATATCAAGTGCATTTTCGACGGTGACGTCACTCCATATTGAACTCGTGCCGTTAATGCCGTCTTGGCACTCAGCAACTTGTTCGGCGATGTTCATATAGCGTGCGCTGTCGCCAAATTGCTGGGTAAGCAGTGCGTGAGCAAAGGCGGCGGTAGCTGTTTTAGCGGTGGAGTACGAGGGTAACCCCATCACTTCACAGAAAGGATAATTACCATAGCGCGTTGAGCAGCCAGCTGCATAATGCACACCGTCCACGAGGACGCCATGTGTAGTTGGTGAAGAGGCTTGCTCAGAAGCGATATTCGCACTGACTACCCCGCTATAAACATCATCGAGCTCCGCAATTGGGCGAGTGGGTATACGACCCGCAACCTCGGATTCATAAGCACTAATGAGTGCGGCCGCGTCAGAGATGCTCTGTGCTTGATAATCGGCAGCGGCTAGCCCCCACAGATCGTACTGGAAGTAGAGGCAGGTCTCAGCACCAACTTGGATCGCGACGTTGGTGATCGTGCCGTCATTTTTAAAGGCAAAGCTCATTACACCGTTATGGGTACAGTTAGCTTGTACTTCTTGGAGTGAAAAGGGAATGGCAACCCGGCTAAAGCCATTGTCGTTATTTTCATCCCAAACCCTGCCTGGTTCCAGGATGAGGTTCCAGTCGCCGTGGCCAGTTACAATAAGACCTCGGTCCTTCGGAATGATATGCGAACCTGACTGTACGAACTCAAAATCAAAGCCAGGGAAGCTGCCTGGGTCATTGTATAGACCAGCCTGCGCTTTTCCCGAAGTTCGTTCATCAAAGTTTAGTGCGACCTGTTGGCCGCCGTTGATCACCAAGCGACCTTCGAAATGGTTACTGGGCTCCTTGGCATTCGATTGGTCGGCATTGGCTTCAGTTTGTCCATGGGAATAAGCCGAGTAATCATAGCGAACAAGACTATTTCCCTGTAGCTCGGCTAGTGTCAGTGCTGCGCGAGCAACCTCTCCATTACCGCTAAATTGATGAAGTTCACCAGTTGGTGGCGGAGGCGGCGTAGTGTCAGAGCCAAAACCTGATAATGCGATGCTTTGATCGCCAGCGTTGGTTGCAATGGACAAAGTCTGGTTAACTGAGCCTGCTCCAACTGGCGTAAAGCCAACGTCAAGGGTGCACTGCGCATCGGCGCTAACGGTGGTATTTGAGCAGTTGTCGTTGCTCAGCGTAAAGGGTGAAGTGTAGCCTGTGACTGCAGCGACTTGTAAGTCTGCATTACCACTGTTGCTCAGGGTCAAGGTTCGCATCGCCGACTCGCCCACTTGGACTGATCCGAACGCGCCATTACCAGTTAGACTCGCGTTGGGAGCAGGCGCGCCGCCACCGGAAATACTGATGTTATCGGCATAACAGTAGTCAGCGGCTGATCCTACTTGCACATAGCGGACGAAAGTGCTCCCGCCGGTAGTTTGGGTTGTTGCCGAGTAGAAATCACCCCGATCCTGAGCGGGTGAGAGGGATAGAACGGGTGAGCCCCAATTTACACCATCGCTCGAGACATAAACATCGCAGCCGTTGCCGTTTTCAAGAGAGCCGGCAGCCATAGACAGGCTGACATCGCCGTCGGCGGGGAATTCCCGAATTGCTACGGCGCCGCCTTTAAGGCGCATGGAGTAGTTGTCAATGCTCTTAAAACTGTTAATAGCAACGGTGCCGGCAAGTTGCCAGCCATCAAGATTACCGTCTTCAAAATCTTCGTTAATCTGAGCCTGAACCGCAGCGGAAACGCATAAGCTTAGGGAGAGTGTTAGTATTCTAAAGTCCATGGGACCCCCTTAAAAATGATGATCGTTAAGCCAATGGTTCTCACTACAAGTGACCGCGCATTGCTACCTTCATTGATTACCTCGATGCAGTCGCCCTCGAACACTTCCTTTGATGTATTTGGTTGTTTTCTGTACAGCTTTGATATGGTATCGGTACGCAGTGCTCTGTGAGTAGAGCCAGTTGACGAGTGACTATGGAGCCACATGGCCGTAGTGAGGGCTTATCAATGGAGCCAGCTGCACTAAAGCGTGATCCTCGTCACGAATAGGGCTTTGTTAGGCGTTGCTGAAATTTGCTTAGTTTGTGTTGTTAGGGGTTGATTGCGGTCTGTTCACAGCTAGATTGAGCGGTGGTAACGCGGAAATAACGGGCAGATTCATATTGCTTGGCGATCTGCACTGATAGGTGTCACCTTAGTGATAGTTGGTATCTCAGCTGGCACTTAAGCTGCTAAGATAACGATAATTAGCCACGCTTTAGTGGGAGGCAAGATGCACATAGAACCTTATTCAAAAGGCTGCGGAGCCCTAATCTCAAACATTGACTTGGCCTGCATCTCGGCAGACGAAGCTGCACAACTAAAACAGCTTTTAGCTGAGCACGGCGTTCTATTCTTTCGCGACCAGATAGTCTCCGAGGCTGCACACATTCAGCTTGCCGAGGCATTAGGTGAGATCGTAAACAATAAGTTCTTTAAACCGGTTTCTGGGTTTCCAAGTATTGCCGAAGTCCGTAAAGAGGCGAACCAAGAGATGAACATTGGCGGTGGTTGGCATACGGATCACTCCTACGACGATGAGCCTGCGTTAGGTTCTATTTTGGTGGCAAGAACGCTTCCTTCAAGCGGTGGTAATACTCGTTTTGCTCATCTAGGAAGAGCCTGTGCCGACCTATCGGATGGTCTTCGTCAGACGTTAGCGAAATTGGTAGCCGTTCACTCAAATGAACATATCTATGGACCAAATGGATTTTATAGTCAGACCGATTTAGCCGAGGTGTTGAGTGGTTCAACGGAGGTAGGATCTGCCCAGCATCCGGTGATAATTCGCCACCCGGTTTCGGGAGAGGAAGTACTTTATGTTAATCCAGGGCATGTACTAGGGTTTGTTGGCTGGAATAAAGCTGAAGCCTTTGCGCTGCTGGACTATCTCTATCAGTTTGTAGATCAACCCGCTTATACCTGCTCATTTAAATGGGAACCGGGGTCCATTGCTATCTGGGATAACCGGATGACTTGGCATTTTGCCGATAATGACTATCAAGGGGAGCGCAGACTGATGCATCGAATCACCTTGGCGGGAGCGCCGTTGGAGGCCGTGAAATGATGACCGAGACCGAGCGAACGCTGCGTATTGAGCTGGCCGCTTGCTACCGAATTTTTGCTTATTTGGGCTGGGACGAGCTGATTTACAACCATATTACCGTCAAGCTACCCGATACCCCGAACCACTTTTTGATTAACCCCTATGGCTTACACTACAGTGAGATCACGGCATCGTCGTTGTTAAAAGTGGATATCATGGGTAATAAGATTGACGAAAGTGAATACGATGCCAACCCCGCGGGCATGGTGATTCATAGTGCGATTCACGCAGTTCGTCCAGACCTCCACTGCATCACGCATCTTCATACCAATGAAGGACTTGCCGTGGCCTGCTCACGAACGGGCCTTCGCCATGACAATTTCTACTCTGTCATGCTTTATAACCGAGTTGCCTACCACGATTTTGAGGGGCTTACCGTTAATGATGGGGAGAAACAGCGTCTTGTTCAAAGTTTGGGCCAGCACTCTCAGTTGATTCTTCGTAATCACGGGCTGCTAAGTGGCGGCGCAACAATTGAGGAGGCTTTCATCGCTACCTGGACCCTACAGCGAGCCTGTGAAATCCAAGTGGCTTGTGACGCAACAGGACAGGCGATTATCCCAATCAGTGATGAAATTGGCGAGAAAACGGAGCAGCTGCTAGCAAAGCAAATTGGCGCTGCTGGGCTGGGACAAAGAGAGTATGCGGCAATGCGCAGATTGGTTGAGCAGCATAACCCCGGCTTTGAGGACCTTTGAGTCTTCGACGATACACAAGGTTTAAAAAAGTTCTCTGGAGCTCGTAAAGTACTCGGTGTCTCTTTAAGTGCTAGGGCTCTATATAGGTGTTCTCGCTGGTTAGACGTTACCCTCTGCGCGGAGTACAATGACGTTTTTTCCTAGGCGAATTCTATGCAAGAGCGACTATACAAACAGATCCATGGTTATGCAGTACAACTCATGGCCGCAGCAGACGATGGCAATGAAGAGTTGTTCGGGCGCTTGTTCGCTCAGCTAGAAGCACTTTGCGAAGGCCATAGAGACTCAGATAATGATCATCCCGCACAGTGGGAGGCGCTTGCCGACTTTACGGAAGATGCTGAGCTCGCCTTAGCGCGCTACCAGCACGCCTTAGAGGTTGCTACGCGCCTTGAAACACGCGATTACATCTCTTCCATTAATTATAATTGGGCGGTGCTATTACGTGAAATGGGGCGTGAAGACGAGGCGGTTGAGCGCTGTAAATCGGCGGCAGTTAGTGCGAAAGGAAGCTCTGATAAGCAGCTCAATGCCGATATCCGTGCGTTTCTAAAGTAACTACCCAATGTTAAGACTGTCCAATAATGTTGAAATTCCCCGTGCCGAGCTGGAGTTTAATGCCATGCGCGCACAGGGAGCTGGTGGACAGAATGTCAACAAATTGAATTCTGCTATTCACCTTCGCTTTGACATCAAAGCCTCATCGCTTCCTGAATTTCATAAACAACGCTTACTGAAATTGCGCGATAGCCGTATCAGTAAAGAAGGTGTAATTATCATCAAAGCGCAGCAGCATCGTACCCAGGAAAAGAATCGTGAAGATGCGTTGGTTCGATTGCGGGAGTTGATTCTGGAAGCCATCAAGGTGGTGCCGGCTAGAAAGCCCACTAAACCTACGAGGTCATCGCAGCGAAAGCGTTTGGACAGTAAAACCAAACACGCATCAACTAAGCGAATGCGTGGACGAGTGGATAGCCAAACTTAACCAACTGAATGGGCTTCGGTCGCCGAAGACAAGATTTCCGCTGGGATGACAGCGGGCTTTCGGTTAATTCAGTTTTGCAGCATTGTGGATGCTCGGTATACTTAAATTTTTCTAAACCCGTTGGATGAAATATGACCAGTGCGCTGTCAATTAAGCAATTAACAAAGACTTACGAAAACGGCTTCGAAGCCCTCAAGGGAATCGATTTTGAAGTAAAGCAGGGTGATTTCTTCGCGCTCTTAGGTCCAAATGGAGCGGGCAAATCTACCACCATCGGCGTGTTGAGTTCCCTTGTACGCAAGTCCACGGGAACGGTCTCTATCATGGGTGTTGATATTGATGATGACTTCGCCAAAGCCAAGCAGTTTCTGGGTGTAGTGCCTCAGGAATTCAATTTTAACGTCTTCGAAAAGGTCTATAACATTCTTATCACACAAGCTGGTTTCTATGGAATCAGTGAGGCTGATGCAAAACCTCGAGCAGAAAAGTATCTAAAGGAATTGGGCCTCTGGGACAAGCGAGATGATGTTGCTAGAAATCTATCGGGTGGTATGAAGCGCCGATTGATGATTGCCCGTGCGCTGATTCATGAGCCGCGTATTCTAATTCTTGATGAGCCAACGGCAGGTGTTGATATTGAGCTGCGCCGGAGTATGTGGGCGTTTCTTCAGAAGGTTAATGCGGAAGGTGTGACGATCATCTTAACCACCCATTATCTTGAAGAGGCCGAGAGCCTTTGCCGCAACGTAGCAATTATTGATCGGGGCGTCATTGTTGAGAATACAACCGTTAAATCGTTGCTGGGGCGTCTTCAAATGGAGACGTTTGTTTTTGATCTAGCGAGTGAGGCTGAGCATCGTCCAGCGGTAGAGGGCTATACACTTCGTTGGACAGATGATTCATCCTTTGAGGTGGATGTGGATAAGTCGCAGGGCCTGAGTAAGCTATTCGGCGAGATCTCCAAACTAAACTTGGATGTATCGTCAATGCGTAACAAAGCAAATCGTCTAGAAGAACTCTTTATTAGCCTTACTGGAGAATCGAAGTAATGAATTCACGGGAATTATGGATTGCCTACCTCACTATTGTTAGGAAAGAAGTTCGCCGATTTATCCGTATTTGGCCGCAAACGATTCTGCCTCCAGCCGTGACTACTGGACTCTACTTCGTGATATTTGGTGCTTTGATTGGCCAGCGAATTGGACCGATGGGTGGTTTTAGCTACATGGAGTTTGTAGCGCCGGGACTTATCATGATGACCATTATCACCAATTCCTACTCAAACGTTGCTTCAAGCTTCTTTAGTGCCAAGTTTCAGAATTCGGTGGAGGAACTACTCGTTTCGCCAACGCCTAATTGGGTCATTCTCGCCGGTTGGGTCTCTGGAGGCGTAGCTCGAGGGCTCTGTGTGGCGGCGGTTGTCACGGTACTCACGCTTATCTTCACGGACTTATCGGTTACTCATCTAGGCCTTACGTGCCTGGTGATTCTTAATACTGCGATTCTCTTCGCAACAGCGGGCTTTATTAATGCTGTGTATGCCCGAACCTTCGATGATATCTCCATTATACCCACTTTCGTGTTGACTCCATTGACCTATCTAGGCGGGATTTTCTACTCCATTAGCCTACTCCCTGCATTCTGGCAGAGCGCGAGTATGGCTAATCCAATTTTTTACATGGTTAATGCATTCCGATACGGAGTGCTTGGGGAAAGTGATGTATCACCGATGATCGCCATCGTGATGACCTTAGGGTTAACGGCTATCTTGGTCTGGGCAGCGTTGCGCTTGCTAAACAGCAGCAGAATGAGGGCTTAACCCTATGTCAGAGATTAATAAGATCCATGAGCAGATTCCGCTAGGAAAGAGTACTGAGTACCAATCTAGCTATAACCCGGAACTACTCGCGCCCATTCCGCGTGAGCTCTCTCGGAGGAATCTGGAAGCTTGTCAGCGCGAAATGTTCGGTGAAGATCTCTGGACGGCCTATGAAATGTCATGGCTCAAGCCTGGCGGCGTGCCAGTAGTGGCGGTAATGCGTTGTTATGTCCCGAGTACTAGTTCGCACATCATTGAGTCGAAGAGTTTTAAACTCTACCTCAACTCCTATAACGGATCTGAATTTGAATCCTTTGGTGAGGTTGAAGGGCGTTTAGTCGCTGACCTCAGCGCCGCGGCCGGAGATACGGTTCACGTTGTCTTGGAGTCTTTAGCTTTAGCTGATAGTTCGCTGCAAGTGGGTACGTTAACTGACGTTCAGTGCGTAGACGATTTGCCTATCACCGTATCTCAGTATGAGCCTGATGCAAGTTTACTAGCGGTGGAGCAGGGCACAAACGTTGAAGAAGCGCTTTGTTCTCACTTGCTGAAGAGTAACTGCCCGGTCACCAGCCAACCAGACTGGGCCAGCGTAATTATTCGTTACAAGGGTAAAAAGATTGTTCCAGAAAGTTTCTTGGCTTATGTTATTTCATTTCGAGAACATCAGGATTTTCACGAGCATTGCGTAGAACGCATTTACGTGGACTTGATGAATCGCTTTAACTTTGACTACCTGGATGTGGTGGCAAGATATACTAGGCGCGGCGGACTGGATATTAACCCATTTCGCTCAAGTCGCGCGGACGCGCCTCGGATTGAAACGCGACTGGTACGTCAGTAAGCGCTTTTCTTCAAACAATCTACTAGCGGCCTGAGCAGCTTAGCCTTTGTGTCTAAGGTGCTCGGCGGCTGACTCCAACGCTTTGAGGGCTTCAGCACGGTCTTTAGGTTTTAATTCGTCCAGATCCATATGTAAACTAAAACCGTCTGCATATTGTTCAATAAATGACTTATTGCCACCCAAATTCTTACGCCAGTCCATCGCCTCATAAACTGTAACAGCCTGACTGAAGCCTTTCACTTCAATCTGTCCAACCTTGCGACACATAATACGATCTTTAATGAGCGCATAGGTGGTGTGGCTGACCAGAATCTGTCCTGGCTGAGCTGCGGCTTCTAGCCGTGAGGCCAAGTTCACCTCAGTTCCTAAAACCGTGTAGTCCATACGAGACTCGGTACCGAAGTTGCCGACTGTGCAGTAACCGGTGTTGATGCCTATTCGCATTTCAAGTGGCTTGGACACGCCCTGTAAACGCCATTGCTTCTGAAGTTTTCTTAAGTGCTTACGCATGGCAATTGCCATCCCCACCGCCTTCATCGCATCCATTTTAGCGCCATCGGATTCTGGGTCACCAAAGAAAACCATGACGGCATCGCCTATGAATTTATCAATGGTCCCTTCGTAGCGTTGTGCGATTTGACTCATTTCGGTGAGATAGGTATTAAGCAGTTCGGTCAGTGGTTCGGCTTCTAATTCTTCAGCCAAGGTACTGAATTCTTTAAGGTCAGAAAAGAATACGGTGAGTTTTTTCCGCTGCGTCCCCAAGCGCACATCGCGCCCCGACATGATTTGCTGGTGGATTTGCGGAGAGATGTATTTACTCAGTTTGTAATTGTTTCGCTGTAGGGCGATATGCTCTTCCTTAAATACCTTACTGTTTTCCCGTTCGCGGCGCACGGCATCATGCATAAAAAGACCGTAAATACAGAAATAACTGGTGATACCAATGAGCGCCGCTTTACTGATAGCTAAATCATTCGTGAAGGTTAGCACTGGCTCGTGAAACAATGTCATGGTGGCAATGCCGGCAACAAAGGCAATGTTGTCGTTGCGCCACTTGATACCACCACCGGCAACTAAGGCATTAAATTGCACCAGTGCGACAAACATGATGGTTGGTAAAAGGCTGAAATCAATTAAGGTCAACGCGCCGCCAATTAGCGCAGCGTCGGCAGCGTTAAACCATTGAACGCTATTTTTAAGCTGTGTTTCAAATGCTTTGGTTACTTGGTAGCTAATGCCAGGGTAGACCAGCATAAATAGGGCATAGCCATATATAGTCCAGTTCAAACTATCTGCAGCGGTAGTGTAGAGTGTTGCTGCCGCAGCAATACAGCTTAGTGTGCGGAACAAGTATTGATTCCGAGCGGTCGAATCGGGTGACACTGACCCTTCGTTCTCGCGTTTATTTAGCATTAGCTTGATAGTTATCCATATTATGGTTATGTCAGTAACAGTTGCTCAGGCAAAAAGATTAACGCTTTTTGTTGGGAGCTACAAGCTGACGAAGCCACCCAAAGAGTGAATTTGCTCCCATCACGTAGCGGTCCAGTTCCTTAGCGGTTGCCTCAAAATGCTGAGCATCTGTAAACATCGCTTCTCTCTTTAGCATTCTTCGCTTGGGAATTAAGTGTTTTACAATTTTAGCAGGTACGCCAGCTACCACCACATTTTGCGGCACATCACTGGTGACCACGGCTCCGGCACCTACTACCGAGTTGTTACCAATACTGACGCCCTTGGTGACAATTGCTCTCTCCCCAATCCACACATTGTCACCCAGCGTGACCGCCGCGGTCGCGTTGCCGAACGGTCTGAGGCGGTTATAGAGGCCGTGCCAGTCAGAATCTGAAATGGATGCTTCCGCCGCTAGCATGCAGTTGTCACCGATGACAACGGAATCCGCAGCCTGAATTTTCACCCCTGGGGAAATGAGACAGTAGTTGCCGATGCGAATTGTGGCAGGCCCCGAAGCATTTGGCCAAGCAATTAAGCGCACATTTCGATCTGGATCGCAGGCCATGTGGAGGCAATCGCCAATATGGATCCCGGCACCAAACAACCGGAGATGTCGTGGTCCAACAATGTGGGGGTAGTTGCCGAGACTCTCTAACTCTGGTGCAATAAAATGTTGCACGTAGCGTTTATTTAATTTGAGCTGAAAGTGTTTAAGCCACGCGGGCCGATGATCCTTGCGCACAGGTAATTCCCAACTATCACGTTAACGACAAGTATCACAGTATAAGGCAACTAGGTGAAGTCATTAATTGTTGCGCTGGGCGCTTAGGCGTAGAATATAGCTAATTTCTCTATTTGGACGGAATCAATGTCATCACTTCAATTCCTTAGTCAGCGAGTTAGCTTTCCAAAGGTTGAGGCGCCCGGCCCCAGCACTGAGCAGCTAGTAAAGCTTTTCGAGGCGGCGGGCAGAGCCCCCGATCACATGCAGCTAAAACCTTGGCGTTTTATGGTGATACAGGGTGAGGCACGAGCGGAATTCGGCAAGCTCATGGTTCGCGCGAAAGAAGCCACTGCTGAGATTGATGAGACCAAAAGAGCGCGCCTTTACAACAACGCATTCCGTGCGCCAACCATTATCATTGCCATCACCGTGTTTAAACCTCATGAAAAGGTTCCTGAGGTTGAACAGGTACTCTCTACCGGCGCGGCGGTGCAAAATATGCTTTTGGCTGCAGAAATGATGGGGCTAGGGGGAATGTGGCGAACAGGCAATATGATGTTCGAACCAACAATGCGCGAAGGTTTAGCTGTTGCCGACAACGAGACCATAGCAGGCGCGATCTATCTTGGTACCCCCGTGGGAAAGCGAAAGTCGATTAAAGCCCTCGACCTGGATAAGTTCGTCAGTTATTGGCGTGGATAGTGGCGCTTAGTAGATAAACGTCACCAGCTAACGTAAATCCAAGCTTTGCACTACTTTCTTACTTGCAATATGTAGGGCTCCCCAGTATCATCTGCGCCCGTTGTTTGCTGAAGTATATCTCGGTAAATAATTGTTGGAGAGATGGCCGAGTGGTCGAAGGCGCACGCCTGGAAAGTGTGTATACGGAAACGTATCGAGGGTTCGAATCCCTCTCTCTCCGCCATACTTTATACCTCCCTCATTTTACCCTCTGATAACAAGCTTATAGCAGTCTCATAACAAAGTTATAGCCGCTTAAAACCTACTTATAGCCGTCTTAATACATTAGATAGTCCTGTGAATTAGTACTCGTTCGCGCAGCGACTGCTTTCACTCGTTAGTCATGTGGATAGGCTGCCGTACCCCAAAAGTAAACGTCAGCAGGTTGGGGCCAAGTTAGCCCGAAAGATGATCCAAACCTCCTCCAAGTCGCTATAAGAGCTAATTACAGGCTGACCGCTGGCGTAGTTTCCCGGCGTTCGCCGAGCCACTGTCCTTGCGATAGCGAAGGGTCATTGGCGATACCTTTCTCAAACTAGCAGGGCAATGGACAGCATCATTGACTGCGTCTCTAGGGGTTGTAAATGCTTAAAGTAGCGATTGTTGGCGCTGGCCTGGCCGGGCTCACTGCGGCCTCACAGTTGCAAGGGGTAGCTGAAGTGACTGTTTTCGATAAGGCGCGAGGGGTAGGGGGGCGCCAAACGGCTCGACGGACCTCTCCTTTCATTTTTGACCATGGTGCGCAGTACTTCACCGCTAGGACGAATGAATTTAGAAAATTTATCTCACCCTATTTAGCCAACGGTACGATTGCTCGGTGGAATGCTCGCTATCAAAAACTGGCTGGCAGCGAAGTTGTTACCGTGTCCGACTGGGCGTTGGATGAGCCGCGCTATGTCGGCGTTGGCGGAATGAACCAGCTCTGTAAGCAACTGGCGGCAGATATGAACGTGGTGTTGGAGACCCGTATCGAATCGCTTCGTCAGAATCAGCAAAAGAAATGGCAGCTAGGTGATCAGAATGGTCAACAATACGGTGATTTCGATTGGGTGATTGTCACGGCACCAGCGCCACAGTCTGCGGCGCTGTTACCTAACTCATTTAAATTCATGCCGACTATTCAAACCATTAAAATGCTTGGCTGCATCTCCGTAATGTTGGGCTTTGAAAGCCCTATCTCGCTTCCTTTTGACGCGGCGCATGTCAGCGACTCAGATGTGAATTGGATTGCCGTGAATAGCACTAAGCCAGGGCGTACTGAGCCATTTTCTTTGGTCATTCATTCCAGCGAAGCATTTGCGGAAGCCAATTTCGAAGACCCCAATGGTGCAGCGGAGCACCTTATAGCCGAGGCGGCTCGGGTTACCGGGCAGAACTTAAGCGAAGCAACGCTAAAGATTGTCCAGAGCTGGCGCTTCGCCAATAACACAGAGCATCATTTTAACCATGACCCTTTTATTGATCCCGGCTTAAAGCTAGCAGCCTGTGGAGATTGGTGCGAAGGAGGTCGTGTTGAGGGAGCATTTATCGCTGCAAATAAGCTTGTAGGCAAGATTAAGGAGGTCATGGCATGAAGCGTAAGCGTGTCGATGTGGAAAATTTATCAGCATCGTTGATGAGCGAAGTGGTTGAAATGGCGTGGTGCGATAAAACCTCGTTTGATGATATTAAGTCTCAGTTGGACCTATCCGAACAAGCAACAATAAGGGTGATGAGGCGACATTTAAAACCCTCAAGCTTTAAGCTCTGGCGTCGAAGAGTCTCAGGGCGGGTAGCCAAGCACCGGCAGTTGCGCCAAAACGCCTAAGTACTAATCCATTGATCCAAAGTGCTATAGATTTCGAACAGCTTGTGGAACCCCTCTAATCGCCGACGTTGGTGCTAGAGTTTCAGAGGGAGATATTCGAATAGCACACCACTCCATCAGAGGTGGTTTTGAGAGGTAATGATGATAGCGAAATGGACTGGTAGCTTAATTGGCCTAGCGTTCTTGGGCCTAACAGCAGCGGAGAGTGCCATGGCTGATGTGGAAATACCTCGCTACGAGGTGTTGAGTACTGCAGGCAACATTGAGATTCGTGAATATCAACCCATGATTATTGCCGAAGTTCACATGAAAGGTGAGCGTCGAGATGCCATGGGGGATGGTTTCAGTCTGCTTGCGGACTATATATTTGGTAACAACACGGTGCAGCAAGAAATCGCTATGACCGCTCCCGTGCAACAAAAACAGAGTGCGGAAATTGCAATGACAGCGCCTGTCCAACAGCAAATGGATGATGAGGGTTGGCAGGTCAGTTTTGTCATGCCGTCCGAGTACACGATGGATACGCTTCCCCAGCCCGTCAATGAGCGTGTTGAAATAAGACAAGTTGCTGCTAAACAATTTGTTGCGATTGAATTTTCCGGCAGGAATACCAGTTCGAATATACGCGAGCACCAGGCTGAGCTGATGGCTTATATTGAAGCAAACGAGTTAGTGGTCGTTGGATCGCCCGTTTACGCATTCTATGATGCACCGTGGATATTACCATTCTTTCGCCGGAATGAAGTCATGATGGAACTCTCCACGACGGTTGAGTAGAAAGTTGAATTTGGCACCTTGAGCTACTAGCGGCTGTATAGTAGATGGATGATTCAGCCGCCAAAAGGCTAGCTTCGGTGAGATTATTTTCTTTAGGATACTTGAATTATGGAGGTGTTCGCGAAATATAATTCGATCAATTTTTTACCTCAATGTAGCAATGATTAAATACGGTTAACTTCTTTAAGGGCTCAGTTTAAGCCGCCTTTAGAAAGGTTGAAGGAACTGCTGTCTAGGAAATCACTTACGAAGTGATCAATATTCGCCGCATTACCACGGATTTTATTTCTCTTTGTTGTGCTTACAATTACCGCCAATCAAATCATGATTTCGCATAGCAACATTACAAGGATTTTACCGTGAATAGCCACGCCGAAGCTTCACCCGCCAAGTATATTTACCTCCTCACGCCAATCGAAGACAAATATGTGTGTAAGGTTGAAATTTCGTCACTTAAACCGAGCGAACGCCGACAGCTATTGGCCGACGAAATGGTTAATGGTATGGCCATTGAGATATTCGACTTCTTTGTGGTTGAACAATGCGAATTACTGTTTGCTAAGGTGCAATCTACACTTGCCTACAGTCGGGTAATGCCAGCTGAAGGATGGTACTCAGCGGATGCGCGACGGGCGAGAAATACAATTATGCGTTTAATCACTGAGGTCGATCTAGATATCGCTCCTCTAGCGCAAAAATCTGGCACTAGCTTTAATCGTAGCTGTATTAAAGAGTCAATTTCTCCTGCGCGAGTTCATGGTCGTCATACTCCTATTGGAATCCTCCTAGGGCTGCTCATGTCGGCGCTGAGCGTAGCGTTCGCCGTTAGCTAATCAACGCTTCAACGCTTCAACGCTCGCGGTATTGTGGTTTCGCGCAGTAGTGATCAACCTCTCGGTTTGTTAAGCTCAGAAGATGAAGATTATTCCTACTCGTTGGGCAGTCAAAATGACTAGGCCAAAGCGGCCGCTAAAGCTAGTGCTATCGGTCATCGTGCAGCTAGTCATTTTTATCACCGTATTACTCGCTTTCGAGCGATGGCTTTTATCTACAAATGAAAAGCCAAGGCTTAGCGCTGCTCAGTTGGCTCCAATTACCGCACAACTTTCTCCTGATGAATTCAGTCGCTTCGCTAGCGGCGAGCCTTTGCTTGTCTATGTGTGGGCTACTTGGTGTTCAATTTGTAGCGTGAGTTCGGCTAATGTCAGTGATTATGGTGCTGATCATCTCTCTGCAACCGTGGCGGTACAATCGGGTACTGACCTCGAGATTCGGCAGTTTATTCAAGATAGAGGTTATCAATTTCAAGCCTATAACGACCGGGCAGGGCACTGGTTTAACTCAGTAGGGGCAAGCGTCACACCAACTTACTTGTGGATAAGCTTGTCTGGGGAAATTCTCCATCTCAGCAGGGGGTACACTTCGTCAGTAGGTCTCACCGGCAGGCGGCTGATATTAGCCGACCAAAATACAGATTAATCATTCAATAACGCTGCATTTTTTGTGATAATAGATCCGCCTCATCAACCTCATTCTGCAAGATAAAGAGAATAAAATGTCAGTGAAAGATAAGCTTAATGCCATTACTTCGGGGCAAGCAAGTGCCGAAGAATCCGCAGCCATTGCCGCTGAGGCTAAAGCGCGGATTGTTTATCTAGAGGATACGGTGCGTCAGCTACAGCGTGATGCTCATATGGCTATTCATATCAAGTTATGCGCTGACGCACTATCGGACGCGTAGGTAATAGGAAGGTGCCTAACTAACTTCGGCTAAGGCCTTAATTTTCCCAACAATGGCCCGTAAACCATTCCCTCGAGTAGGCGAAAGGTGGTTCTCCAAGTCGATCTCTGCGAAGTACCCATCAATATCAAAGCTGGTAATCTGAGCGGCCGTTTTTTCATCGAAAGCGGCTAGTACAAGCGCTAGGAGTCCGCGAACAATGATCGCGTCACTATCTACGCTAAAGCGAAACACGCCATTCTGGCGCTCGGAGTGCAGCCAGACACTCGATTGGCAGCCCTTTACTAGGTTCTCATCTAGACGATAGGCGTCGTCGAATTCAGGAAGTTCTTTGCCTAAATCGATAATATATTTATAGCGTTCTTCCCAGTCATCGAAGAACTCTAGATCGTCAATGATCTCATCAGTGGTTAAATTCATTAGAAAAAGAGTCCTGCCTCAAGTTGTGCTTCTTCGCTCATCATCTCTCTTGTCCAAGGTGGATCGAACACAAGATTAACCTTTACACTACTCACATTAGGAACTTTTGCCACGCGATACTCAACGTCACCAACGAGCACAGGTCCCATGCCGCAGCCCGGAGCAGTAAGTGTCATGTCAATAAGCACACTATTATCGCTATTGTTGATGGCAACGTTATAAATAAGGCCTAGCTCAACCAATGAAATTGGTATCTCAGGGTCGAAGATTGAATCGAGCGCTTGCCAAACCTGGTCGTTATCAACGTGGGATCCGTCGTGTGGTGCAAAGCTGATCACATCAACTGTCTGGCCAATAGCGTCAGCATCCGTCCCGTCAATACGATACATATTCCCTAGGTAAGTGACGGTAAAGTTACCTCCTAAGCTCTGATTGATCGTGATAAATTGACCGGCAGGAATCATTGCACTTTCGCCCGTTGGTACTCGGCGAGCAGGGCATTCTTTAATTGTTGTGACCATCTTTTGCTGCATAAAATAACGGGCTCTTAACTCACCGAGAAACTTTCGCCACAGCCGCATTCGCCAGTGACATTAGGGTTTATGTATTTGATAACTCGATTTAAGCCAAGTTGTTCCACGTCAATAATCGTGCCTTTGAGCATCGCAAGGGAGCCCGTATCGACGGCAATTTTAAGCCCGTTACCAGCGCTTACCATCACATCACTGTTAGCAACTTCGTCGACAAAATCTAAGGTGTATGCGTATCCGCTGCAGCCCGCAGGCTTGGTGCTGAAACGTACCGATTTAGTGGGTTGTTTCGCAGCGGCGGCGCTGAGGAAATCTACCGCAGCGTCGGTGACGGATATTAATTCTTTAGTTGGGTCAAAAGCAGTGGTCATTGGTCTACTCCAGCATCATCTTGGCTTTTTCAATGCCAGTAAAAAGCAGATCGATTTCATCTACGGTGTTATATATTGAGAAGGACGCGCGTGCAGATCCACTCAGCCCAAAACGCTCCATAAGTGGCTCGGCACAATGATTACCTGTGCGAATCGCAATGCCTTGGCGGTCTAACAGAAAACCTACGTCAGCGGCGTGCCCTTGAGATAGCACAAAGCTTAACACGCCAATACGCTTTTCTGCGGTGCCAATTTGTCGTAAACCGCTAACTTGCGCCGCACGTTCATCGGCATAGCGAATCAGTGTTTGCTCGTGAGCCCGCAAACCTTCGAGGTCCTGTTGGCTCAACCAGTTGATAGCGGTACCTAAGGCAATTGCTCCGGCAATATTCGGTGTACCGGCCTCCAGGCGCGATGGCAAAATATTCCATTCGGCTGATTGGTAGGTGACTGAACTAATCATCTCACCCCCGGTTTGCCAGACTGGCCAGTCTGCTAGCACTGACTCACGTCCCCACAAAACTCCAACGCCAGTTGGTCCAAAGACCTTATGACCAGAGAAGGCATAGAAATCGCAGCCAAGCGCTTGAACGTCTACATCGCCGTGAGCGATTCCTTGAGCGCCATCAATCATGAACAGCGCACTAGGATTAACGGATTTAAGCATCTCGCCAATCTTGTGTACGGGGTTGATAGTACCCAGTGCATTAGAGATGTGGGCCACGCTCAATATGGCGGTGTTGCTATCGATTAATTCGGCGAGTGCCGTCATATCGATATCGCCGGCGTCGTTAATTGGGGCAATTCGCAGCTCGGCACCACTGCGGTGACAGGCCTGCTGCCATGGAACCAAGTTGGCGTGGTGCTCCATTGCTGAGACCACAACATTATGCCGAGGTGCTAGGCGGTCGGCGATGCCGCGAGCAATGATGTTGATTCCTTCGGTGGTGCCACTGGTCCAAATTATTTCGCATTCGCGCGCTGCGTTAATGAACCTAGCAACCTGACCGCGTGCCGTTTCATAGGCGCGAGTCGCTTCATCTGCTAGGCAGTGCGCGCCTCGATGGACGTTCGAATTCATCGACGTGTAGTAGTTAGTTAGACTATCAATCACACACTGAGGCTTCTGGGTTGTGGCCGCATTGTCGAGGTATACCAAAGGCTTGCCGTGAACTTCGCGCTGAAGAAGGGGGAATTCACGGCGAATTGCATCAACATTAAACACAAGCGTCTCCTAAATCTGCTTCATTTGAGCGAAGCGTTGGCGAAGTTGCGGGCGTAACCATTCGGCAATGGCCTCGTGTTGCATCTGATCGACGAGCTCATTGATAAAACCGAAATTTAACATGACCTGCGCATCTTGGCGTGAAATACCGCGCGAGGTGAGGTAGTACATCGATTTTTCGTCGAGTTCTGCCACCGTAGCTCCGTGCGCACAGCGAACGTCGTCCGCGTAGATCTCAAGTTCTGGTTTGGTATTAAGCTCGGCATTACGAGACATCAACAAGTTTCGATTGTTCAATTCAGCCAGTGTCTTCTGGGCGTCACGGTGAATATGAATACGGCCGTTAAAGGTCGCTTTCGAATGGTCGGCGACAATACCACGAACATTCTCTTCAGTCGTACCGTTAGGCTTTGCATGCTCTATGGTGGTGTGAAGGTCGAAATGTTCCTTACCGTCCAGCAGGAAGATGGCATTGAGATTAGCCTGTGCATGCTCGCCGGCGTGCTCGACATCAATATCTAAACGGCTTAACTTCGAACCAAAGCCGACAATGTGGCTGTCGAGCTGCGAGTGACTCGCTAAACGGATATGGCTGCCGCCAATACTGTAGTGCTGATCACCCTGCAGTTGAAACCTGTAGTGATTAAGGTGGGCGGAATCAGCAACTTCATACTCACAAAAAAGTGAGCTGAGCCCTTTACTATTTCCGTCAAGTTGCTCAATTACCGTACACTTCGCATTAGCGCCCAGTTCAGTCGTCACGCGAGCGAACTGTTCAGAATCCGTTTGCGCCGCCATGACGATTCTAATGGGTTGCTCAATTTGACAGGAGTCTGCCACGTTAATACTCAGTGACTGCTGACTACGGGTGTCATTAATTAAACCGAAGAGATGGTGGTCTGGCTTGGTCAGTACGCGATCAACCGCAACCAGCTCTATGGTTAGGCCACTAACCAAGGTGCTAGGAAGTAGCCATTGCTGACCATCAAAGATGATATCGATGGTGGCAATGTCCGCGAAAACAGGATTGGTTAGCTGCGCGCTAGGCGCGGCGAACTGTTCAGCCGCTAAACCGAATAGACTGGTATAGCGCCAAGCTTCGGTTTTACGAGTAGGCCAAGCGGTTCCTTCCAGCACTTTGAGCTGTTGTTCTTGGAATAAAGTCAACGGGCCATGTTTTGCCGCGTCTTGGGTGCGATCAAACCAGTGGCTCATGCCGATTTTTCCTCTAACCATGCGTAACCGTGTTTCTCAAGCTCAAGGGCGAGTTCAGGACCGCCTGATTTGACGATTTTTCCGTCAGCTAATACGTGGACGAAATCTGGTTTGATAAAGTCCAAGAGGCGCTGATAGTGAGTGACCACTACGAATGAACGTTCCGGGCTGCGCTGGCTGTTAACGCCTTTTGCGACAACTTGAAGTGCGTCGATATCAAGACCTGAGTCGGTCTCATCAAGAATGCACATTGCAGGCTTAAGCATCATCATTTGCATGATTTCGTTTCGCTTCTTCTCGCCGCCAGAAAAACCTTCGTTTACGCCACGCTTTAGGAATGCGATAGGCAGGTCGACTTCTTTACAGACTTCCTTGGCGGTCTTAAGCAGTTCCTTCGAAGAGAGCGGTTCTAAGCCATTCGCAGCACGATTGGCGTCAACGGCGGCCTTGAGGAACTCGAGGTTGCTAACACCCGGAATTTCAACCGGGTATTGAAAGGCTAGGAAGAGCCCCGCATGAGCGCGTTCTTCGGCCTCTAAATCCAGTAAGTCCTTGCCATTTAACGTAGCACTTCCGGACTCTACCTCGTAGCCGTCACGACCAGATAGGACGTATCCTAAGGTAGATTTACCGGCGCCGTTTGGCCCCATAATGGCGTGAACCTCACCCGGCTTAACCTCAAGATTAAGTCCTTTAAGGATGGTTTTTTCTTCTACGCGTGCGTGTAAATTTTTGATAGATAACATGTCTTTTCCTAAACGCTTAACCGACCGAGCCTTCAAGGCTGATTTCAAGTAATTTGCCCGCCTCGACGGCAAACTCCATAGGTAATTCTTTGAATACTTCTTTGCAGAAACCGTTGACGATCATAGAGACCGCCTTCTCTGGATCTAATCCCCGTTGCTGACAGAGGAACATCTGGTCGTCGGAGACTTTCGAGGTGGTTGCCTCATGCTCAACAATGGCCGTTGGGTTCTTCGTTTCAACATAGGGAAAGGTGTGTGCGCCACACTGATCACCAATTAGAAGCGAGTCACATTGTGTAAAGTTTCGTGCTCCATCGGCGCGCGGACCCATTCTCACTAAACCCCGGTAACTGTTGTTTGACTTGCCAGCTGAGATTCCCTTGGAAATGATGGTCGACTTAGTATTTTTACCAAGATGAATCATCTTAGTGCCGGTATCGGCTTGCTGGCGACCACGTGTGAGCGCCACTGAGTAAAATTCACCCACGCTATTGTCACCACGAAGGATACAACTCGGGTATTTCCAAGTGACGGCCGAACCTGTTTCCACCTGAGTCCAAGATACTTTGGCATTGGTGTGGGCAACAGCGCGTTTGGTCACAAAATTGTAGATGCCGCCGCGACCCTCTTCGTCGCCAGGGTACCAATTTTGCACGGTAGAGTACTTAATCTCAGCATCATCCAGCGCAATGAGTTCAACAACCGCCGCGTGAAGCTGATTTTCATCACGCTGTGGCGCTGTGCAACCCTCAAGGTAACTGACATGACTACCTTCATCGGCAATGATCAATGTGCGCTCGAATTGTCCCGTGTTTTGTTCATTAATTCGAAAATAGGTAGAGAGCTCCATTGGGCAACGAACACCTTTTGGAATATAGACAAAACTACCGTCGGTGAAGACAGCGCAATTAAGCGCTGCGTAGTAGTTGTCTTTCTTCGGCACTACGCTGCCAATGTACTGTTTAACAAGCTCGGGGTATTTTTGTAGTGCTTCGGAAATAGAGCAAAATATAACGCCCGCTTCATAGAGCTTTTCTTTAAAGGTGGTTACTACGGAGACGGAGTCAAATACGACGTCCATCGCCACACCCGCAAGCATTTTTTGCTCTTCGAGTGGGATACCCAACTTTTCGTAGGTACGCAGGAGTTCTGGATCAACTTCATCCAAACTTTGTGGCTTGTCAGCCATGCTCTTGGGCGCCGAGTAGTAGGCAATTTTTTGAAAATCAATTTTTGGATACTCAACGTGAGCCCAGTCTGGCTCTTCCATTTTGCACCAGTCGCGATACGCATCCAAACGCCACTCAAGCATCCACTCAGGTTCATTCTTCATCGCACTAATTCGACGAATAACGTCCTCGTTCAAGCCGGGCTCAAAGGTTTCCGTTTCTACATCAGTAACAAAGCCAGCTTCGTACTCACGTTGGATAGCTTGATCTATTTGTTCAGTCATAATAAGTCTCTAAAATTCAGAAGCCGCGTACTCTGCGGCAGCACAGGCTACTTTCTACCTAGATGGCAGTTAGGGGAATCTTTCCGCTAGCCTGTAATTGCTGTTGTTGAACCGAAATTCTACGGATTTCCTCACGCTCGATGAGTGCAGCAAGTGAAATGCTCTTTAGGAAATCACGAATTTGTACGCTCAGGTCCATCCAAAGATGATGTGTTAAGCACATGCTGCCCTCGTGGCAATTTCCACGACCGTTACAGTTGGTCGCATCAATACTCTCGTCAACGGCGTCGACAATATCGGCAATATTGATATCGTTAGTGTCTACCGCCAAACGGTATCCACCGCCTGGGCCGCGCACAGAGGTCACTAAACCACGCCGGCGTAGTTTAGAGAATAATTGCTCAAGATAGGATAAGGAGATCTCTTGACGTGTTGAAATATCCGCCAGGCTAATCGTGCCATTACTTTGATTAATTGCGAGGTCTAGTAACGCCGTAACGGCATAGCGACCTTTGGTAGTTAAACGCATGAAATATACCTCTTGTACTGCCGCGCATTATAAATAACCTAGTATTCTAGTCAAGATTAAACTGCTGGGTAATTTCCGAGGCATTAAGGTTGGTTTTGCGCAGTGTGTATCAACCGTAAAGCTAGTTTGACTGTAAACCAATAAAGAGGCGGGCTAGTCGTTTCCTTAGCAACGAAACGACTAGCTGAGTAGGGTTGGATAGTTACTAATTCTTGGGGGCTGTAGCCGTGTCACAGTAGAGTGCGATAACAACTTTACAACATAAGCCAACGCTAATTAGTGTTGCGACAATAGCCGCGCCGGATGGAAGATCGAGGAGTAGCGAAATGAGCAGGCCTAAGAAGTAGCCGAGTACGCCAATGATTACAGCAGTGGCGGTGCGGTACTTGGTTAGCGCGCTCGTGGCGACAGCCGGGACGATTAAGCTAGTGAAGACGAGGTAGACACCCACTAACTGAACGCTAAGCGTGATTGCTACCGCGAAGCTGAGGTAGAAGATGGTTGCATTACGTTGGGGTGGAAACCAAATCCACAGACTGATAAGTGCCAGAGATACGATTGCCGGTACCAAGAGGTCATGCCAGTCCGTCCAGAGGATCTGCCCAGCCAGCATGGATTGAAGCAGTTCGTCGCCATGCGGAGAGTCCGCGAGAACTAGCACTCCGCAGACTGCCGCAAGTACGTACAGTAAGCCGATAAAAGCTTCCAGCTCATGCCGCACTAGTTTTTCAAGTTGGCTAATGAGTAGCGCTCCCCCCAGGGCGAAGGCAATGGGAAGTAACCAATGCCAGTGCTCAGAGGTCCATTCGTTGTGATGGAGTTCGGCCATAATTGCGCCAAGCGCAGCGATTTGTGCAATAGCAAGGTCAATGAAGATAATATTGCGCTTTAGAACCTGCTTGCCGAGAGGGATATGCGTGCCTAGAACAATAAGGCCGGCGACGAGCGCCGGCAGTAGGATATTGATCAGGTCGCTATTAATCATTATGAATTCGCTCTAGTTCATCAATTAGCGCCTCATACACATCGAAGAGACTAGGATGAGCATCGCTGGCTGTATAGGCTAGCTGAACTTGTTCTACGTTGGTACGCTCGCTCAGCCACTGTGCGCCACGACCATCTTGGTAGCCAGTATAGACAATGGCTGCCACCTGTTCATTGCGACTTAATTCAATGAGTGACGCTAAGTGAGCGGGTGTGGGCGGAAGGCCAGGCTGGGGTTCTAGATCGCCGATTTGCTGCATCGATAACCAGTCAAACAAGTAGCGAAAGCTGGAGTGATAGGCGATGTAGTTACTGCCCTTCAGAATCTCTGCGCGAGCTTCCCATTCGCTGGTTGCCGCCGTCCACCTAGTAAGAAAGTTGTTCAGGTTTTGCTCGTAAGTAGCTTGATTCGCGCTGTCGATGAGGCTTAGTCGCTTGGTCAATTCTTCGGCTACCAGCTCGACTCGGGAGGGAGAGAGGTGGAAGTGAGGATTCCCCGCGGCATGGACGTCGCCCATTGAACGATCAACGCGCTCAAGCTGGTCGAGTGTCTCTACCGCTTCGGCAGCAAAGAACATTCCAGGTTGGCCTGTTCTCAGCTCGCGATTATTCGCCTTCATCTGAAGCATCGGCAACCAACCAACTTCTAACTCAGCGCCCGAGCAAATGGCTAAGTCTGCACGACGGAATTGAGCGATGAGGCTGGGCCTCGCTTGGACGTGATGAGGGTCTTGGTGCGAAGTGGTTGCGGCGTAGATGTTTGCATCGGGCGCAATTTCTGCCGCGAGCGCCTTCCACTCAGGCTCACACGCGAAGATGTTGAGTGCTTGAGAGGTGGCAGACGCTGCTAGCAGCGTCGCCCCCAATGTAATTTTCTTAATAAGCGTGAGCACCGTGCGCTCCTATTGCGGTGTTAAAGCCAATGCCGACAATAGTATTACTGGTCGACGACTCTCCAGAAATTTCTTCCTTAGTAGCGAATAGGCGAATCACCGAGAAGTGCGATGGATGCCAACCAATGGAAAGGCTCGTGTTGGTGGTTTCTTCGGCTTCGAACTCTGCAACGGTTGTGCCGTCCGCTTCCGTATGAAATTCGTGGAAGTTCCAGCCTTTGAATTTGCCGTACCTAGAAGCCACTGACCAATTCGGATTGATTTGATAAACTCCTGCAACATACCAGCCAATATTCTGCTCGTTGAGGTCAACTTCCTCGTACAGGTCGTCAGCGATGAGGAGTTCAGCGCTTAAAGAAAGGCTTTGATACTTATAGTTACCATTAGGAGCCCACTTGTAAGTGGCATCAAAGATTGCCATATTCTTGCCGCCGTATGCGGGACCGTGGCCGTGATCGTGCTCGCCGTGGTCATCGTGCATGTCATGGTCGTCGTGCATGTCATGGTCGTCGTGCATGTCATGGTCGTCGTGGTGCTCTTCCGGGTGAAGCTGGCCGCTTTCATTGCGGAGGTAGGCGGCACCAAGCTGCCAGCTACTGGAGTTGCCAATGTCGCCGCCGAGTTTTGCGTAAAGCGTTGTGACGCCAATACTACTGTCAGTTGCTTCAGCTTCTTCGAGGGCAAGCGCGTCACCGGCAAATACTTCAGCACCTAAGGCAATGTAGGTCTCGGTTGGCGCAACCCAATTTAGGCGAATACCGTCGTCGGCATAATGTGAGCCCAACATAGCGCGGTAGGCTATTGGACGTTCACTAAACGCATCCGTATGTAAATGTTGGTTATTAAGGTATCCGATATCAGAAAGCATACGTCCTGCTCGAATACCAAAGCCTCCCGGCAATGCCGTGGTTTGGATAAATGCTTCTTCCATCTCAAGTTCAATTTCGCCGTCATGCGAAGCGACGACCAACGTCATTTTGCCGTAGAAGCTATCATCGATTGGTGCTGACAGAGCGATCTCTGAGTGGCCTAAATTGAAGCCGTCTTCACGTAATCCTTCGCTGAGCTCGTCCTCTTGGAAATAGCCATCGATGACGGCGGAGAGGTTGACGTCGGATTGAGCTAGTACTGGGGTTGAAGCCACTGACGCCAAGGCGAGTACAGAGCTAATAGAAGCGGTTTTCGAGATGTTAGAGGTTTTAGTTTTCATTTAAAGTCGTCCATAAAGCTGCAAGGGTTTACCCCAGCAGGCATTGCTATTAGATTTTGTTTGATAAATTAGAATTACTTAGCTAATAGAAGTGGACGAGGGTGGTGCTCGAGCCTTTGGCTGCTCAGCCAGTTCCAGTGTTGGAGTGACCTGCTGGAATGCCCAGTCGAAAAGGTCAGAAATGGCTTTGTGAGCGAAATCCAAGGTAGTATTAACGGCCTTCGAGGACCCATCGATCACGGCACAACTGACACACACTTCACCGTGCACGTGCCCTACGTGATCAACATTATGGAAAGACGAAAGTAAAGGTAGGCTAACTAATATTGCTAGGATAGCTACTACAGTTAACCGTTTGAAGGACGATATGTTCATTTGCCCTCCTTGAGTAAGCGGTATGAATAATGTCAATCCTGAGCTGATTATAGTCGCCGGTTAGAGTAGATACAACTGAAACAACCCTGCCGCGAACAAAACTCGAGACAGGGTTGTAGGGGGGAGCTGAGCGTTAGGCGGTTTCGTTAGTGCGAAGCTTGTAGTTAAGTAGGAGAGCCAGGCCCATGCAGAAAGGGAAAATCCCAGCATATTTAAAGCCTTCCAGATCGCCATTCATGAAGCCAACGGCCATAGCCGCTCCGCCGAGGCTAAGAAGAATCAGGGCAGTACGACGATCAGCGTCGGGCTCACGGCGAACCTTGTTAAGGCTTTCTAACGTTTCTGGCGTCAGGGTCTCGCCTTTGTCAATTGCCTTACGAAGCGTTTCCTGCATGGCAAGGCGATACTCAGTGCGCGATCGAATAAAGTAGGCGATGACGAGAGCGGGTGCTACGAAAACGCTTAAAATTGCAATAACTTCAGTCATAGTTACGGTCCTTATTTTAGATTAAATTTGCTTTCTTAATCTAATAGACGGCATGGCGGCGAAGTTGGATGCAACTAATTTGAAATAGTGATGCTACCAGTCAAGATCGTCGGGAATTTCGAAGTCTTGATACCAGTCCTTTTCCTCTTCGCTGAGTTCAAAGACATCTTTGTTCTCACAGAATAGGACGGCATCAGGAACACGTTGTTCAATCTTGGATGCCACGGCCGCTGGGATGAGTTCGAATTGGTCGCCGTTAATGCCAATGGCCAATAGCTTTTTTTCTAGCGCGGTGAACTGCTTCTGACTTACTGAGATCTTCTTTACTTTCGATTGGTAACTAAAGTTGTAGTCTACATCACCATCTTTGGTTATCCGGTTGCTAAGAATTAGCTGCTTAACTTGGGCGGCAAGCTCTCTTTTGTGGAGGTTCTCTTGGCGTGCTCGGTTTAGCTCTCTATCTCGCTCTGCTGCAGCGGCTCTCTCTGCCTCCAGTCGCGCTTTGTTTTCGTCAACGACAGGCTTTTTACTCTTTAGTTGCTGCTTTTTTTGTTTGTTCTTCTTTTTGTTCGCTTGGGTAGCGTCTTTTTTTGAAATGAGTCCGGCTGCCAGTAATTGGTCTTGAAGCGAAGATGGCATAACGCAGTTAATCCTTGATAACAGTTAGGAAATTTGTGAGCTAATCATAGTAGCTGAGAATGTGCCTCGCAATACCTAGGCGGAAGGGGGGCGCTGTTCCCTGTTAGTCTGGCGTTCACCCTGGTGGCGACTCAGCAAGGCACCGGTTCCAGCACCGCAGGCAATGACCGTCCGCATCATATCCTCTACGCCAATATCAGGATATAAGGTAACCGCTTCTGGGGGGAGGTGGTACATCATCCCCGATGTCGGGTTCGGGCCGGTCGGAACGAAAACGGTGAAGTCTCCGTTAGGGTGTCGTGAGGTGACTAAGGCCGTAACTCTCGCCGGGCAGTTAATACCATAAAGATTTACCACGGCCACTTCACCATTGGCGAAGGGTGAGTTGCTCTTATCGCCGAAAAATTGACCCACAATTTCTTTTATCAAGTTGTAGCCCGGAGCCAGTCGTGATGCATAGCGATCAAAACGCTCATGGATCCAAGAACCGACACTTGTTGCAACGATTGTGCCGAGGAGGAAGCAAAGGCTTATTATCAAACTGAGTGCCAATATATCACCTACCAACTCAGGCAGATCAAAATGGTCGAGGAGTATTGAGGTTATCGGGCTAATCAGCTCTGAGATGACTCCGAAAAGCCAGCGGAACAAGAACGCCAAAATCATAATTGGAAGGATGACAACTACGCCACCGATAATGGCATTTTTTATAAAGTTGCGAATAGCCGACATGATAAGCGTGCTCTTTGTTTAATAGATAGCTGAATATTATCGCCAGTTAGCAGCAATTACGAGCTTTCAGCGTTGGAGCGGCGAGTCATATCGAGCGTTTACCGCAAGAGGAAACGTTTATGAGTTAATTTTGCATTCGAAGTATTTAGTGCAGCTAATTGATAGCGAACTCAATTTTGACCGTCGATGCCTAGCTTTGTAGATTGCGTTTGATTAATTTTCATAGGCTTCATAGCCGGTTAGTTTGCTGGGTGTTGGCCGGTTTACACTAGTTTTTGAGTCAATACTTGAGCGCCACAGGTGAATAATATTGGTTCTTTTTCAGTATGAGCTTGACTTTTTTTGCATCCGAAGTACAAAATGCCGCTAGGTAGGTAGTTATTAGTACCTACCGGCCAGATTATATAATTATACAAATACGTACATCTGAGGAGTCAGGCATGGGTACAAACTTTAAGGCTAAGCATTCGGTTCTTGCTACATCGATTGCTGCGGTGCTTGCAGGTAACACTGCAATGGCACAGGACGCATCAAGCGAGTCATCGGTAGCGCTAGAAGAAATCATTGTGACCGCCACTAAACGTGAGTCAAGTGTTCAGGATTTGTCAGTTGCCGTTACCGCTGTTACTGGCGATCAGCTAACTGAGCTGTCGATTGTAAATATCCTTGATCTCGACAAGACCGTTCCGGGAATGCAGGTTAAGAATTCGGGCAATGACCCAGTAATTATTATGCGTGGTGCGGGTGCAGCCGGCACAAACGATATCTCAGTGCCCGTCTACATTGATGGCCAGTATCGTCCACGCGCAGGTCAAGCCTTGGCCTCATATCTTGACGTTGAGCGTGTAGAAGTCCTTCGTGGTCCTCAGGGAACGTTGTTCGGTCGCAATACCTTAGGTGGCTTGGTTAACGTTATTGCCAACAAACCAAGTACTGAAGATTTTGAATTCGGTGCCGCGGCAACACTAGGCAACTACTCTCTCCGCAAGGTTGAAGGTTTTGTAAATATTCCTATGGGCGACATGTTTGCCGCGCGAATTACCGCTAGTGATACATTCCGTGACCCATACGTTGTTAACACCTTCAATGAAGATGGCGGTCTAAAGGACGCTGACAATACGTACGCGCGTGCGCAACTTGGCTTCTACCCAAGTGATGATTTTGATTTGACGCTAACGGCTACCTACTGGGAAGATACTGCCAACGGTAACGCTGACTATGCTTATAAAGTATTGGGTGTTCCGGTAAATCCAGCTACTGGGGCTACCAACGGCATGACCGGTATTATGGAACCTCGTCAAGGTACCAGTGCTACTGCTAACGGCGGTCGTCCTCAGGCTGGTGAGTACCCAACCGATTACACTGCTGCAACCGACTCTGATCCGTACCGTATCGCTAATGACTTCGGTGCGAGCCGCGACATTAAAGAAACGTCTTTCAGTGCTGCCCTAAACTGGGACCTAGACTTCGCTACGCTGCGAGCAGCGGCAACCTTGTTTGACTACGAAGAGTATCGTTTAACTGACTCTGATCTTTCTCCAAATCCATCTGCTGATCTTGATAACCGTGGCCCTCAGGCCTTGGATTGCACTTGGTGGAACTACTACCCGGCAACGGATTGCGGCCTAGTTGCCGGTCAGCGTGTAAACTCGAAAGCTATTCAAGCTGATGTTAACCTGAACTCGAACAGTGAAGGTCCACTTCAGTGGACAGTGGGCTACTACTTCTACGATGACTCAGGCGATGGCGACACAAGCGGTGAATTCGTTTGGGGTTACACCTCATCAGCTACGCCACAAAATCCTGTTTGGGCACACTGGTTGTACCAGGGTAATGGCGGAACTCAATCGCAGGCCATTTACGGTCAGGCAGCCTACGACCTAACTGATGATTTGACCGTTGAAGCGGGTCTTCGTTACTCGGAAGATGAGCGTCGTTCGTACACTATGTACCTCGACACCGGTCTTAACTGGGGCACTTGGCCACCAAGCTTTGATAACCCAGAATGGGTAGCTGACCGCACCTCAGCTTGGCCGACATTGTTTACCGTCAAGGGTTCTGAGATCAACGGTAAGGCAAGTAACACCGATTACAAACTAGCGCTTAAGTACAACTTGAATGATGACGTGATGGTTTATGGTTCGGTTGCAACGGGCTACATCGGCGGTTCACCTAAAGGTGGCGGTAACTTTGAATTGACCGATCCTAATACGGTTGACGCCTATGAAATTGGTGTGAAGTCGACACTGCTTGACGGCGCAATGCGTTTGAATGCGTCAGCATACCGAAATGATTTCGACGGCCTTTCGACTACGGTATTCGTAGAACAAAATGGCACCATTCTGGCGCAACAGGCTCCGGGCGGCAGCATGAGCTCACAGGGTCTTGAAGTAGAGATGAACTGGCAGGCAACTGGACAGCTATTCTTGAACGCCGGCGTGTCATTCGATTTCTCTGAATTGGATGAGTTCTCTGAGCAAGAAAGTCGTTTTGACGAAGGTGGTACGCTAGATCCTGTTTCAGGAGATCGTTTCCACTACCTACAGGGCAAAGATGCACGCTTCTCACCAGACTACACCATTGCCTTGGGTGCTTCATATAGCATCCCTATGGGGTCAATGGGAGAGTTGGTACCAGGTGCTTTCCTTTACCACTCAGCTGATTACAAAACTCAAAACGTAGAGTACTTCTTCGCGAAGCAAGAGGCATACACTACGCTAGACTTGCGTGCTACTTGGTACACGCCACTAGATGACGTATCAGTTCAGGCCTACGCAAAGAACGTTACCGAAGAGGTTTACCTCACTGAAACAACGGTGTTCTCTCGTGGTCGTGCGATGGGTGATTACAACGCACCGCGTACCTTCGGTGTTCGTGTAGCTTACAACTTCTAACGTTCACGGATATTCGTGATAAAATGAGCCCCGCCTAGCGGGGCTTTTTTTTGCTAGTCTATTGTTAACCATATTTTAGGATAAGTAATGAATCCAAAATTAGCTGAGTGGCTTAAAGCCGGTTTAAAAGCGCAGCAACTTGGCCAACTTGACGAGGCCGTAAAGCTTTTTAAGAAGGTTCTAAACAAGGACGCTAGCAACGTGCCCGCATTAAACTTACTCGGAGTAGCCGTCTTAAATCAGGGTAGGGCAGATCGTGCCGCCCAGTACATTGAAAAGGCGCTTCGCTATCGTGAAGCTGACCCTCAGGCTCACGGCAACGCTGGCTTGGCCTATCGCGAACTCGGACAAGCCGAACTGGCCGAACGACACTTTAGACGAAGCCTAGCTCTGAATGGTCGAAATCCGGTTGTGTTGAATAATCTAGCGAATCTTCTTACCGAGCTGCAACGTCCCGGAGAAGCCATTCCGCTGTTTGATAAGACGCTGGCAGAGGCTCCGCAATATGCGGAGGCCTGGAGTAACCTGGGTGCCGCGCTGTTGATGACGGGGCAGCATAAGGAAGCTGCTATTGCCTGTGATAGAGCATTGAAGTTAGACGCGAATATTGCTCAAGCTTTCAATACGCGCGCAGAAATCGCCCGTCACTTTGCTAACTTTAATCAAGCGATCCTTGACTATCGTTCGGCCATTCGGATTCAGCCGAACTATACGGAAGCTCACATCAATTTAGCGAACGTTCTTCGTGAAAGTGAGCAACCCAAGCAAGCACAAGATGTTCTTGAAAAGGTGCTGGAGTTTTCTTCTAACAACCCACAGGCCCTCACTAGTCTGGGTGTCTTAGCCGAGCAGCTTGGCGACCTAAGCGCAGCGGCGGAATACTTCCTTCGAGCTATTGATGAAGCGCCCAACAACGTTATGTCGCATTACCAACTTGCGCAACTCAAAGGGCGTCGCTCATCGCGTGAGGAAATTGCTGAAATGAAGCGACTGTGGGAGCTAGAGGGCGTCCCTGAACAGGAGCGAATGCACTTGGGTTTCGGCTTGTTTAAGGCACTTGAACAACAGGGTGAGGACGAAGAAGCCTTCCGTTATTTGGCGGCAGGAAATCAAATTAACGCTCAACACAGCCCCTACGATGATGCGCAAGCTGAACGATATTTGAATAGTTTGCTAGATGAATCGGCAGCCAGCTCTACCGCAGCGTCTACGGTGATTGAAGGTGCTCCGCAGCTCGTCTTCGTTCTTGGGATGCCACGTTCAGGGACAACGCTAACCGAACAAATTCTTGCCAGTCACACTGCCGTATTTGGAGCGGGTGAAGTATCCTATGCCTACGATGTTGCACGCTTCGTCGAAAGCTTGACGGGACAGACATATCCCGGGGGAGTTAGTTCGCTTACAGCGGATCAGTTGTCGACACTGGCTAAAGCCTATCTAGCAAGATTCGGTGAAGCGGCTCGGACGGCGGACGTCATTGTTGATAAGACCCCTCTCAATTTTCAATACATTGGGTTGCTAGCGCGTATTTTTCCAAGTGCCAAGTTTGTTAATTGCGTTCGCGAGCCCATGGATAATTGCTTCTCGATCTACAAGTTGCCCTTTGGTGACTCTCAATCTTATGCCCATAGCTTGGAATCGCTGGGGCAATACTATCGACGTTACGAACGTTTAATGGCTGGTTGGCAGCAGCAGTTTCCCGGTAGAGTTTATTCCTGCGAGTATGAAAGCACCGTCGCCGATCTCGAGGGGCAGGCCAAGCGTTTGCTGGGCTTTATCGGCTTAGAATTCGAAGCCGAGGTGCTCGATTTTCATAGCTCTAAACGCCTAGTGCGAACACCGAGTGCCTCGCAGGTTCGGCAGCCTATATATCAGTCTTCGGTTGCCGCGTGGAAGCGCTATGCCAAACAGCTCGCGCCGCTTCAACGAGCGCTTGGACTGACGCAATGATTGACCCTAGTGAAATCGCTAGGGCGCAAAAGCGCCTAGCCGGGAGAGTAAAGCGGACACCCATTGTCAGTAGTCAGCTACTAAACCGCTGGTTAGGTCATGAGTTCTTCTTCAAAGCTGAATGCCTTCAGTCGGTGGGGGCGTTCAAGGCTCGCGGTGCGCTAAATATGCTTAGCAAGGCGCTCGCCGAACCGAGTCATGGTATTGAACGGGTCGTGGCGAATAGCTCTGGAAACCATGCCCAGGCCGTAGCATGGGCCGCTCGAGAGGCAGGTCTTCCCGCGACCATTCTGATGCCCAAGACGGTATCGGCGGTTAAGGCTCAGGCGACCCGCGCCTACGGTGCTCAAGTGATCCTCGGAGAGGATCGTCTTTGGGTTGATCGTGAAATTCAACAATTGGCTAGGGAGGCGGGTACCCTTTGGCTGCCGCCCTATGATCATCCCGACATTATCGCCGGACAGGGTACGGTGGTGGCAGAGGCGCTAGAGCAAGTTGAAAATATTGATGTTATCGCGGCCCCCTGCGGCGGCGGTGGGTTGTTAGCAGGATCACTGCTGGCGGCAAAACATGCTGGAAGCAACGCCCAAGTGGTTGGCGCGGAACCCCTGGCGGCCAACGATGCGGCGCAATCATTGCGAGCTGGAGAGATTTGTGCACTGACCGCAGCGCCAAAAACCGTCGCGGATGGGGCGATGACACTGCAAGTAGGGCAGCATAACTTTCCCTTCCTTCAGCAGCTAAATGGCTTCTATGAAATCCCTGAACGGGATATTGTCTATTGGTATCAATGGCTGAACCATCTGCTGAAATTACAGGTTGAGCCAACTAGCGCGATGACGATGTCAGCGGTACTGCAACATTTAAAGGGATCAACCACGGCGAAGCGGATACTTATTGTGTTATCGGGCGGGAATGTTGATGCTGCTATGAGAGCACGTCTTTGGAAAGAAGATCAGTTAAGCGTTCAACCTAGTCTTGAGGGGAATTAGACTGAAAATCTTTCGGGCAAAAAAAATCCCGGCTCTATAAGGGGGAGAGTTCCGGGATCAAAAATTCTCGTAGAGAGAATTGCTACTGCTTGCGGGATTTATAATCTCAATTTTATGGAGTGTGTACCATCCGCAAAAATACGCGCTAACTATGTGATTACTTGTATAAAAATTGCGACGAATACTTTAGATTTAGCTAATGTTAGAATTTGACACTTAATTTCTCAGCGGACCATCAATGACTCCCAGCATTTTCTTTACGCTAGCTTTGGTTAGTTGCTTACTAGTCCTATTTCTAGTGGGGCGATTTCGCTCGGAGTCTGTCGCGTTAGCGGGAATGCTGGTGCTTGGAATCGCCAGTTATTTTGGATTAAATCTCCTGCCGAACATTCATAATCTTTGGGATGGCTATTCTTCTAATGCAGTGATTTCGCTCATCGCAGTGATGCTGGTAGCGTTAGGTTTGCAAACGGCAGGCCTAATGGATAGTGTTAGCCGATGGATTGCTAAGCACGGCCGCAATGATGAACTAAGAGTTACCGGCCTTCTGATGTTGGTTGCAGGGATAGTCTCAGCGGTAATCCAAAATACCGCCGTGGTAGCTTTGTTCCTGCCCGTCGCCACGGTACTTTCTCGGCAACTAAAGATCTCGATTTCTCGGTTAGCAATGCCTATCGCTATTGCTGCAGCGGCAGGCGGAACGATGACGCTGGTTGGTACAGCACCACTAATTTTGGTTCAGGATTTGATTCCCGTTGAGCATCTTTCGATTGGCTTCTTAGCGCCATTTACCACGGGTCTAACGATTCTCTTGGCGGCGATAGCGATTCATTTGCTTATTGGCCAACGCTTCCTGCCGAGCCGATCGGTACTTAAGTCATTGAGCAGAGGTGATCAGTATAGTATTCGGCCTCGCTTACGAGGCGTAACGATTGATAATCATAGTCGCTTCGTCGGAAGGAAGTTTGGTTCGTTTGAACGAATATTTCGAGTGACGGTCGCGGCTTACCTTCGCGATGGAAAGTGGATTTACACGCCGTATAGGCATGATTCTATTCCGCGCTCAACGGTGATTGCCGTCTTTGCTACCGACGAAGAACTCGCCGATTTGATTAAAGAACCGGGGATCAATAGCTGTAAGCTCAAACCCAGTGCTTTTTCGGCCGGTACCGCAGACTTTGTTGAAATGCTGGTTCCAGTTGGTTCTCCATTGGCCGGGCAGCGAATTCGTAATGTGAGTATTCGTAAGAATTACGGTGTGGCGCCGTTGGTGATTTCTTCCGGCGGAAAACTAAAACAATATAACCTTCGCAACCAGAGATTGCGCGAAGGTGACATGATTTACGGTTACGCTGCTTGGCACAACCTAACTCGGTTCAACAAACCGAGAGAGTTATGGTTACTTGGTACTGCGCCAACGCCGTATAACCGTGAGAAAGCTCCGCATGCAATCATTGGCTTGCTTATCGCAGCGGTTGGTTTACTCCTCGAAGTTCCATCCTCACTTTCCTTTAGCTTGGGTGTCGCTTGGATGGTGTCGGCGAAGCTATTCAATTTTAAGGACGTGATACGAGAGGTTAATTGGTCTACGGTAGCCCTCTTAGGAGCGATGATCCCGATAGGCTCTGCGGTCTCCTTTTCAGGTAGTGCTGCCTACTTAGCAGATATGCTTCAACACTTCTTTTATGGGATGCATTTTTTCGAGATGTGCTTATTCCTCTCGTTCTTCGCGTTAGTTGCCGGTATGGCAATGACTAATGTTGGCGCTGCCACCGTCATGATTCCCGTGGCAGCGCAAGTCGCTGTGGCGATGGACCTCGATGTGAATTCGCTAGCGCTGGGAGTTGCGATTGCCGTATCGAATACCTTTGTACTATCGAGCTCGCAGGTAAACACGCTGGTTCAAGCATCTGGTGAGTACCGAACGCGGGACTACTTTACAGTAGGGGTCTGGCAAACTCTGTCTTACGCCATCATCATCAGTCTCGCCCTTTATCTAGGAGTGCTGTAAATGCCAAGTATTGAGCCGAAATTGTTAGAGCAACGAAGTGAAGAAGCTGCGGCACTACTAAAGCTCATGTCGAACCAACGTAGATTGCTTATTTTGTGTTATCTACATGAAACACCGATGTCAGTTAGTGCGCTTCAGGCAATGCTACCGCTCTCTCAATCAGCGTTGTCTCAGCACCTGGCCAGTCTTAGGCAAGCCAATGTGGTGGCGACGAATCGTAAAGGCACAGAAGTGCATTACCGCTTAGTGGATAAGAGGGTAGTGGCGTTGTTAGCAACCCTTCAGGAAGAAGTGTGTCAGCCAGAGGACTTTAACTAGCGAATTTATAACTAGCTGAATATTTCCTTTGTTAAACGAGGCAGTAGGAAAGTAATGATAAAAAGAAACGGCCCAGTAAAATAACTGGGCCGTTTCTTTTTTTGGGGGAGAGATACTCATATCGAGCGGGTATCTGAATAATAAGACAGCGTAATCGCAACAAAGTTCACCAATTAGGTAATTAATTCTGATTTTATGGATGGAACCCTATTCGTTAGCGACCGCCACCTGATTTGACTATGCCGCGAGTTATACCTTCGTTTTCCGCAGCTTTGAGCTACATTTAAAGTCAAAGCGCTACTGCTACCGGAGGTATTTTCGATTTTTACGTCCTTCTTTAATTGTTGGCGGAGGAGAGAATATTTACCCGCCTGATGGTAGTTGATTATTTAATTGTCTATTTATCTTGGTTGGGGATAAAATAGTCGCAATTGGCGTTAATTTTGAGTGGGAGATGATGATGAAATCTGCGTTTTACGAGCACCTGAGTACTGAGCTTGAGGACATCAAAGCCGCGGGGCTATTCAAGGGTGAACGGATTATTACTGGGCAACAGAGTGCTGAGATTAACGTCCAAAAAACGGGTGAAGTCATCAATCTTTGCGCGAACAATTATCTTGGCTTAGCCAATGATCCGGAACTCATCAAGGCGGGTCAGGAAGGCTTGGCAGATTACGGCTTTGGTGTCGCCTCGGTTCGTTTCATCTGCGGCACTCAAGATGTGCATAAGCAGTTAGAGTCAGACCTCGCAGCTTTTTTGGGTACCGAAGATGTCGTGCTCTACGCGAGTTGTTTCGATGCTAACGGTGGGCTCTTCGAGGTTCTCCTTGGACCGGAAGACGCTATTATCTCCGATGCGCTAAACCACGCTTCGATTATTGACGGTGTTCGCCTATGTAAGGCGAAGCGATTCCGTTATGCAAATAATGATATGGAAGCCCTAGAAGCGCAGTTAATAGCAGCCGATGAAGCAGGAGCTCGATTCAAACTGATCGCCACAGACGGCGTATTTTCAATGGATGGTGTCATCGCTGACCTCAAGTCCATCTGCGACTTGGCTGACAAGTACAACGCCATGGTCATGGTAGATGACTCGCACGCGGTTGGGTTCCTTGGCGCTAATGGTAAGGGTTCACATGAATATTGCGATGTGTTGGAACGTGTAGACATCATTACCGGTACGCTAGGTAAAGCACTCGGTGGGGCATCGGGAGGCTACACCGCCGCGAGGAAGTCGGTAACTGATTTACTCCGCCAGCGCTCACGCCCTTATCTTTTCTCTAATTCTTTAGCGCCATCCATCGCCTCGGCAACCAGACATGTTCTGGGGATGATTGCCTCCGGCGCGGAACGTCGAGCTCAGTTAGAGGCTAATGCCGTTCATTTTCGCAGCCGAATGACCGCAGCAGGTTTTAGCTTAGCGGGCGCAGATCATCCTATTATTCCGGTGATGATTGGTGATGCGAAGAAGGCGGCAGATATGTCCGCTGAACTCTTAAAACGTGGTATTTATGTTATTGGTTTTTCCTTTCCGGTAGTTCCGAAGGGCGAGGCGAGAATTCGGACACAGATGTCTGCTATTCATACCAAAGAGCAGGTTGATAAGGCAATTGATGCGTTTATCGAAGTTGGACGTGAGATGGGGATTATCTAATGACAACAATGAAAGCGCTAGTTAAGGCAAAAGCCGAACGTGGCTTATGGATGCAGCAAATTGAAAAGCCAAGTTGTGGCCCTAATGACGTCCTGATTAAGATTCGAAAAACCGCCATTTGTGGTACTGATCTTCATATTTTCAAGTGGGATGAGTGGTCACAGAAGACAATTCCCGTTGGGATGAATGTGGGCCATGAATTTGTCGGCGAAGTGGTTGAACTGGGTTCTCAGGTGTCTGGCTTTGCGTTAGGCGATCGTGTTTCTGGGGAAGGCCATATTACTTGCGGTCATTGTCGTAACTGTCGCGCGGGAAAACGCCACCTGTGCCGTAATACTGAAGGTGTTGGGGTTAATATTCCGGGCGCATTCGCCGAATATTTAGCCATCCCAGCGGTAAATGCGTTTAAGATACCGGATAATATTTCCGATGACTTGGCCGCCATTTTTGATCCATATGGCAACGCTGCTCATACAACCCTGAGCTTCGACTTAGTGGGCGAAGACGTATTGATTACCGGTGCGGGGCCGATTGGAATTATGGCTGTGGCGATAGCTCGCCATGTTGGTGCGCGTCATGTTGTGGTCACAGACATCAATCCGTATCGCTTAGCATTAGCCGAGAAGATGGGTGCATCGCGGGTAGTGAATGTGAGTGACGAGTCGCTTAGTGATGTCATGCTTGACCTCGGAATGGATGAAGGTTTTGACGTGGGCTTAGAGATGTCAGGTAACGGTCATGCCTTCAGAGATATGCTGTCGAAAATGAATCACGGCGGTCGCGTTGCACTGCTCGGTATCCCGAGTTCAGAATTAGCAATTGATTGGAATGAAGTGATCTTTAAAGGCTTGTTCATCAAGGGCATTTATGGCCGAGAGATGTTCGAGACCTGGTATAAAATGGCGAGTATGTTACAAAGCGGCCTCGATCTGGATCCGATCATCACACATCACTATCACGTAGATGATTTCCAGCAAGGCTTTGAAATGATGGAGAGTGGTCAGTGTGGAAAGGTCATTCTCAACTGGGACTAGCGGCATTCTATTTCTCGCTTTGCCAAGCAGTTGCAATTAAGCCTCGATAACTCGGTTGTCGGGGCTTTTTATTCAAAGGGCCTGCTATTCAGGCGAGTCCTTATTCCAAAGGCTCAATCTTCGCCTAAGGTCGATTCGCGCTTGATGATTCTTGGGTTGTAGCAGAGCGTTGGAAGTTCTTTGTTAGACTGCGAGACAATATCAAGAAGGCGCTGAGCCGCCAATTCAGCGATGTAGATGTTGTTTTGGTGAACGGTGGTGAGGCGCGGCCAACTCTGCTTAGAGAACGGACTATTTTCAAAGCCAGCAATGGCCAGGTCGCCAGGGCAATTCAATGAGAGCTTACGAGCGGCGGAGAGCACACCGGCGGCCATTTCATCATTACCTGCAAGAATCGCGCTGGGTTTATGACTTCTTGAAAGTAGTTCGAGCGCTGTCTTTTGTCCCGAATCAAAGGTGTACTCAGTCGAGACGATTAAAGAGCTGGGCTCTGGAATAGCAGCCTCACTTAAGGCCGATAAATAGCCGGCATAGCGTTGTTGAGTAGAGTAGTGGTCCATTGAGCCTTTGATAAAGGCAATTTGCCTATGCCCTAATTCAATAAGATGTTTAGTTACCTGACGAGCACCATCGAAGTCATCAACAAACACTGAGCTTAAATCTGCGCTTTCTTCACTGGGCGGTGGCGCTGAAATGATTTTCACATAATGAATCTGCGCCTTCTCCAATGCGGCCAAAAATTCAGGGTGTTCTGAAAACGGAGAAGTAAGGACCACTCCCGCTACGCGGGCTTGATTCTTTAGCGAGCTAATTAGATCCTGCCAATTATCTTCGAATGAAGTAGGGTGGATCACGAGCTCGTAGTTATTCTTGCGCAGTACATTCAATAGGCCAGTTTGAAGGTCGGTGACATAGTAGGCATTCGGGTTTTGGTAGAGACAGGCAATGGTGAATGAATGCTTTGACGCAAAGCTACGAGCGGCCGCGTTCGGACGATAGTTGAGTTCATCTACCGCTTTCAATACGCGATCCTTAGTGGTCTCTCGTACGGATGCCTCTTTGTTCATCACGCGTGAAACGGTCTTAATCGAAACGCCAGCTAGCGCTGCAACGTCATCAATAGTAGCTCTCAAAACATCCCCAATTGCAGTTAGTAAATCAATATATGTAGCCAATGTAGTGGAATTTTACTCAATTGTAAAAAAGTAAATGACAGCGCTGTCAGTTTAGCGTTAAACTTCTGCCATCCTATAAAAAGAAGCTAGGCTAAGAAGGCCCACGTGAGCTTTTGACCTAAGCAAAATATCGGAGTAGTAAATGTCGACAAATTCAACACAGCCCCTCTTTGTAGGCATCGACGGCGGCGGCAGTAAATGTCGTTCTATTATCGTAGATGAGAGTAATCGTATTTTAGGGACCGGCGTATCTGGCCCAGCTAATCCGATGAATGACTATGAAACGGCGATTAGCTCGATTGTTGAATCGGTTGAGCTGGCCTTGGATGATGCCAAACTCGATCGGAGTTTGATGCCGGACCTAATTGCGGGAGCTGGTTTAGCCGGCGTTAATTTTAGCTCTGGCAGAGATAAGATGTTGGCTTGGTCGCATCCCTTCGCTGAATTTCATTTAACAACGGATCTTCATACAGCTTGTATCGGTGCTCACAAAGGTAGTGATGGCGCGGTGATGATTGTTGGTACGGGCTCAATCGGTATTAGTGTAAAGGGTGAAGACCACTTTATTCTTGGCGGTCATGGCTTCTTGCAGGGCGATATGGGAAGTGGCGCTTGGTTTGGGCTACAGGCGGTTAGGTTGGCGCTTAGCTCGGCGGATCAGCTATCTCCTCCCACTAAAATGCTAGATATTCTGCTGGACAGGTTTTCAATCAGTCATCATCTAGGGATTATGGAAGTCATGGCCAATAAGCCTGCCCGCAACTTTGCACAGTTGGCACGCGTTGTCTTCCAGGCTGCTGAAGAGGGCGATGAAGTAGCCCTTCAAGTGATTGAGGAAGGTGCGGGTTACCTATCTAGGCTGGCTTTGAGGCTGCTTGATCAATCGCCTAAACGATTTTCAATGGTTGGCGGATTAGCACCAATTGTGCTGCCGTTTATGGATAAGCGTGTTCAGCAAACTGTTGAAACCACGTTAGAAGAGCCCGAAGTAGGTGCTGTTTATTTTGCGCGTGAGCATTACGCCGCGAAGTAATTACATCGAACTGGAAGATAAAAAAAGCGAAGTCTCTGACTTCGCTTTTTTTATGGGTGAAGGCCAACGGAAAGTCCTGCAGTATGGATGCAAAACTCAAAACTCAAAACTCAAAGCTCAAAGCTCAAAGCTCAAAGCTTGATGGTCAAAGCTTGATGGTCAAAGCTTGATGGTCAAAGCTCGATAGCAAATGATCAATACACCCCAACTTCCTAATCTCCGCCAACGCTTCGCGCCACCCCCTATTGTGGGCTAATGATTAGACCGCCAAACGCTTCCAGCTCAAGACTAATTTCAGCGCCTTGAGTGGTAATGCTAACGTCAATCGGCTCATTACTTAGTTTGTCTATTAACTTAGTCTGAGCGTCAATCTCAAGCATTAGGCGGACATTTTCGGGTATTTTTAGTGTATAGGCTGAAGCCTCGCGTCGGAAACTAGCGACTGTGATAAACCAGTCCGAATTAAGTTTTCGCACGAAAGCCATATCTTGGTCACCGTAGCCCGAGTTGGCCTGCAAATTGGCCTGGTGCAGGGGAATCATTTCTCCCATTACGGCGGAGCTATTCACCGTGAAGTTCATGAGTGTGGTGTAGAACGCCCGAAGCGCAGCTTCCTGTTCGGTTAACTGACCACCGTCGAAGGCTCCACCGTTCATCCAGCGTTGGTGAGCGGGTACGCCCCAGTAATCAAAGATGGTGGTTCGAGTCTTACGTCCGAAGCCCGCATCAAGCATACCATCCTCGCCAACGTCTTGACCGAAATAGAGTAGCGTAGGTGAACTTGAGATGGTGGTTGATACTAACATCCCCGGCTTTCCCGCTAGGGGTGTTCCGGCGAACTCGTCACTCGCGATCCGTTGCTCGTCATGGTTCTCTAAGAAGTGCAACATGGAAGGGCTAATATCGGCAACGGCTTCGTGGATGGCAAAGAGCTCCGAGACTGAGCCTTGTCCCTGCATAAGCGGCTTTAGCGTATCGTAGAAACCTACCTTATCGTAGAGGGTATCCATCAGCCCAAGTTGGAGGTAGCTTCGATACTGAGCCGGGTTATAGACTTCGGCTAAGAGAAAGGCGTCTTGGTTGGTTGCTTTGATATGACTGTTCAGATAGCTCCAGAATTCAACCGGCACCATTTCGGCCATATCATAGCGGAACCCATCCACACCGCGGGCGAGCCAATACTGGGTTATATCGCGAAACTTCAGCCAGGAATCAGGAACATCTACCTGTTCCCAGAACGCCAGATGTTCACGGTAGTTTGCACCAGTCAGTTCACTGGGAAGCGAGGGGAAATCGTAGCTTCCGTCAGGTCTAACGCCGTAGTTTATCTTGACCGTTTCGTACCAATCATTGGCATGTGGTTGCGCGAGTCGCGAGCCATTCCCCGTCCATTTAGCTGGCGTCTCGCTGAAGAAACCGTCGGCGAGAGGATGCGCTTCGCCATCCAGCGGTTGTTCGCCATTAATGGCATCGGGAACAATAAAGGCCTCATCTAAAATGTAGTAGAAATTGTTATCGCGCGCATAAACCACCGAGGTATCATCGTTAACACCAAAGCCTTCAATCCCCTCGGGCGCCGAAATTGATTCATAGCGCCGGGCAACATGATTCGGAACAATATCGATGACTACTTTCATTCCTGCATCGTGCGTGCGTGAAATAAGTGCATCGAATTCTTCCAAACGCCTGCTAGGGTCATCGGCGAGATCCGGATT
Organism: Umboniibacter marinipuniceus; assembly: GCF_003688415.1. Taxonomy (NCBI): domain Bacteria; kingdom Pseudomonadati; phylum Pseudomonadota; class Gammaproteobacteria; order Cellvibrionales; family Cellvibrionaceae; genus Umboniibacter; species Umboniibacter marinipuniceus. Next base: position 132,338 of record NZ_REFJ01000005.1, read on the forward strand.
AACATTATAATAGTCCTTTACCGCATACGGCGATCCAGCACGCCCCTTCACTACGTCGGGGTCATCAAGGCTAACACCAATATCGCGATAATCTCGGATAACAGCATGGTGAGGAACTCCGGTGTACCAGATATGCGTGGTTCCGAGTTCACGGATCCCTTCAAGTGCTTCCGGTGTGAAGTCACTGAACTTGCCAACGCCATTCTGTTCAATCGTTCCCCAAGGGACGTTCGCGGTCTCGGTATTGCCGAACAGGCGCGTGAAGACTTGATAAACCACCACCTTAGTTTGCTCCTCCTGAGTATGCGGTGGTTGCTGCGGATCCGTTCTATCCTCGCCGCAACCAACGATCATAAACGCCGCCAGAAGGGCTTGTAGACTTAGACGAGAGGATTTGATACTCATAACTTCAGTTCCCATTGAGTTTCAGTGTGAAGCGAGTGTGCCAATGAAAATGACAGAGTTTTTGCTTGGTCGTCAAAGGCGGCGAGTGCTGAAGCACCATTGATAGTCAGTTCAGCTGGGGCTTCGTTAATGCCATGGATAACAATACGAAGATTGCGCTGCTCGGGCATCCCGGCGTATCCCTTGCCTTGGCTTGAAATTTCACCCTGAAGAGCTAATCCGTCGTGGCTTGCTGTGAGATGAATAAGTTCGAATGACTGATTGCTAATTGAATTCGGGTCTAGACCATCGTCCTCAAAAACCTGTGCGCTGCTCGAAACGACCTCGGGATCGAAATAGAAGTGAACATCTAGCTCGTCGCCTCGGTATGCCGAGGTATTAGCAATGTCCTCTCGGGTCATGGTGATAAACGAGCCGCCGCGAACAAGCAGTGGTAGCTTAGTGATAGGAGCCTCATATTTAATAGTTTGGCCGCCCGAAAATACCTCGCTGGACCAAAAGTCGTACCAATGACTGCCGCTGGGCAACTTAATGTCGGCGCTGCGCTGCTGGTCTGCGGTAATTGGATGAACAAGAAACGCGTCACCATAGAGATATTGAGAGGTGGAGAGCAGGTCATTTGGGTCATGACTAATGAAGCTCATGGGGCGCATCATCGGGTCCCCCAGGGTGCTATTCAGATATGAAAGCGTATAGAGGTAGGGCAACAGGCGATAGCGAAGCTTCGCATAGGGGCGTGTTAACGCTTGCGTTGCGCTATCATGGAATACGGGTTCTGAGGCAATATTTTCCTGGGCGTGGGGGCGGAGTACCGGTTGGAAAACGCCGTATTGGAACCACCGCACGTAAAGCTCAGGATCGAAAACATCGCCACCGGCAAAGCCACCGATATCCGAGTGCATATACGCTAAGCCTTGAAGGCCTGCTTGAAGCGAGAGCTCAATCTGCGATTGTAGTCCGCCCCATGTGCGATTCACATCGCCAGTCCAGGGGATAAGGCCAAAGCGCTGGGATCCAGCGTAACCAGCTCGCATCATGATGAACGGGCGCTGATTTGGCTGCGCATCGCGAAGTGTTTCGTCAAGTAATTGAGCCCATTGATGGCCATAGGCGTTGTGAACCGCGTTGGCGGGTACTAAACCACCATCGCTAAGGTGGAAACTATCTGCTGGATGCACTTCCGGTTCGCCTAGGTCGCCCCACCATCCGGTCACACCATAGCCAGCTAAGCGTTTATATACCTGAGCAAACCAATTCTGGCCGGCGGTTGAAAAGACATCTACTAGCCCGGTATTACCGAAGTAGAAATCGAAAGTCTTTGGCGCCCCGGATTCATCGATCGCCAGAGCGTTGGCCGCAACAGCATTGTCCCATTGCGCGGAGCTGGTCAGGATAAACGGTTCGGTAATGAGTACGGTGTTTACCCCAGCCTGCTGAAAGTCGGCAATCATCGCTTCTGGCGTGGGCCAATTATCGGTATCCCACTCCAAATTTCCCATGGTGCCCTTCATTTCCTTACCAAACCAATAGAGGTCCAGCACGATAGCATCAAGCGGAAAGTCATGCTCAGCGAAGGCGGAGACTACTTTGCGGGCCTCGTGCTCGGAGTGATAACCAAAGCGAGAAGCATAGAGTCCAAGCGACCAGCGCGGCGGAAGGGGCTGATAACCGGTAGTTTTAACGTAGTTTCTAACCAGCGACTGCAATGATCCGCCAGTGATAATCACAAAGGACGCTGAACCGTGCTCACTATTGAAGTTCAGTTGGTTGTTTGCCTTGCTATCAAGATCTAACCACCCCGAAGAAGGGTTGTCCCAAAGAATCGCGTAGTGTTTGTCTGAAAGCACCAATGGTAACGAGTAGTACATTTGCTCGCTGTGCGTCTCAAATCCGTAGTGAGCCCGATTGTATAGCGGAAGTCGATGGCCTCGACGGTTAACTCCCAAAACGCGAGATCCTCCACCCATAAGTACTTCGTTGTTGGTGAGCGAAAAGCTGGCACTGCTTGCGTTCGATTCGCTGTGAAGATTGAGGACTTCAGTTAGCTGCGTCTCGCCATCGCGGAGGAACTTAATGCTAAAAGGGCTAGGGGTGATCACCGCCTGAATTGACTCAGAACCAAATACCAGTTGTTGATTCTCTTCATTCAAACGGGCGTGAGCCGTTGACAGTTTGGGCGAGATAGCTCTGGAAGGGGGAGGGGCTATTGAGCTTGGATTGAAGTCCACACGAATGGCGTTGTCGTGAAGCAGGGTTAAGACATAGAAACCCTCATCCGTAGCGAGTGTAAGCTCTGCGGTGGACGTTTCGTGACTAACAAGTTGCTCAGAGTGCGTCGCAGTAGCCGCTAGGACGAGTATGGCGGCTAGGGTGAGGGACGAGAGTCTATTCAACATTGAGCGGTCCTTGATGTGATTGCAGCGAATAATACATTCTAGTTGACTTCCCAAATCTCTACGGCTTGTTTATATTGCGCAGGCGGAGTGAGATTGGTTGTCATGATGTTTATGATAATATGAGCTAGCGCGATTTTCTGCCTCCTCCCAGTGGGGGCGCATTCATAACTAGAATAATAAATAATCGGTACCTTAGGATTTGCCCATGCTGTTAACCTCTAAGATTAGTCTGCCCGATGTCTCCGATCTTATGCTTGATCGAGATCGACTCACTTCGGCATTGCTGCAATCTAAAAATGATCAAGTGATCTCTATTGTTGCGCCAGCAGGATTCGGGAAGACAACCTTAATGGCCTCGTTTATTGAGGCAACAGACTCTTTAGTAGCTTGGTATTCGCTGGACGAAAATGATAACGAAGGTCGTCACTTTCTGGCCTATTTGGTTGAGTCTGTCCACCGAGCCACTGGCAATGGTATTCCTCGAAGCAGAGCTATTATCGAAGCAAAGTCAGCGGTGGATATTCGCGCCGTGATTGCTGAAATGCTCGAAGAATTACGCAGTCTGTCGGCACCGCTGAGGATTGTCTTTGATGATTTTCATGTTATTGATAATGCGGAGGTAGAGGCTGCTGTTAAGTATCTTTTAAAACACGCGCCCGCGGGTATTGGCTTTGGCTTCACAAGTCGAAGTACGCCGTCCTTAGGTCTGGCGAGCTACCGAGTGTCCAATCGATTAATTGAAATCAACGATGACGCACTGGCGCTGACTGCAGACGAGACAGCGGAGCTATTATATAAGCGTTTAGGCTTTCGCCTCCCCGAACCCGCGCTACTTCAATTACAGGAACTGAGTGAAGGGTGGGCACCCTTGGTTCAGCTGTTCGCGCTGTCGGTAGATAGTGAATCCGACGTTGATGCCTTCCTTGCGGATTTTGAGCGCGGGCATAGCCACCTACTAGATTATTTGGCGGAAGAGGTGCTCGATAAATTGGATGACGAGACGCGACAGGTACTTGCTCGCGTTAGTCTGCTTCGTCGTATTGACGGTGAGATGGCAGAGCAGGTTAGCGGTAGTCCGCGCGCTCAAGAAATTTTGACATCCGCGTATCATCGCGGTTTGTTCCTAAGCCCTATTGACCGCAGCAGAACCTGGTTTCGATTTCATCCTGTCTTTGCCAAATTCCTAGAGCGCTCACTGACTTCTAGTGAACGGGTTGCGGTACATGAAGCCGCGCTACAAGCTTGGCTGGCGCTGGAAGATCCGCTGGAGTCCCTTACTCATGCCGTGGCGTTAAAGTCGGTAGAGTCGGTGATGGAAATTATGCAGCGCTATGCGTCAACGCTTTTGCTAAAGGGGCACTATCGGACCTTGGCAAGGTGCTTTGAATTCATTGGCGAAGCACGCATAGTGGCGTCACCGAGCTTAACGGTTCTTGGCGCTAAACTTGCTCAAGCTCAGTATGAATATGACAAAGTGGAGCATCTACTCACCTTAGGAGAGCGTTATATTCGTTTAAACTTAGCTGACGAATGGCAGGGTGTAGAAGGCGCGTTTGCAACGCTTAGGGCGCAAATGTCCATCGCTCGCGGTAACTTTGTCGAAGCGAGAGAATACGCGGATGAAGCCCTGCAGCTTCTCGATGAATCGGAAATTGATCATACCGTTGCGTCGTTGGTCATGGGTGAGTCAGCGTTTTGCCTGGGACGTTTAAACGAGGCCTTTACGCGTATGAGTGAGCTAGAGCGTCGTTCTCGTTTACAAAAGGATTTTCCAGATGCGGTATGGGCGCTTAGTCAGCAGGCGGAGATTGCCTTCGCGCAAGGTAAGCCTACGCTCTCAGTACAGTGTCAGAACAAAGCACGCGAACTGATTGAAGCGCATCACTTACATATGTTGCCGGTGGGCGAGTTTATCTTCCGTTTAGGGGCGCAGCAGGATTGGGAGTCGCTCAACCTCGAGCGCGCCAAGGAACGTATTAATTTGGGGCTGGCGGCCAATAAGCATCTTGGTGAGAGCCGATTGTTACAGGAGTATTCACTGCTCGCAAATATCGCGCTTGCCGAAGCCGATAAGGAGAGCTGTTTAGCCTGGTTAGATAAATTAAGTGATCTTTTGAGTCGCGAACGCTATCACTTGGACTGGGTCGTCAATGCCGATTACGCGCGCCTATCAATTTGGGAGGCGCTAGGTGATACCGCTGCGATTGAGGAGTGGCTGGATTCAGCGTTGAGTGTAAATGAGGCGCCCTCTAATCACTTTGAGCAGCGCCATGGTCGCAACGTGATTCGGGCCATGATTGCTCTACAACGATTTGCCGATGCAGGCCGACTGATCAAGCGTCTGAATCGTTTTGCAAAGCAATTTAAGCTGGTGACTGAACTCAATAAGAACGCCATTATCGAGGCCTACTTTGAATGGCAGCAGGGTAATCGAGAGGCGTCGATTCAGGCGTTACACGGCGCGCTCGCCATGGCTCTTGGGACGGGAATTCGCGCCAGTTTTTTGCGCTGCGGAAAGCCATTGATTTTGATGTTGAAAGGGCTCATTAAAGATGCCGAGCTGTCGGTGAGTGAAGCAGACCTTGCGGAGCAACTCATTGGCATCACCCAGCGACATCGTGAGTTTGATGGCCGAATTCGTATTGACCTTGATGCGAGTGTTATCGAGGAAATTTTACAGAGCGAGCAGCTTCCGGAGATTCTTAGGCAGTCACCACTTACACCTCGCGAGTGGCAAGTCTTTAACCTCATCCATCTCGATTTTTCCAATGCCAAGATCGCCGAACATTTTGAAGTAGCGCCAAGTACCATCAAAACGCATATTCGCAGCCTCTATCAAAAGCTGGGCGTGGAAGATCGATCCGCCGCCAAGCAGTTAGCTGAGACACTTCTTTTAGCCGTTCAGCAGGCGTGAAAGTAAATTTTTCGAAACTAAGGGTGATTTAAACCATACTTTGTTCAACTATCCCCCCCCTCGTGGGGGATGCGGTAGTTAGTTGGGTTGTTACTATGGTGACACTTAGAAGAAAACTCATAAAGGTTCAAGTATGGCTCTGCAATCACCCGAATGGTGGCGTAACGGCATCATCTATCAGGTCTATCCTCGCAGCTTCAATGATACGAGCGGCGACGGTATCGGCGATCTTAAAGGTGTTACCGCTAAACTCGACTATATTCAGTCGCTTGGCGTTGATGCAGTCTGGTTGTCCCCGTTCTACAAGTCTCCGATGGTTGATTTTGGCTATGACGTAGCAGACTACCGTGACGTAGATCCAATGTTCGGCTCCTTAGCGGATTTTGATGAATTAATTGCCGAAGCCCATGCTAAGGGACTAAAAGTAGTTATTGATCAAATCTATAGTCACACCTCAGATCAACATGCTTGGTTCGAAGAGAGCCGTCAAAGTAGAGATAACCCAAAGGCAGACTGGTACGTTTGGGCGGATACCAAGCCGGATGGGAATCCTCCTAATAACTGGGTTTCGGTATTCGGTGGATCTTCCTGGAAGTGGGATACGCGTCGTAATCAGTACTACCTGCATAACTTTTTGACGGAACAACCTGATCTGAATGTGCACAATCCAGAGGTGCAGGAGCAACTGCTTGCTGACTTACGTTTTTGGCTGGACCGAGGTGTAGACGGCTTTCGTTTGGATGCGATCAATTTTTGCTGCCACAACCAGAGCCTCGAGGATAATCCACCAAAGTACGCCAGCCTTGCGGAGTATGGTGACAGCATTCCACCAAACCAGTATGACTACCAATGGCATGTGAACGACAAAACTCAGCCGGAAACCGCAGCCTTCCTACAGCGTGTTCGCGCGGTATTGAATGAATACCCGGGCACCATGGCAGTGGGTGAAATTGGCGATGACAATATGATTGATGTCATGACTCAATATACAACGGATAATCGCCTGCACTGCGCCTATTCCTTCGAGCTACTCGCCGAAGACTGCGACGCAGAGTTCTTCCGCAGAATTATTCGTGAGTCGAATGATCTGATTACCAAAGGGTGGGCTTGCTGGAGTATTGGTAATCATGATGTACCGCGAGTCATTACGCGTTGGAACGCCGATGAGCTAGATCAAGCCGCTAAGGAAGACCGAGCGGCGCTATTCTGGTTGATGCAATTCACACTGCGCGGTAATAGTTGTATCTATCAGGGCGAAGAGCTTGGGCTTAGCGAAGCCGAGATTGCCTTTGAGGACTTACAAGACCCATATGGAATCAACCTGTGGCCCGAATTTAAGGGGCGTGACGGTTGTCGGACTCCTATGCCGTGGGATTCATCGTTAGCGAATGCGGGCTTTTCATCAGCTAAGCCTTGGCTACCAGTAGTCCCGGAGCACATTGAACGCTCAGTTGATGTGATGGAGGCCGATAGTTCCAGCCTATTACATCGTTTCCGCTCGGTGGTGAATTGGAAGAACCAACAGCAGTGGCTCAAGATGGCTGATCTCGAGTTGATTGAGGACACCGGAGAGCTGCTTGCTTTCTACCGTGATATTGATGGTCACCGATACATTATCATTCTCAACTTAGGGGCAACTCAACAGAGCTACCCCTTATTCACCGCGGGTGCTGAGAATTTGACCCCCGATAACTATGCCCATGAAGTATCACCAAGTGCGGTAGTTCTCCCCCCAAGTGGCGCAGTTGTTTTAAAATTAGCGTAACGTTCCCATTAGCGCTTTGGGATGGTATCTATTCGTTACCATCCCTTTTTTTATTAAGGATTTGGCAATGAAAACACGCCTACTTTTCTCAACTTTGATGACCGTAATCACTGCAATCACAGGGGTAAATGCGGTAGCCGATCAGTCAGCCCCAAAGGCTAATCCGAATACATTTGTTCATCTCTTTGAATGGCGTTGGGAAGATATTGCAGCCGAGTGTCGTGATCATTTACCTGGATTAGGTTATGACGCGATTCAAGTTTCACCTGCTATTGAACACATTGACCACCCAAGTTGGTGGGCGAGATATCAGCCGGTCGATTTTTCGAAGTTCGAATCATTCAGTGGTGGCGAAGAAGCGCTCCGCTCAATGATTGAGACTTGCCATGCGGCAGGTATCAAAGTGTATGCCGACGCGGTGATTAATCATACGGCCGATTACGGCGAGCAAGGAGTTGGTACTGCCGGAACACCTTGGGAAATTATGCAGCATCCTGGTCTTGATGAAAGTCACTATCACCACCCCATCTGTACCATTGAGGACTACAGCAATGCGGATGAGGTCCAGAATTGTCGGCTTGGAGCGCTTCCAGACCTAAATACGTCTGATTCCTATGTCCGCGAGTTGTTGGCGGCGTACCTACGAAAGCTTAGTGAGCTTGGCTTCGATGGGATGCGTATTGATGCGGCTAAGCACATGTCGGCGGCAGACGTAGCAGCGATCTTGGAGCTCGCAGGTGGGCCGAATGTCTTTCTCGAAGTCATTGGCGATCCCTCGGCAGAAACTGCGTTACAGCCTTCAACGTATGCGGCGATCGCCCCTGTCACCGATTTCGCCACTCGCGGTGCAATTTATTCGGCTATAAACGGTGATCTCTCGGACTTAGCGAGCTATTGGCGCGGGGAGTCGGATTTATCGGCTGATATGGCTGTGACCTTCGTGGATAATCATGATACCGAGCGACATACTCAGCCATTATCAATTGCTCAAAAACAGCTAGGTGAGGCGCTGCTTCTGACGTTGGGCTACGGTTACCCCAAGGTACTCTCTGGATACCAGTTTGAAAACCGAGATGCGTTACCCTCGCAGGCTCAGGTATCTTGTGAACAGGGATGGACGTGTTGGCATCGGGACCCAATAGTGAGCCAGTTTGTCCAGCTTCGTCGTGCGGCAGGTGGTGCTCAACCTGAGCAGCTGGAGTATCTCGATGATCAAGTTTTGGCGTTTAGCTATGGACCAGGCCGGGTGTTAGTTAATGTATCCAACGAGACTAAGTCAGTAAGCTGGGATCCGCAGCTTAGTGGTTCGGAATACTGTGATCTTTTGGCGGGTCATGGCAGTGTGGTAGAGCTTGGTTGGTGGGGTGACGTTGACATTTCGCTGCCACCCCATGGTCTGGTGCTGTTACGGGAAGATGCAGTCTGTTCGGCTCCGTAACCACTGCGTTGATCACTAATGTCCAGTGCTTCAGGACGGCGCTAATTTCTATAAAAAGCTACCAATAATAGCTTTTAAAAAAAAGGCTACCAATTAGGTAGCCTTTTTTGTGGGTAATGCTAGAAGTCCGCTTGATTCGGCACGCGAGGGAACGGGATGACATCGCGGATGTTCTCCATCCCGGTGACGTAATTCAGGAATCGGTCAAAGCCCAGTCCAAACCCAGCATGAGGAACCGTTCCGTACTTACGGAGATCTCGGTACCACTCTAACTGACCTGAAAGTCCGCTTTCAGCCATACGCGCATCCAACACGTCTAGACGCTCTTCTCGTTGCGCACCGCCGATAATTTCACCAATACCAGGTGCCAACACATCCATTGCCGCAACGGTCTTTCCATCGTCGTTAAGACGCATGTAGAAAGCTTTAATGTCTTTCGGGTAGTCAGTGATGACGACTGGGCCTTTAACGTATTCTTCACACAACCAACGTTCATGCTCAGATTGAAGATCAATACCCCATTGAACTGGGAATTCAAACTTCTTGCCTGACTTTAAGAGGATATCGATGGCATCAGTGTACGGAATTCGAGCAAATGGCGTTTCCGAGACATTGGTCAATCTTTCGATCAGTGTTTTATCGACCATCTTGTTGAAGAAGCCTAAATCATCTTCACACTTATTAAGGACTTCCTTCACGGCGTAACGGAGCATACCTTCAGCCAAGTTTGCATCATCGTTTAGGTCGGCGAAGGCAATTTCCGGTTCAACCATCCAAAATTCAGCAAGGTGGCGAGTGGTGTGGGAATTCTCAGCACGGAAGGTAGGACCGAAGGTGTAGACCTTGCTCATTGCCAGCGCGTAAGCCTCAGCGTTTAGCTGGCCCGATACGGTTAAAAATGACTCTTTGCCGAAGAAGTCCTCGCTAAAGTTGACGTCACCTTTATCGGTACGAGGGAGGTTGGCCATATCCAGGGTACTTACTCTGAATAATTCACCAGCACCTTCGCAATCACTTGCGGTAATGATTGGTGTATTGATCCATTGGAAACCATCATTCACGAAAAAGTTGTGGATGGAATTCTGTAGCACGGTGCGAACGCGAGTGACCGCACCGATTGAGTTGGTGCGTGGACGAAGGTGGGCAACGCCACGAAGATATTCGAAACTGTGGCGCTTCTTGGCGATAGGGTAAGTTTCAGCGTCAATCACTTCACCTACCAATTCTACTTCGGATGCTTGAATTTCAACACTCTGGCCTTGACCTTGCGACGCTACTAACTCGCCTCGAATCACTACCGACGCCCCAGTTGTAGCCCGCATTACGTCGGTTTCATAGTTATTCAGTGTATTGGGAACAACGGCTTGAATTGGGTCAAAACAACTGCCGTCGTGAACGGCGACAAAAGAAATTCCTGCCTTTGAGTCACGTCGAGTACGGACCCAACCTTTTACTTCAACTGTTGAGCCAACGGCTACGGACCCGCCCAAAAGCGTTTTTACACTGGTCATAATTCTAGATTCCAAAAAAATTAGGGTTTCAATGGTAACCATTATACGAAACTCTGAGCCTAACGGGTAGATGAATTAGCTTTTGGGCGGCTCAGAGTTAAATTGAGAGGATGACTGAAACTAGAAAATGAAACGGATGCCGCCGCCAAAGAGGAAGCTTTCCTCTTCATAAAAACTAATATCACTGTCACGCGCGCGGTCGGATAAGATTAGCGTGAGCGTCGTATTTTCGAATCCGAATGGCTCAGCAAAGGAGTAGATCGCGAAGAGATTGTTGAGATTGTCTTCACGCTCACTGGCGAAAATGGGATTGACAGCATCATAATCGAGTTGCTCGTAGCTATAGGCGCCAATAATGGTGTGTCGACCGGACCGATATACCAGGCCAAGTTCGGCTCCATAGGTATCAAAACTCATCGCCTCGCCTTCCGCATCGTTACGGAAGTTAAATAGCGACGGGCGAAGAATAAAGCCTCTGCCAAGCGGGATAGTAAGGTCAGCCCCCAGGTATCGCACGCTGGCGTTTCGATCGAGCGCCGCACGTTCATCTGGCAATAAGTTTTCATACACGCCACTTTCTTCTTGGTCAATTTTTGAGTCGCCATAGGCAACTTCTAGCGAAAGTGGCCCCCAAATATGCTCGGCCCGAGCGCGTATTGCCGTTAGGTGACGGTCTGTCTCACGACGCTTTTCACCGGTGAGGTAGGGGTCCTCCCAAACTCCGGATGGTTGGATGCCCGGGAGAAGCGCGACTTCGAAGAATTGATACTGACCAGTATGGACTCGATAGCCAAGTTCCGGTGCGAAACTTCCTCGTACGGCCTTTTGACGGTTAATACCAAGATAGATCTGCTGGTTAGTATCCTCGAAGGTGTAAGTGACTCGCCCAATTATGGTGGGGATCACTTTCGTTCCACTTGGTCTGTCGCCTTGAAGATCGCTAATTGGGTCCTCATTTGCAGTGCTCAGGAAACTATCGCTGTTAATGTAGCCAATGCCAAAGAGTGCATCGCCAGAAATCCCATGCTCTCTGTCAGCGCCTGGCTGAGCAATTAGGCAAGCTGGATAAAAGAACAAGGTTAAAACCAGTAGAGCGGATTGCTTGATTTTATTCATAATTTTTCTCAAATTGGTGTTTTGCCGTAATAGCTCATCAAATTCTACCTCAAGTCAGTCATTGAAGGCGGCTAGTGAGCTTTAAAAGAATCTCTCTTTAACGCTAGTAAAGCATTTTTAGATTACTAGGTACTAAGAATATCTTCGATTGCCGCGTTAAGATTCGAAAAGCGAAAATCAATTAACTGATTTGCTAGTTGTGAGGTGTTGAAATAGTGCCCATTTAAGATGAGCTCGTTCGCCATTTCTCCGCCGAAAAGTTTGACCAGCGAGCTTGGTACGCTAAGGCGAACTTTCCTGTTTAGTTGGGCAGCAAGCGCATTATTGATCTCGGCGTGACTATTCTGACTGGGAGCCACAAGGACCAGCGGCGAAGATTCATTGGTTGTTTGCGCAAGCGTTAAAATTCCCTTAACGACGTCATCAATATGCACCCATGGAACGCCCTGCTGGCCACTGCCTAAATGCATTGCCAAGCCTAACTTGGTAGGTAATATCAACTGCTGTAAATAGCCGCCCTTACCCAGCACAATACCCAGTCTGGCGATGTGCACGGTGCCCCGGAATAACTTCGCTGCCTGCTCCCAGCTATGACATAAGTGGCCCGCAAAAGAAGATGAGGCGGTACTGATAAGCGCGGTGGGGTCTTCCTTGCTACTGTGTGGGTAATAGCCCACTGCACTGGCGCTAACTAAGGTGGCATTGGGAGCTCGTGCGTTTAAAAACTCGCTTAAGGCCTCCGTAGCCTTGACGCGAGAGTTGATAATTCGCTGTTTCTTACTTTCACTCCAGTGACCAAATATTGGTTCGCCAGCGAGATTAATGACTACATTGGGAACCTTGTTCACGGCCTCGAGGCTATTTACGTAATTGATCTTCGGGTTGCTGGACTTCAACGAAGCCTGTCGTGTTAAGACGGTTACGGTGCTGTTTGTGGGGAGTGTCGCGATCAGCGCGTTGCCGATAAAGCCCGTGCCGCCTGTAATCAGATAGTCCATCGTGATAGAATTCCACTGAAGTTTTGCTTTGTTTACGTCATGATAGTTGGCGTGGACTACTTTCAGCAGGCTGAATGGCAATTTTAGGAAATATTTATGATTTATTTAACACCGCTATTGGGCGGAATAATGATTGGTGTAGCGGCTATGCTCATGTGGTATGGCTACGGCCGTATTATGGGTATGAGTTCTATTACATCGGGCGTGCTTTGGCAGCAGGCTGCGGAACGTCGTTGGCGGATTATTTTTATCGTTGCGGTAATCGCCGGTGCGTTTGCGGTGTCTAAATTCATGGGTGTGACAAGCTTCGCGCCCATTAAATCCGGTTGGATATGGCCGATCGCGGCGGGTCTCCTCGTAGGTTTCGGTACTGGAATAGGAAGTGGCTGTACCAGTGGTCATGGTATCTGTGGCATCGGCCGTTTCTCGTCGCGCTCAATTATTGCAACCTGTATTTTTATGGCGTCGGGTATCGCTACGGTATTCTTAGTTCGTGTATTAGGAGCCTGATATGAGATTGTTAATTGTAGCCCTGTCGGGCTTATTGTTTGGTGGCGGTCTAGCACTTTCTGGTATGACTAACCCTGTGAAGGTAGTTGGTTTTCTGGATCTATTTGGACAGTGGGATCCTTCACTGATGTTCGTGATGGGCGGCGCGCTAGCCGTAACCATTCCGTTATTCTTTATGTCGAAGAAGGCACAGAGCACTTGGTTCGGTGATACCCTACAGTGGCCGTCGATGACCCAAATTGATCGCTCGTTGGTCAGTGGCGCGGTGCTATTTGGTGTTGGTTGGGGTATCTATGGACTGTGTCCTGGCCCGGCCGTAGCCTCACTTTGGACGATGAACGAAGAACTGATTAGCTTTGTGGTGGCAATGGTCGCTGGCTTGTCGGTGGCTCATTTCATAAAGAAATAGCGCAATGCATACTGAGTAGGGCGCGACCCTTCTCATGGTGAGCTGATTAAAAGCCGCTAAAACTTAGTTTTGGCGGCTTTTTAGTATGTTCAGCGTCTACCCAACAGCGTTTCAACTCGAGGACGCTAGTGCTTTGTAGCCGTTTCGCTTCACCTCTTACAGCACTTCTATCAGCATGTTTATTGGAACTTATCTTGGTACCTAGCGCTTACGATGCTTTTTAATCAGGTCGTAAGCAGCTTGAATTTCCTGCGCTTTTTCGGTGGCAACTTTCACCATGTTTTCAGGTAGTCCTTTCGCCATGAGCTTGTCAGGGTGATACTCCTTCATTAGGTTTCTATAAACTTTCTTAATTTCGGCGTCCGTAGCGGAAGACTCAACGCCCAACGCACGGTAGGCAGTATCGATGTCCTGTTGAGCAGTGTAGGTCTGGCTTGAGCGCTGGTACGAGCCACCTTGCTGCCGCCCTCGGAAGAAGTTGTGCTGAGCTTCCAGCATCATAATCAACTGCTGTAGCTGCATTGGCGACATACCAATGCCCTGAGCGATTCGCTGAACAACACGATTCTCAATGTCGTCCATATGGCCATCGGCCATGCCCAAACTAATGAGAGAGACAATTAGAAACTGGCGCATCTGTCGACTTTGACCTGGACCCATTCGGAACGCGGTCAGGGTTGAGTCAAGGTTAAAGCTATCGCTGGCGCCAGACTTAAATAGTGCTATGGCTTCACGGCGTTTCTCAGTGCTGAGCCCCATGCGGGTCATCAGTGCTTCAGTTGTTTTGATCTCAGCCTCGGTGATTTGGCCATCCGCCTTTGCCAGGTGACCTAAGCACTGATATAGCGTTTGGAAGAAGACCTGCTGCATGGCTCCCTGTTGCTGGCGATTCGCCATTGACGGGCTATCTTTGAACATCGCGTCAAAGAAGGCGCCAATGAAGAAACCAATAACAGCACCCGCCGGACCACCTATTAAGCCAATAACGGCACCAATCCATTTACCCAAAACTCTACCTCATTCGTGAATATCGCTTGCGCAGATGATAACGGATAAACTATTTTACTGTAAGAGATAGCCGCGATTATCCTGAAAACAACGCAGAGGGAAGAAATCAGTGCAATCAATAGAGCTGCCCCATGGCGGTCTTATCAACTTTGAAGAGCGACCAGCGAAAAGAGCACAGCTAGCACATTTTAGCTTCCGACTTCCTATGGCAATGGTTCATGTTAGCCATGCTGAGGACGTGGTGGTGAGTATCGAACTTAGTGCTATCGGGGCTCCCGCTTCCAGTTTGACGCCACAGCAACGACGTATCGCACGTTCAATTGAAGAGTTGTGGCGTGGTAAACCCCAGAACTTGATATTGCAGGGGCCTCTTACGGAATTCTCGATGGCTGTTTGGCAGGCGCTTGTGGAACTGAGTCCGGGAAGTACTATCTCTTACACCACTCTCGCAGAGCGTGCAGGCAATCCTCGAGCAGCCAGAGCCGTGGCACGAGTCATGTCGCAAAATACCCAGGCATTGGTCTTACCCTGTCATCGAGTAATTGGTAAAAGTGGTGCATTAACGGGGTATCGATGGGGAGAAGATATCAAGGCTGCGCTGATTGAGTTCGAGAAACTGCAGTTGAGTTAATCCAGCTTTCATGTGTAGTCGCTACCTGAAACTCTTCAATCTTCAGGTGGAGCTAGCACCGCTACTTAAGGTTTCTATTCTGCCGAAGAGAGCTCAATAGTCAAATCTTCCGCATGGATATCACGCTTTAGCTGAATCAAAAAATCGCGCATATAGTTAGTCCTCCGCAGTGCTTCTCGCTTGGCCGATTCGGTGTTCATCGTCTTGCCGATGTGCAGCAATTTGGTAAAGAAGTGATCGACGGTATATTTTAAGTCCTCAGGACTCCGATGTTCACAAAGCGGGTCAGAGGGTTCATAGAGCGTCCTGCCAATAGCGCCTCCCACAAGCATACAGCGAGCCACGCCTACTGCTCCTAAGGCATCCATTCTGTCGGCGTCTTGAACAATCTTTGCTTCGAGCGAACGAGGCGGAATGTTGGCGCTGAAACTGTGAGCGATAATCGCGTGCTCGATGGCCGGAATCAGGGTCTTGCTATAATTTAATCGCTTTAGCGCTTCCCGAGCTTTTTCCGCGGCAAGCTTCGAGGCAATTGGCCTATCGGGACTGTTCTTGGCGACCGCGACACTGTCATGAAACCAAGCCGCTGGGACGACGATATTAAGATCGGCGCACTCGGCAGTTGCCAAATTCTTTGCCATACTGACAACCCGCTCAATGTGAGCAAAGTCGTGAGCTGGATCGGCGCTTTCAATGCTGCTAATTATTGTAGTGAATGCGGGTTCGAATGCTTGCCAGTAGTTTGGACTCATTGGTATTCTCTTAAGAGTAATATCGGCGGTAAAACGCTGAGTATGGCCTGAATTGCGCGAATACTAGACGACATGTCTATTCAAATGGCGTCCTCGCCCGTTTCACCGGTTCGAATACGAATAACTTCTTCGAGGGAGGAGACAAAGATCTTTCCGTCGCCGATCTTGCCACTACTAGCCACTTCGATAATAGTTTCAATTACGGTCTCAACCAACTGCGAAGAAATTGCTATTTCAAGCTTTATTTTAGGTAAGAAATCAATGACGTACTCAGCCCCTCGATAGAGCTCCGTATGCCCCTTTTGACGTCCAAATCCTTTTACTTCAGTTGCCGTTAAACCGGTGATTCCTCGGTCTGACAATGCCTCTCTCACACTGTCAAGTTTGTGTGGTTTGATGATGGCAGTAACAAGTTTCATTGAGCACTCTCCTAGGAAGAACGATTAAGTTGACCTTAGTCTAACAAAAATTAAACAAACAAAAACGGTTAGTTTGCAATGCCTAGATAGAGCTAATGGTAGCATTTCCCTTGTTAGGAGGCACTTTAGTGTGGTTTTATGGTACTGAAGGAAAGACTCTAAAAATAACGGATAAAGCATGCTAAGAGAATGGAAACTCTTTGCGGTGTGTTTGCTATCGGCAGTATCTATAGCCTCAGCGCAGGGTGAAAGCTTAGAGCGAGACGTCGATGCCCCTCAGTGGTTCGAGGGAGAGATAGTTGATATCGCGAATTCAGCCGCCGAATTACCACGCGAACGGGTTCGGGCTTATATTGAGTATCAGCTCTCTAAATCAACCTTTAGTGAAACTGAAAGAATACAGCTCGCTTTACTTCAATCCTATTATCATGTCAGTGATGCTCGATATTTGGATGCGTTGGCGATATTAGATGAAGCGCCACAGGTAGAGGTCGTAGGTGTCCCCACGGTTATTGAGTTTTATCTTCAGCGCGGAATTGTCAATCAACTTCATAATCAACTGTCCGAGGCCAACTGCCGCGATTTTGATCGGGCGTATGCCGTAGCGAAAAACGGTATTTACCCAGAGTTGTATGTGCGTGCTGCGGGCCGACATGTGAGTTGCTTGACCAATGATATTGGTCGAGAGAGCGAGGCGGTGTCAGTATTGGCCGAGGCAATGGAGGTTGCATCTCGAACAGAGATTGATAAGGCAATCGTCATTGACCTTCTCGTTTCCTTGGGTGAGATTAACCAGCGTCTTTATGACCACCAAACCACTCAAGCTATTTTTACTCAGGGCTTACAGTTAGCTCAGTCAGAAGCGCTACTTCAGCATGAATTCGATATGTTGTTTAACTTAACGGTTGAATCCTTCTTTGTACGCGATGAGATCGCCTATCGAAGCTATTTAGATCAGCTTTGGTTGGTGGGTGGTGCAAACCGTTATGCCGATTTCGACTTCTTTTGTTGGTATCTAGAGGGCTTGTATTTTAGTCCCTATCTAGTAAATGACCCTAGGAAGGCAGTAGAGGCCTATTTTCAGGCGGTACAGTTGAGGGACTCGACCTCGGAAACCTACTATTCAAATGATGCTGTTTTACAGTGGTTGCTAAGCAGAGCTTTAGCTGATGGTATTACTAGTATACGAGAAGAATTTATTGTCTTTATAGAGGAGCATCCGGAGTTCCTGGATTACGATTCAAGCGCGTCAATACTCAGCGATATTCTTTCTGATGATTATGAAAGCATCCTATTTTATACGGTAGCGCTGGAAAATCATTATGCCAACGCGATGTTTAAGCTAGCCGACCATGTCAGAGCCTACTCTGGCGAGGGTGTAGCCGAAGCTGGTGTTCGCTATCAGGCAGAGATCGCCCGCCAGCAGCTTGAGATCGAGCAGTTGAATAACGCCGCGACGCGTGCGGAGAGCACTAAAATGCGTTGGCAGAGGAATGTGGTATTTTCACTAGTTGGGTTTATGGTGTTATTGGTGAGCTACTTAATTTATTCCCGAAATAGATTTAGAGAGTTATCGCAAACCGACGTGTTAACTGGGATTGCCAATCGCCGACGAGCGTATCGAGAGCTCGATAAAGCAATGCGCTCAATGGAAAGTGGCGAAGCAGCGTACGATGACCCTAGCGTTGGGCTAGCGGTACTGCTACTTGATGTGGACAAGTTTAAAACGGTTAACGATAACCTTGGTCATGATGCCGGCGATCGAGTTCTCAAAGAGCTCTCGCGTATTGCCAAACTGGCAATCCATCGGCGTGAATTAGTCGCGCGTTTCGGCGGTGAAGAGTTCTTTATCCTAATGCCACGAACTAACTTTGAAGCCGCCGTAGAAACCGCTGAGCGATTGCGCTTAATTATTTCCCAATCGGATGTGGGGATTGGCAGCCAGCGTGTTACGACGAGTGTCGGACTTGAATTTGTCGATCGTTTAGACCTCCAAGCGGGGATGACGGCTGATGAAATTGTTAACCGGGCGGATAGGGCGCTTTACGATGCTAAGTCGTCGGGCCGAAATTGTGTAAGGTGGACCCAGAATGACGCAATTGACATTGAGTCCTTCAAGGCTACTCAGCATGAGGAAGATCAACGGACTGCTTAGTGGTGGACGGATGTCATTTAGAGAGGAAAAGTTTAGCTAAGTTACTTACTTACTTACTTACTTACTTACTTACTTACTAGCGCTTTCGCTGAGCTGCTCGTTAAAAATAGCTTGCGGTGCTAGTTAGCTGCGATTGCCGCTGAAGAACTCTCGCAAGTGGTTGAACCGCCGTACTCGGTACGGATAAAAAAGTCACTTGGTTCTCAGTTCTTCACCGCTAGGGTGGACTAGGAACCAAATGACGATTTATCTATTCTTCACCTTATTTTAAGGTTGTTCTGGGCAACCACCACAGCTTAAGTAGACATGACGTGGATCGTTGAGTTGATTGAGTTGAATTAACTGCTGCTGAAACGCATTCAGTAAACGCTCTGATGTTGTCATGGTGTAAGCTTCCGCCGATGAATTTTGTTTCATATCACGGAAAAATTGCTGGGTGGGTGTTAGCGGTTGCGTGACCAGAATAGTTTCATAGTCTTCAATTTCCGCCAGTGTGGCAGCATGATTGATAGCATCGTCTAAGCCGCCGAACTCATCAACTAAGCCGAGTTCTAGCGCTCGTGCTCCACTCCATACTCTACCCTGAGCAATTTCATTGATCTTCTCGGGAGTGCTATTTCTGCCCTGCGCAACGATTTCAAGGAATTGTGTATAGATATTCTCGATACTCAGCTGAATGGTGCGAGCCATTGGCTCGCTAATGCCATTGAGTGGATCGAATCCGCCCGCCATTGGCGTGGTCGCCACGCCGTCCGAATAGATTGCGTAGTCAGCGGCTAAACGGTCGAAGGTAGGTATTATGCCGAAAACTCCAATTGATCCCGTAATAGTCTGAGGATTGGCAAAGATATAGTCGGCACTGGTCGAAATCCAGTAGCCACCTGAGGCTGCTAAACCACCCATTGAAATGACCACGGGGATTCCTGCCTCGCGGGTAGCTACGACCTGCTCACGAATCACTTCCGATGCATTGGCTGAACCGCCCGGGCTATTAACTCGGAGGACTAAGGCATCAACTTCGTTGTCTTCACGAGCTCGACGAATGAGTTCTGCTGTTGAATCACCGCCGATCATACCTGGAGGTTGACGACCATCGACAATTTCACCTGAAGCTACGATAACCGCAATTTTCTGCTCTGAGTCTGAACTATCGAATAGGTTCTCCATCTGAAGCTGAGTACGGTAGTTCTTCCAAGAAACGCCGGGATCATCGCCCTCTTCATCGGCAAATTCAGCTAATCGAGCTAAGCGTTCTGTACGAGTCTTGATGCCGTCAACTAGACCGAGCTCAAGAGCCATTGAGGCAAAATGACCATCGTGGGCTGAAAGTGTTTCAGGGTAGTGATCTAACCAAGTATTGATGAAGCCGGTTTCGAGGTGGCGATTGCTTTCTACGACATTGGTGAAGTTACCCCAAAGATCACCCATCCATTGCTCAGCGTTTTCGCGAGCAGGGGCCGACATCGCGCCGCCCATAAAAGGCTCTACCGCCGATTTGTAAGTGCCAACTTTAAAAACGTGAACGTCAATGCCGTAGCGCTGGAGGAATTCGCCGAAGTAAGGTCGGTAGCTAGCTAGTCCCATCAAATCAACGCCGCCCATATCACCGATATAGATTTCATCTGCAAAGGAAGCTAGGTAGTAGGCCGATTGGCTGTAAGACTGTGAGGTAGAAATAATCGGCTTACCAGTCTCTTTAAAGCGGTTTAGTGCCTGGCCAATTTCATCGAGCGAGGTGAAACTAGCTCCCATTCCCGATGGCAGCAATATCAGGCCTTTGACACGGTCGTCCTCCGCCGCCCGATCAATCGTATCGATGACGTCAAATAGCAGAATTTGTTGCGGTCCATCGTCTTGTAGCTGGGCTAGGATTTCATCGGAGACAATCTCCTGCTCTACGATTAGTCCATTTAAGGACAAACGGACCACGCCCTGATCCTCAATGGTTTCAAGCTCATCCTGTTGGCTGGACGCAACCACGATGATAATCAAGACGCCGAAGAACAAAACGTTCAACAGGATAATTCGGGAAATATTGAACGCCTTTCCTAGCGCAAGTAGAAATTGTTTCATTCGATGAAATTCCTAGTCCTTGTGATTTGATGATTCAGCTTGATCTGCAATCGCCAGCGCTCTCGCTCTGAACATGGCACTGTTGAAAAGTATGACACAGCAAGCCAACGCTGCAAAATCCCAGAGTGTTGAGGCCGGTGAAAAGCTGCCTAATGTTGCGCCTACAAAGTAGCCGAGTAATAGAAAGCATAGCCATATGAGTAGGCGCGGAGTCTCGTTGCTGATAGCTCTGTATAATAGCAACAGTGGCGCAACTCTTACTATCGCGACAATCCACTGAGTAGTGAGGGTCAGGTCCGAACTAAAGGTATCGGCAATTTGGGTGAAGATTAGCAGCAGATAAAAGCAGACTATGACGCGGGGGTGAATTAGATACTTCATTATAGGCTTCTCTCTAATCGTTGAGCGAGTTGTCCAAGGCGCTTTCCGTAAGCGCGGGCAATGGCAATTTCATCTGCCGTTAACGTAGTTGTTCCTTGCGAACCACTGACGTGAGACGGGCCGTAAGGCGTTCCTCCAGTGGAAGTTTGTCCGAGCTCTGCCACGCTGTAGGGGACGCCTGCCCAAATCATACCGTGATGAAGAAGTGGGATAGCCATGCTCATGAGAGTTGTTTCTTGTCCTCCATGAAGGCTTGCCGAGCTAGTAAAAACGCCGAAGGGTTTATCAATCAGATCACCGCTGAGCCAGAGGTCAGAACTCCCATCGATAAAATATTTTAATGCCGCCGCCATATTGCCAAATCGGGTTGGGCTACCCAGTGCTAGGGCACTACAATCGCGGAGGTCCTGGTACTCGCAGTAGAGGTCTCCCTCATCGGGGACCGGCGAGCTCGTTGCCTCGGTGGTTGAGCTGACAGCTGGAACGGTACGAACGCGCGCGCTCATACCACTTGCTTCAATACCAAGTGCTATTTGCTCGGCAAGCGCTTTGACGGACCCACCAACCGAGTAATAGAGCACGAGAATGAAGGAGCTACTCACTTAAATAACTCCAAGACCTGCTCAGGGGGGCGACCAATCATTGCTCGCCCATTATGGCTAACAATTGGGCGTTCTATCAAAATTGGGTTCTCGACCATCGCCGCCAATAATTCGGCATCAGCGGTATCTGCCGATAAGCCAAGCGACTTATAGATTGCTTCGCCCTTGCGAAGTAGTTGATGAGCTGAGTAACCAAGTTGGTTGAGCAGGTCTGATAATTGCTCCCTGGACGGCGGTGTGTCCAAGTAACGAACGACATTGACGTTGATTCCTTCATTGGTGAGGAGTTCTAGAGTCTGTCGTGACTTTGAGCATCGCGGATTGTGGTATATGGTTGTCATAATGACCTAATAACCTAGTGTGAACTGTTAATGGAAAAAGTTGCTGACACAATTATAACCACAACACGCGAGCGTATGCTTGAATTCATCCGTTTCTGTCGGTTTGTACTAAGAAGATTCGTTGATGACGGCTGTGCGCACGCCGCGGCGGCCTTAACCTATACTTCGCTATTTGCGATTGTTCCCACCTTGACGGTGATGGTGACCATCATTGCCATCGTACCGGCCTTTGAGCCAGCTCTGCAGCAAGCGCAGGAACTTCTTTTAAATCACCTAGTTCCCTCGAGCTCCGATACGGTGCAATCCGCGCTGGTTGGATTCACTAACGAAGCAAAGAAGCTTACTGGATTCAGCGTTCTGCTGTTAATCGTGACCGTTGTATTGCTCCTGAATACCATTGAGGATGCTTTTAACCGTATTTGGGGTATTAAACAACGGCGAAAGTTGCGCCCCAAGCTGATGCTGTATTGGACCTTGATAAGTCTAGGGCCAATCTTCCTAGCGTCAGCGGCGGCTGCATCGGCGGCGTTGGCTCAATCGGAGTATATTAGTTGGCTGGATGCCGAGCACCTAAATTGGCTGCTGACGCCGCTTCCTTGGGTGTTTAATTGCCTATTGTTTTCAATGCTGCTTGCCTATGTCCCTAATTGTTACGTTCCTGCGCGCGACGCTATTTTAGGCGGTATGGTAACGGCTTCATTATTCATGGTGGCGCAGAATGTTTTTTCAGTTGGTGCTTTCAGCCCCAATTATTCGGCAATCTATGGCACCTTTGCTGCAGTGCCGCTATTCCTCCTATGGATTTATGCGTCATGGATAGTGGTCCTATTTGGCGCCAACTTGACTCGCTGTTTACCCCGTTATCACACCACCAACAGGACTTCTAGCAGCAGGCTGATGGTGGCGATTGCGGTGCTTCGATGGCTATGGGCGAACCATGCGCAGGGCTATCGACTCTCGGAGCGGCAGTGGATAGGCGGAAAGATTAAATCGCTGCCACTAGAGTCTCATGCGGACTGGTTGGCATTGCGACATCGGCTGGTTGCGGAGCGGATTTTATTGGTCAATGATGAAGACGAGCTAGCGTTAGGTAGGGATTTAACACGGTATAGTATTGGCGACTTCCTTCGTATACTGGAACCAAATGTGCTGATGGACGATACGTTACGACGCACTCGCGACAAACTTCCCGCTACCGTAAGCGCGTCATTGAAAGGTCTTCAAGGCGATGCAGAGGTAGTACTGAAGCAGCCACTTAGTGTGTGGCTCGAGAAAGGTTAATTAATGCGTTTGATAGTTATTATGGTCACGTTGATGTCATTGTCGGCGTGCGCAGAGAAGCCGATTTCTCTGCAATTACTACCCTCTGGTTCGCACGCCATGACTAATGACACTGGCGAGTACACGGTACTAAATTACTGGGCAATATGGTGTGCACCCTGCCGCAGGGAAATCCCAGAGCTGAACGAATTCGACCACCTCAGTGCCGATGTTACTGTAGTAGGTGTGAACTGGGATCGAGATGACGCAGACACCACGCTAGAGTACATGGAACGTATGGGAATCGAATTTCCGGTCACTGACGGCGATCCACTCCAGCAACTCGCCATTATTCGTCCCGAAATTCTGCCAACTACTTTCGTGTTTGACGCTAATGGTCGCTTAGTGGCTACCTTGGTTGGCGAGCAGGACGGGCAATCAATCCGCGCGGCGATTGAGTCAGCTGAGCACAGCGGAACTTAATAATTTACCTCGAAGGATTGACGTCACGCGGTTGAATTATCAGCTAAGCTCAAGAAACTATATTGAGTAGAGCGCCTATGAAAAATTATCGACAGCCCTTCAATGTTCGTTTTTGGACCGTGGCGGTCACTGCACATATCGCGGTGATCGCGGCCTCTAACTATCTGATTCAAATCCCCATTGAGTTTGGTGGTCACTACACTACTTGGGCGGCATTTACTTTTCCTATTCTCTATCTGCTATCGGATTTGACGGTTCGCCTACAGGGGTGGAATCTAGCAAAATGGGTGGTCTTGATGTCGATGTTCCCAGCATTGCTGTTGAGCTATGTGTTTGGAATGGTGTTTGAACACGGCGAGTTTCAAAACTGGGACGCGCTACTTAGCTTTGATTCCTTTGTCGCGCGAATAGCTTTCGCCAGTCTAATTGCCTACGCATTTGGTCAGCTTTTGGATATTAAGGTGTTCGATAAGTTACGCCGACGAGGCTCTTGGTGGGTAGCTCCAACGGGTTCTAGCTTGCTGGGTAATGCGGTGGATACCACGGTGTTCTTTACGGTGGCATTCTATGCCTCAACGGACCCCACCATGGGTGCTCACTGGGTGGAAATTGGCATAATTGATTACCTCACCAAAATCGCATTTACGCTGGTGGTTTACATCCCTATCTACGGAATTCTTGTACGCAGCCTCAGTCGCAAAATGGCGACGGATACTGAATGATGTCTGGCTAAGGATTGGGGAGGTTGCACTATTACAATTCGGCCCGTTCCCGCAGGCTCGAGCCGATAAAGAATAGTTTCTAGAATAAACCGAAAGGACCGGCCTTTGAAACAGCTGAGCTACCAATGGCTGCAAAGCATACCAGTGCGGCAACAAACACAGCGGCCCTAGCACTGCCAGACAACTGTTTCTTTATCACTACTGTCCCTAGACCGATGTACACGATGAGCAGAATAATCTTGGTGGCTAACCACGGTTGCGCCATGGGTGAAAAGCCGGCCAGTACCGCAAGGGTAATACCCGACGCGAGCAGTAGCGTGTCATTAATATGCGGACTTATTTTTAGGACCTTGGTCTCAAGCAGCTGAGACCCCCGAAATTTCAATGTAGCGCGAAATACGAATAGAGAAATTGAAATAACAGCGAACAGAAGATGGCTGTGTTTAAAGAGTGCGTATGTTTCCATAATTTACCTACTTATTATTGTTGTTGGAGTTGTTCTATCACTGCCGTGGTTGCACGGCATAGCTGTTCGAGCTCGGCTTGGGTAATGACGAAAGGCGGCATCATGTAGATGAGCTTACCGAAGGGGCGAAGCCAAACGCCCTGTTCAACCAAGCGTGGCTGTATCTCATTAAGGTCCACGGGCTGTTTCATCTCGATAACACCCATCGCCCCGAGGACGCGAACATTTGCCACCGAAGCATGCTGCCGAAGCGGGGAGAGCGCGCTATTAAGTGTGCGTTCAATCTGACTAACCTGTTGAGACCAATTATTCTCTAAGAGCAAGTCGATGCTCTCGCAAGCAACTCGACACGCTAGCGGATTACCCATGAAGGTTGGCCCGTGCATGAATACGCCGGCCTCGCCATGGGAAATACCGTTAGCGACTTCTGCCGTGCAGAGTGTTGCCGCCAGAGTCATTGTGCCGCCTGTTAACGCTTTACCTAAACAGAGAATATCGGGGCAGATACCCGCATGCTCAACGGCGAAGAGTTTCCCAGTGCGGCCAAAGCCGGTGGCGATTTCGTCGGCGATTAGGAGTACATCGAAGGCTTTACAGAGTTCAGCCAGCGCAGCGAGGTAGTCAGGTGAGTAGAATCGCATGCCTCCCGCGCCTTGAGTAATTGGTTCGATAATAAAGGCGGCAGTTTCTTCAGCGTGATGCTCAAGAAGATGACGTACGGAATCTAAATCACTGGATTGAAATGGCCGGTCAAAACCCAGCGGCGGTGCGTCGGCGAAAAGCTGCTGAGGCATACTTTGTTGGAACAGATGATGCATACCGGTTACTGGATCACAGGTGGCCATAGCGCCGAAGGTGTCTCCATGATAGCCGTTGCGAACTGTCATGATGCGATGCTTTTGCGGCTTTCCGCGAGAGGCTTGATATTGAATGGCCATCTTAATAGCGACCTCTACCGATACTGAGCCTGAATCCGCCAGGAAAACCCGTTCTAGACCACTGGGAGTTAGCTCAACCAAGCGGCGCGATAGCTCAACGGCTGGATTATGAGTAAAGCCGCCAAACATGACGTGTGACATCTTGGTAATCTGATCGGTCATCGCCTGGTTTAGCCGAGGGTGGTTGTAGCCGTGAACGGTGCACCACCAAGAGCTCATCCCGTCAATGAGCTGTCGGCCATCAGTCAGCTCAATCATCACCCCATCGCAGCGCTCAACCATAAAGGTTGGTGACGGATTTGTGGCGGACGAGTAGGGGTGCCAGATATGGTTGGCATCAAATTCGAGTTGTTCTGTTTCGGTGTACATGTGAGCCTCCAGTTGAGTGCGAAGTGTACCACTATACGAATACTCATTGCTGCTCAAATTACGCTTGGCTAGCGCGGGAGAGAATGGATTCAAGCGCTGAGGAAAAGCCGCTGCAGTTCACCTTGGGCGTGCTGCAGCGGTGACGCTATTTGCTGGCCTAGATTGGCGACCCAGGCGGGAGCGCTTGGGCTTCGCTTGGGGCAATTTGCCCCATTGCCTCAGTGAGTAATTGATGGAGACGATAACCACTTGCGGTGGAGGTATCGACGTCTTCAATCCACCCTTTAAGCTGCCATTGTAGTGTTGATTTCACCTCTTCTCGCGTGGTGGGATTGGCGAGCACTTCACCCAGTGCGCGCGCTAACAAGTACTGAGTTCGCTCATTGAACGGAGATGTGGCCGACATGGCCATCACTCGTTGGTAGAGATGCGAAAGATACTCGTCAACCTGCAGCGGTGACATGGCTTGCGACAGTCGATTTAAGCGCCGAGGCGCCAACATGGCAGCCAAGACGTGGCGACTATAGGCTTCGGCCATCGCTCGTTGATCAATGAGTCGGCCTAGTTGAGACGGTGAAGACTCTCTATCACGACTATAGCCAATAGGCATGGGGGCTAACTGCTGCGCTAAGGTGTCTGGGAGCTGCAGAAAATCAGCTTCAATAGTAGTTAGTAGGCCATCTACGGCGGCAAGTTGTTGTGACTTATCCACCCAGATAAAGGCAGCAGGATCGGCCGCTAAATTCGCTACTAAGTGATAGCCGCCAATTTGCTTTGCTACGGCTTCAACTTGAAAGCGTGTGAGGTTATAAACAGGGACCACTACTTTATCAAGCTGGCCGATTGGATCAGAGTCATCAATTGCATTTAGACTCAGCCGAGCCAGCGCAAGTTCCCGAACGGCGATCAGCCGGGAGAGTTCGTTGACGGGATCAGCACCGTTATCCCAAAGATGACCGCTTGCTGAACCGCCACCAAGCGGGCGTGCTTCGTAATCGCTAACGTAGCCAATGTCCGAGCGAAGCAGAGCGCGCTTCGCGGCCTCGAAGTCATCGCCGTAGCCGTAGCTTACCACCAAGGTATCCCACTCGCCGATGGCGTTATCGTAGGCATCCTCCAAGCTAATCGCTCCCGCTGCAATGTCGATAAGCGGATGAGGGTAGTCCATGACCGAGGCTCGGTTACGCTCGCTGGCCGCAAAATTATGAGCGATTCCTAGCGTATGACCAATTTCGTGCGCCGACAGTTGTCGAATGCGGGCTAGCGCCATCGCTTCAGCTTCAGTTGAGTTACTCTGATCAAGAAGCGCATCGGCAATGAGAATATCCTGACGAACCCGAAGTGAGCCCAAGGTGACGTGTCCCTTAATAATTTCACCGGTTCGTGGATCAATAACGGAGGCGCCATAAGACCAGCCACGAGTTGCTCGGTGTACCCAGTTTATTACGTTATAGCGCGCATCCATGGGATCGGCGCCTGCGGGTAGTTCACGGATTTGGAAGGCATTTTCGTAACCAATTGCGGAAAAAGCTTGATTCCACCACATGCCGCCGTCAATTAATGCGCTCTTAACGGGCTCGGGAACACCAGGATCCAGGTAGTAAATGATGGGTTCAACCGCCGGTGAACTTGCCGCGCTCGGGTCAAGTTTTTCTAAGCGGTGGCGCGGGATAACGCGAACGCTTAGATCCTCGTGGAGACCAACGGTGTAATCTTGCCACGCCACTGAAAAGTAGCCACTATTTGGGTGATAAGGGCGAACCTCAAAGCCCTCTTCCGGTAGCTTCAAGAAGGAGTGATGAAGGTAAACCGTAAAGCCTTCGGTGTTAGTCACTACATCATTAAGATACGAACCAGCACCGCTGCCGGTAAAGCTGACCACCGCTTCAATCTCAAGGTTTTCAGGGAAAGACTTGGTTCGATCCCAATGAATCATTGATCTCTCACTGTTTGCCGCGTACTGACCTTGCTCCATACTAGCAAGCCAATCACTAATGGCCATGGCGTCAGAGAACGCAAAGTCGGTGGCATCAATTGACCAAGATGAGGCATTGTCTTCAAGAATTGGGAAGGACCAAATGACATGATCGGGAAAAGCTTCCTCAACGGCCTGTGTTTCAGCTGGATTGTCTGAGCTGCTTCGATAGCGAAGGTTGTGCTCCACCAGTAGCAGGCGCTCTCCGGCAGGCACGAAACTGACAATCTTGGTTTCGCCCAGTAGACCTCGGTCCAAACCGATGTCATTGGAGCCAATACCGCGAGCAACACTGGGGTAGTAGAGTAATTCACCCAGGTCCTTTGGTACCGCTAGCTGCAGTGAATTGTCAGTAGGATTCGCAGTAAGACCAATAAAATTGTTACTGGGCTGCGAAGTTTCCTGGTCTTGGATACACCCAGTCAAGAGCAAGCTTAGCGAAAGAAACACGGCTATTAAGCGCACGTTATCACCTCATAGTTAAGAATTGTTGTAGACGAACTATACCCAAAATTTGCGCGCGAAGTATCCCTTTCTAAGTGAAACTTACGTATGATGTGAGCTAAGTAGTTAGAGAGGTAAACATGAGCGAACATCTGATCACCGCAGAGCGAAGAGAGAAGCTACTTCGTTGGGTGTCTATTGCTTCAATTAGCGTTGCCATTATCTTGGTCGCTACCAAACTCGCCGCCTGGTGGTATAGCGATTCGGTAAGTCTAATGGCCTCTTTGATTGATTCGGTGATGGATGCGGGGGCGTCACTCATTAACTTCCTGGCCATTCGCTATGCGCTAAAACCGGCGGATGACGACCATCGCTTTGGCCATGGGAAAGCGGAAGCCTTAGCTTCGCTACTGCAGTCTATTCTCATTGCGCTCTCCTCAGTTTTCCTGCTGTTCTACGCCATCGATAGAATTAGTAATCCTACCGAGCTCAACTTTGCCGCGATTGCGATCGCGGTCATGGTACTGTCGTTATTCCTGACTATCTCATTGGTTTTGTTTCAGCGTTATGTTGTGCGTCGAACCAAGTCGACGGTGGTGTCGGCTGATTCACTTCACTATTTATCGGATATCTTGGCTAATATTGCGGTAATTGTTGCACTCGTTTTGGCCGGGTATGGATTTAAGGGTGTGGATGCGTGGTTGGGTGTTGTTATTGGTATCTATATTGCCTACTCGGCCTGGGAAATCGCCAGTGAAGCAATTGACCTACTCTTGGATAAGGAGTTGGACGACGAGACGCGTGAGCGCATTTGTGAACAGGTCCGTTCGGTCCCCAAAGTGATCGGCCTTCATGACTTAAGAACGCGTGATTCAGGTGGCGTGGTGTTTGTTCAAATGCACTTAGAACTGCCGGATCAGATGCCGCTCTTAGAGGCTCATAAAATTGCTGATCAGGTTGAAGAACGAGTGCTATCGCTCTTTCCTAAGGCGGAAGTACTGGTTCACCAAGACCCCATCTCAGTGGTGCCCGAGCCGCATCCGCTTCCCGCTGAAGATAGTTAAGTAGCGTGGGATTCTTCGACTTTCCCAATCGTAGGAAAGCTGCGGTAGTTAGCGCTGACCGCGGCTGTCTTGATAATGGCGTTGTCTGGCAGCATAAAACTCATCCCCGCCGCCAGCGACTCGCTCTGGTGGTTACGGCTAGTGGCACGGTGGAAATTCGGACACCGGTTGGGGTCACCACTCGCCAAGCCGTAACATTCCTAGAAGCGCATGCAAATTGGGCGAAGCAAAAATGTTCAGAGCGCTGCCAAGCTGCCTCCCACGATACGATTCGCCTTTTTGCCGAGGATGTTGAGCTTAAGCGTGTTGAAGGTCCGGTTACAGTCAGTGCTGGAACTATTTCAGCGCCCAGTGATGCCGATTTGGAACGTTTTCTCCGTGGACAGCTTGAGCAGGTGATTGCCGAGCGATGGCAAGTCTGGTTGCCTATCATTGCAGATTGGGATGTGCCGCAGCCAACCTGGAGTTTGCGTAAGATGAGCAGCCGGTGGGGAAGTTGCTCTGCCGATGGCCGAATTCGCTTTAGTACCTTGCTTGTTCACCACGCTATTGAACAGATTGATTACGTCATTGTTCACGAGTTGTGCCACCTTAAGGAGATGAATCACAGTCTCGCCTATTGGCAGTTGGTTGAACGGTCTATGCCGGATTGGCGGCAACGACGAGCACGTTTGGCTAATCGATAGTACGTTCTGCTAATCAATAATTCGCTTCGCAGGCTTGGCTGGCCTAAATCTTCGGATAGTGCCAATTGCGACCGAGAAAGGTGTTTGGCTATGATGACTATTCACAGCGTTCAAGGAGATCTGCATTGGAACCTCAGCAAAGTATTTTCAGCGATGGTCATAATCATCGACTATTTCTTGAATTTAGCCTGAATGAATCACCTAATCTGAAAACGGTTAAAGCCGCCCTTCGTGCGCTTCGAGCACAGAGCGAAGTGGAGGTTGTGGTGGCATTCGGTCGAAAATTTTCGCGGCTATTGGAAATTGCGCTACCTAACAATTTCCATGACTTTGCATCTCTAGAGAGCTCTAGTGGCGCTATTGCCCCAGCTACTCAGAATGATCTTTTTGTGTGGCTGCAGGGCGAAGATTCGGCTATTTTCGAAGTCAGCTTCCAGCTTGTTCAGGCACTGCAGAATTCTCTGTCCATTGAACGAGAGCTCAATGGGTTTGATTATCGTGAATCGAAGGATTTAATGAGCTTTGAGGACGGTAGTGCCAATCCTAAAGGGTCGGCGATACAGACCGCAGCGCTGGTTCCTGAGGGAGAAGCTGGTGAGGGTGGCAGTATCGTATTAACTCAACAGTGGGTCCACAAGCTTGCCAAATTCTTTGCGTTGACACCGCATGAACAGAGCGCCGTGATTGGTCGAGATAAGGCAACTAACGAGGAGCTGAGCAGTGAGGATATGCCCAATAACGCCCACGTTGCGCGAACCGACGTAGACTTGGACGGCGTGCCAACCAAAGTCTGGCGTCGCTCCAGCCCCTATGGCACTCCAAGTAAGCATGGTCTTTATTTTCTCAGTTTCAGCTGCGACCAGCGGCGTCATCAGTTGCAGTTGGATTCCATGTACGGGCTCACTGGGGATGGCGTGAGCGATCATATCCTTGCGTTTTCCGATGCGGTCTCCGGCAGTTATTACTTCGCTCCGTCGGAAACGGTATTGCGCGAGATGCTTAGCTAGGCACACTGCCGGCTGAGTCTCAGCGTTTCCTCTTCTCCACATCGTCCTAGTAGATCTACGCATTGAACAAGCTTACCTCCCCCCCCCAGTGGGGGAGGTAAGCTTGTCTAGAGTGTATAAGAATGCTCTAACTCGCAAAAGCGGGTGCAGCTACTAAACTTATAAGCTGTTACGAAGCAGGTTGCTGACTAATACGTCCGCACCAACAATGCTGAGATAATAATAACGTTGAATACGTCTCAGACTTATTTACACAAGGGGAAGATAACATGCCAGCAGTGAATACGTTCCGTCGTTCACGCCTAGCAGCCAGTATCTCAATGGTACTGGGGGGTGTCAGTGCGGGTGCTTTGCACGCGCAAGATCAAGATCAAGTTCAAGAAGAAGCCGTTGTTGAAGAAGTTGTTGTCACGGGTTTCCGAGCCAGCTTGGAAGATTCTGTTGCAACAAAACGTGATAGCTCGTCCATTGTTGAAGCTATCTCAGCTGAAGATATCGGTAAGCTTCCAGATGTTTCCATTGCGGAAAGCTTAGGCCGACTACCTGGGTTAACTGTTCAGCGATTGAACGGTCGAGGGCAGGTTGTTGCTGTCCGCGGTATGTCACCAGACTTCTCGACGGGCCTCCTAAATGGCCGCGAGCAAGTTTCAGTGGGAGACAACCGCGGTGTTGAATTTGATCAGTATCCATCGGAACTACTGCACGGTGCTGTGGTTTATAAAACCCCGGATGCTGCGCTGATTGGCCAGGGTCTCTCCGGTACGGTTGATCTCCACACCGTTCGTCCACTTGAGTATGGTGAGCGAAACATTACTATCAACGCTAAATACGAAGCACTTGACTACGATCTAGTGTCTAACCGTGATAACACGGGTAACCGTTTTAGCGCTACCTACATTGATCAGTTTGCTGATGAAACCATTGGTTTGATGTTGGGCTACTCTCACACCAAATCGCCTAACCAAGGTCAGCACTTCAACTCGTGGGGCTACTACAACGGTGACGGCAACGGTAATAACGCCATTGGCGGTGGCCGTTTGTACGCTCGTGCGGGAATGTTAGAGCGTGATAGCTTCGTTACCACTGTTGAATTTGCTCCGTCAGATCGTATGAGTGCGTCAATGGACGTGTTCTATTCAGAGTTCACTGAAGATCAAATTAAGCATGGTATGGCACTGTGTTTGGCTTGTGGTGCAACCATGACGGTGATTGACACTAAAGATGGTGTTGTCACTGAAGGTATCTACGACGGTGTTAAAAACATCCTAGAAAACAATCAGTTTAAGCGCGATGCTGAGTCACTGTCTGTTGGCTTCAATGTTGAATTCCAACTTAATGATCAATGGAATTTGGAAGCAGACGTTTCTCATTCAAGTATTGATCGTAGTGATATTGCTGAGCTCGAAACTAACGCCGGTACTGGTCCGAATGGCCAGGGAGCGTTAGATACCGTTCATTTCTGGTCAACTCCAGATGGTACCCAGTTCGAAACAGCGCTTGATTACACTAACGTTGATTACAACTCGGCGAACCCGATTTATGTTACTAGCCCAGCTGGATGGGGTGACCCAAGCGCGCTAGCACCTTACCAGCCAGCTGGACAGTTTGGTTATAACAAAGTATTTGACGTTTCTGATGACATTAACGCTTTCCGCGCTGCGGTTTCGGGCGAGCTTGATTTTGGTGTCGTAACGGGCGTTGAGATGGGATACAACTACACCAGCCGTGAAAAGACTCGTGTTTCTAACGAAGGTGTCATCACCAGTAACGTGACCGATGCGAATGGTGATTTGCTGGACAAGGTAGAAATTCCTAGCGGCATCGTTGGTCAGACTTCACTGGACTTTGGTTTGCGTGGAGCGAACACTTCGATGTTAGCTTACGATCCATCGGCATTGCTCGCGAGCGGCGTTATTCAACAGGGTGCTTACCTCTATAACGACATCTTGGCGAAGGCATGGGAAGTTAACGAATCTGTTAATACGGTTTACGTTAAGTTTGATGTCGATGCAGAGATTGGCGATATGCCGCTAACCGGTAATTTCGGTGTTCAGTATCAGTTTTGGGATCAAGACTCTCGTGGTCAGAACGCTACAGGTGCCGGCTCAAGTATTCAATCTGAGTACTACGAAGGCGAAGCAAGTGATTCAGAGATTCTTCCAAGCTTGAACTTGAGCTTGGCAGTTACCGACGATCAAATTGTTCGCTTGGGCTTGGCTCGCACACTTGCTCGTCCACGTATGGATGAGATGCGCGCGTCAGGTACCTATGGTTACAACGCCAATAATGCCAATACCACTCAGGCTGATATTGATGCGTTAATTGCTTCAGGTGTGTCTGAAATCAGTGCATATCAGCAGCTTTCTCCTTGGGGCCGTGGCGGTGGTAACATCGAATTGACTCCTTGGGTTGCTGACGCTGTCGATCTTTCATACGAGTACTACTTCGAAGATGGCCTAAGCTATGTTTCTGGTGCGGTATTCTACAAAGATTTACAGAGCTACATCTTCAATCAGAACGTTCTCTTCGACTTTACCGGTCTACCTCCACAAGGTCCTGCACCGCAGATTTACACAGGTGTAAGTAACCAGCCGGTCAATGGCGAAGGTGGCTCGATTGAAGGCTATGAGCTAACGGCATCGATTAACTTCGGTTTGTTTGCCGATTCACTTAGTGGCTTCGGTATCTTCGCGACTTACTCGAAGAACGATAGTGAGATCGAGCCGAACGGTCCAGGCTCTAACTCTCGTTTGCCGGGTCTTTCTGAAGACGTCTACAACCTAACGGCTTACTACGAAGATCATGGCTTCTCAGCACGTATCAACCAACGTTATCGTTCGGACTACGTGGGTGAGGTTTCAGGCTTCGGTGGAGCGCGAACAGGTTCTGATATCGCAGAAGAAACCATTGTGGATGCGCAAATCGGCTACTCGTTCGATAGCGGTTCACTTGAAGGTCTTACCGTGATGCTTCAGGGCTTGAACCTGACTAACGAGCCGTTCCGTACGGTTGATGTCAACACAGGTTATGCTACTGAGTACCAGACCTATGGTTCATCGTACATGCTAGGTGCTTCTTACACCTTCTAATAGGCCGTAGGAACACGTAAGCTAGACCCTCAAGGACTCGTGTCGTTGAGGGTCTTTTTCGTTCAAAACGTAGAATAATAGGGACGACTAGTGGTAGATAATTCAATAAAAAAAGTGGTTGTGGTAGGTGGCGGTACCGCCGGTTGGATGGCCGCGGCGTTACTTGGTAAGTTGATGGGTAAGCTGGTTAGCGTTGAGCTGGTGGAGTCCGATCAAATTGGTACGGTTGGTGTGGGTGAGGCAACCATACCGCAAATTCGTCATTTGACCGATGCATTACAAATATCTGAGCAGGATTTTCTGAAGTCCGTGCAGGGAACCTACAAGTTAGGTATTGAATTCAATGACTGGGGTAAGCTTGGTGACTCCTATATTCATACCTTTGGGGACGTTGGACGTCGTCTAGGGGTCTTGGATTATCATCAGGTGTGGCTTCGTGGTCGAGAATTGGGCTTGACCGAAGATTTTTGGGGCGCCTCGTTTAATGAGATTGCCGCCCGAGCGAATAAGTTTGCGCCCGTAGAGAAGATCGGTAATACCGGTTTGCTTGGTCTAGGGTACGCGTTCCACTTTGATGCTACGCTCGTGGCAAAGTATCTACGCAACTACGCCGAGCCATTAGGGGTAAAGCGCAGTGAAGGGCATATTCAGCAGGTCTTAAAGGACCCTGATTCGGGTTATATTACTCAGCTTAAGCTGGAGGACGGGCGCTTAGTTGAAGGCGATCTTTTCATAGATTGTTCTGGCTTTAGAAGTCTTCTGCTAGGTGAGGCGTTAGCAACTCCCTACGTTAATTGGAGTCATTGGTTGCCCTGTAATAGCGCCCAAGCCGTCCCGACAAAAGCCACCGAGCCACTCGTCCCCTACACCAAGGCAACGGCAAGAAAGGCCGGCTGGCAATGGCGCATTCCGCTGCAGCATCGAGTGGGCAACGGTCATGTCTATGCCAGTGACTTTATCAGTGATGCTGAGGCAACGGACATCCTGTTGGCTAACTTAGATGCTGAGCCGCTCATGGCACCTAAACAACTCCGCTTCACTACCGGAAAGCGAGAGAATTTCTGGGTCAAAAACTGTATTGCTTTAGGGCTCGCGAGTGGTTTCATGGAACCGCTTGAGTCAACGAGTATTCATCTGGTGCAGTCGGCACTTAGCCGCCTTATTGACCTATTCCCAACGCGTGAATTTTCTGAGGCAGACGTTGCTGAGTACAATACTCGAACGCATTTCGAATACGACACTATTCGCGATTTCCTCATTCTTCACTATAAGGCCACAAGCCGAGATGATTCCGAGTTTTGGAATTACTGCCGAAATATGTCAATTCCTGATAGCCTGCAGCACAAGTTTGATCTTTGGCAAAACCATGGTCGATTCTTTCGAAATGACGATGAACTCTTTACTCAGATGAGTTGGGTTCAGGTATTTTTAGGGCAGAATATTATTCCTAGTGACTGCCACCCAATTGCCAAGAGTCTGACGAAAGATCAAGTACAGGGCTATAGCGCAGATATACGGAGAATTCTTTTGCAGACGGTAGATCAAATGCCCAGTCATGCTGAGTTCATCGCTCAACATATCGCTGCGCCGCGTCTGGATTGATTTAACGAGTTTTGAAATCGAGACGATAACGGGAGCGCTAACATTCGCTCCCGATACCCAACTACCTTTGTTGAGTACCCTATGGGCTTAGCTCTATGAGTAGACTCAAGCCATTTAACGCGCGTGGAGACGGCTCTTCGGTCACTTCAGAGTATTAATCTCAAATTCAATAGGCTCCGCGTTAGCGGCAATATAAAAGGTGTTCTCAGTAATGGTGATGCTGAGTTCCGTAGTGCGTGCCAGTGCATTGGTAAGCGATTCGAGCGCGGATTCATTGAACTGAAGCACGGATAAGTTCAGTCCCGCCGCCTTCGCCTCGATACCTTCCCACCACACCTTC
This sequence comes from Umboniibacter marinipuniceus, assembly GCF_003688415.1. NCBI lineage: Bacteria > Pseudomonadati > Pseudomonadota > Gammaproteobacteria > Cellvibrionales > Cellvibrionaceae > Umboniibacter > Umboniibacter marinipuniceus. The sequence continues at coordinate 168,607 of NZ_REFJ01000005.1, forward strand.
GAACGGTCCTTGAAGCACACGACTATGGCCTCTTCGGCCTTACGACAGGCTCGCTTGAGGCGATCTAGACTGGGTTCACCAACTTCAATCCACAGCAGTGGATGATCATCATTGCTAACAGACCAGAGGTCAGGTACATCGACGTCACTTAATCCTTTCGTGAAGCTAATATTTCGATGCGCGAATAAGGTGTAGCAAAGGACTCGACATAGCATTCGCTGCGGGGTTTCCGACGGATGCTGAGCAACAGTTAGCTCCAGTTGGTCGAAGAAATTACTATCCAGATTGGAAAGGGCGATTTTAAACTTATATATGGTAGGCTTTAAGGCCACACTGAACTCCACGCGCATGGGGTGAGGGAGTCACCCAGTAGTTGAAAGACCACGATACTAGCACACTTGTAGAGGACAATGAGCGGAATGATATTGGCAAGCAAAAGATTAAGCTATCGACTCTTCACTGAGGAAGATCGCGAGGAACTGTGGGCGTTAGATCAAGATCCCGAGGTGATGCGTTTTATTACCAAAGGTGAACCCAGCTCTATGGAACGGATCGAAACGCTATTCATACCGCGCATGATGGCTTATAACCTGCCGATCAAAGGTTGGGGTATTTGGCGAGTAAGTGTCAGTGAGGATGATCGATACCTGGGTTGGGTGCTCGTGCGGCCGGAGAACTTCTTTGACGATCAGCGAGATGACACCAGTCTAGAGCTTGGTTGGCGCTTCTTTCAGTCATCCTGGGGTCAAGGATACGCGACCGAAGCGGCCGCGTATCTGGCTGATCAGCTACTGGCACTCAATCCGGAGCTTAAGCAGTTCATGGCCATTGCGGATAAAGAGAACGAGGCCTCGATAGGGGTGATGAAGAAGCTAGGAATGAGCTTTAGTAATGAGACGAGTTTTTTAAGCCCAGTAACTGGCTGTTCTGAGCCCGTAGTGCGTTACGTCAAATTGATCCCGCGATAGCGCACAACGCTGAGGGGCTTAAGTTGGATTGACTCGCCAAGGCGGGTTAAGACGATTCTCGCCAGCGTAATACAGCTTAATTCGATTTCCCGCCGGGTCTAGCAGAATGGCTTCCGTCCACAGATAGGACTCATCTTTCGGTAGCTGTTCGAACACCAATCCAGCATCCTGCAAACGCTTCACGTCTTGTGTGAGGGTACTGGTCTCGAAATAAATCGTATTAGTGTTGGCGGTGAAAGTCGGATCCAAACTGACTGACAGCGAGGCCTCACCGCTTGGCGCGATAAATCTCAGATAGTGGGGCGTATCCACAATTAGCGTTAAACCAAGCTTCTGGTAGAAATCCTTTGAACTTGCGATGTTTTGGCTACCGAGGGTCACCTGATTAAGATACATCTGCGCTTCCTCTTAGTTCGATTATTGTCAATTTCGTTAGTCTAGAAATAACGTTTTTTGTAGTGAGCTGACAACTGTACTTACCACTACAAAAGCAAGTAATGTTGCGGGTGTTGTCACGTCAGGAGCTGGTTTTATTGGTCTGAGCCGTAGTTGTGGAATTGCAGTCAGCATTGGGGTGCAGAGTTTATAACCACTATTTCTTAAAAAAATGTAGTTTTACTACCCGTTCATTAGGTAAATGTAGGGCAAATTTGCTATTATTCGCCGCAAGAAAATGGCTGGCTATTCAATTGACTACAAAATGGTCTCACGAGAGCGGCAAGAACCAAACAACTAGGGATTATTATGACCACTTCGAAAATTATTTATACCCTGACTGACGAAGCCCCGGCGTTAGCTACCTACTCACTCCTTCCTATCGTACAGGCCTTTTCTAAGGCTGCAGGCGTTGAAGTAGAAACACGTGATATTTCATTATCTGGGCGTGTGCTTGCTAACTTCCCAGACTACCTTAGCGAAGCGCAGCGTATTGATGACGCTTTGACCGAGCTAGGTGAATTGGCAAAACAGCCAGATGCGAACATTGTGAAGCTGCCAAATATTTCCGCTTCAATTCCGCAATTGGTTGCGACCATTCGTGAACTTCAGTCAAAAGGTTTCAATCTTCCAGATTTCCCTGCCGAACCAGAGACTCAGGAAGAAGAAGTGATCAAAGCTCGTTACCTAAAGGTTGCGGGCTCAGCAGTGAATCCAGTGCTACGCGAAGGTAACTCTGATCGTCGCGCGCCGAATGCCGTAAAAGCATTCGCCAAGAAGCACCCACACTCAATGGGTGTTTGGTCAAAGGATTCCGCTTCGCACGTGGCGTCTATGACCGCGGGTGATTTCTACGAGAGTGAAACCTCTACTACGCTAGCCAGTGCGACAGAATTTAAAATTGTCCATGTGGCTGCCGATGGCCAGGAAACTGAGCTACGTGAATTCGCGCCGCTTCAAGCGGGTGAGATTTTGGATAGTTCATCGCTTAATGTCGCAGAATTGCGTAAGTTCCTGGCTGAGCAAGTTGCCGATGCCAAGGCGAAAGGCGTCTTGTTCTCGCTACACATGAAAGCAACCATGATGAAGGTCTCTGACCCTATTATCTTTGGTCACTGTGTAGAGGTTTTCTATGCCGATGTGTTCGCTAAGTACGCCGATGTCTTCGCTGAGATTGGTGTGGATGTAACCAACGGTATTGGTGACGTTTACAACAAGATCACCGCACTGGAAGAAGACGTTCAAGCACAAATTAAGGCTGACATTGCAGCTGTCTACGACACCGCACCGGACATGGCGATGGTTGATTCCGACAACGGTATTACCAATTTGCACGTACCATCGGATGTCATTATCGATGCGTCAATGCCTGCGATGATTCGTTCTTCGGGTCAGATGTGGAACGCGCAAGGAAAGCTTCAGGATACTAAAGCGGTGATTCCAGATCGTTGTTACGCTGGTGTTTACGACGCAACGATTAACTTCTGTCGTGAGCATGGAGCCTTCGATCCAACAACTATGGGCACCGTGCCAAACGTAGGCTTGATGGCTCAAAAAGCCGAAGAGTACGGCTCGCATGACAAAACCTTCGTTGCACCGTCAAACGGAGTAATTAAGGCAATTGATACTAGCGGTGCGGTGTTGCTTGAGCAGACCGTTGAGACTGGTGATATCTTCCGTATGTGCCAAGTTAAGGATGCGCCGGTACAGGACTGGGTCAAGCTAGCTGTTAATCGCGCTCGTGCTACAGGCTGGCCAGCAATCTTCTGGCTTGACGCTAATCGTGCACATGACGCTGAACTGATTAACAAGGTTGAACGCTACCTTGCCGACCACAATACTGATGGTCTTGAAATCAAAGTGATGGCACCAGTTGAAGCCACTAACTACACGTTGAAGCGTCTAAAGGCGGGCGAGAATACAATTTCTGTTACCGGTAACGTTCTTCGTGATTATCTTACAGACTTGTTCCCAATTCTTGAGTTGGGCACTTCTGCGAAGATGCTGTCAATCGTGCCGTTGATGAACGGTGGCGGTCTGTTTGAAACTGGAGCGGGTGGTTCTGCGCCGAAGCACGTTCAGCAGTTTGAAAAAGAGAACCACTTACGTTGGGACTCTCTGGGCGAATTTTTGGCGCTTGCCGTTTCACTTGAGCACCTAGGTTCAACCTTCAACAACGCTACAGCGGTCATTCTTGGCGAAACATTAGATGCGGCAACGGCTACCTTCTTGGAGGAGAATAAATCTCCATCACGTAAGGTTAATGAGCTGGATAACCGTGGCTCTCACTTCTACCTGGCTATGTATTGGGCTCAGGAGTTGGCGGCTCAAACTAAGGACGCTGAACTTCAGGCGCGTTTTGCTCCTCTTGCTGAAGAACTTGCAAAAGCTGAAGCAAAAATTGTTGATGAGCTTAATGCAGCGCAGGGCGTAGCAATGGATATCGGCGGCTACTTCCGTCCTAATCCAGTGCAAGCGAGTGAAGCAATGCGACCTTCAGCTACCCTTAACACCCTGTTAGCTGGGCTGTAATTCGCCTCGCTAACGGCTCTTTATACGGGCCAAAAAAAGCCGCTTTGGGTATCCAATGCGGCTTTTTTATTGTCTAGTTCTATTGTCTAGTGTTAGCGACAGCAGTCATGCACTAACCGTTCTGGTAATACGGGCAAAGCCGGCTATTCGCCGGCCTGTCAGCGATTCAGATCTCCTGAGCCTGTTGTAGGCGATACAGCCAACGACCGTAGAGAAAGATGCCCACCGCAGAAAGAGTGCCAATGGCGGAAATGATATACCATGCCATTCCCACGTTGTGGGCCGCGTAGAGCTGTTCGGTCACCGCATAGGCAGGTTGCCCAAGGGTGCTGACCAGTGTATCGAAGGCTTCACCATTGGCGATATTCGCCACGGCTTCCGAGCTCCAACCCATATCCGCTAACATTTCTCTAGAGAACGCTTCTTTGGACGCAAACCATTCGTATAGCTTAGGGCCGAAATAGCCCTCAAGCCCCCAACCAATGCCCTGAGGAAGCATAACAAAGCCTAGGTACATGGCTTTTTTGCCCTCGGGAGCAATATTACCCATGAATTCGTTTTTCTTCGGGCTAATCATCATTTCGCCTAGCGAAAAGGTAGCGATGGCGAAGAAGATAATCCACGCGGCATTGAACAAACCGACTAGGGCAATGGCGACAATACTGAGAATACAACCCACCAACATGGCGTGAGTCACGCGTACTTTAGCCACTACAGCGCCAACCAAGAAGCAGAAGATCATGATCATGCCAGCGTTGAGATTCAACATTCCTTCGGGCATGACTTTGGTGCCTTGGTCATCCAAGCCTAGGAAGAAGATTAATAGCCCGCTGTCCGTGCCGCTCGGCCCAAAGAGCGTGTCAACGATGACGCGTGTATCAACCCACTCAGAGATGTGAATAGGTAAGACATCAAATAGCGAGAAGAACAGGAACCAAAACGGCGCGAATACCAACATGTAGCCAATGACCAACGGCTTTTTTAGTTCTTGCCAAGCATCTCGCCAGAGCGGGCGTTGAGTAATTTCTCCCGCTTTGATCTGGCGGGCACGTTCGAGGCGATCCGCTTTACCCGGCTCGCGGTAGGCGAGCAAAAAGAGGAAGTTGAGCGAAATAATTGCGGCACATGCAAAGAAAACATAATCCCACGATAGTTGGCGCATGTAGACCGCGATGAGCGGACCGACAAAGCCACCGATATTAACAATTTGGTAGAACAGTGCCCAAGCCATTGAAGTGTTATTACGATTGGTGGAAAGGACCAGGGTGCCTTGAATACCGGGTTTAAAGATTCCTGTCCCCGTTGCTAATAGCATCGCGCCAATCAAGAAGCCCCAGAAAGTTGGGAACATAGCCATGGCAAGGTAACCGAGAATTTTGATTACGGTGGAAAGCGCAATGGTTTCTTTGTAGCCCATGCGGTCAGATAGGCCGCCAGAGAAGACGGGAACAAAGGTTTGGGTGACGGCCCAAATCATGGAGATGATGGCGTAGTCGTTAAGCGTGATACCTAGGCCGCCGGCGGAAACGGGGGCCTGAGTATAAAGGCCCGCACTGGCTTTAACACCGTAGTAGCTAATTCGCTCTACCAGTTCCATGCCACCAACGATCCAGAAAATGTAGCTGAGACTGGCAATTGAGGCGAACATGCCTAACTGCTTTACTTCGCGCAAGTCGTTATTATCGTACATAAAGGTTTCTCAAATTACTGTGAATACCCGTCATACAGTAATAAGGCACAACTTTCAGTTCAACCTCTATTGCGAATTTTGTTGTTGGCTGCGATATTTAAGTTAGCATTTGTCTGTAGATAGGGAGTTGGTTTATGAGTAATTTGGCAACCGGAAGTTTTGATGTGGCGCTCACTCCCAGTGAGGGTGATGAGCCGGCTATGGGTCGCATGCTGATCAAGAAGCACTATAAAGGCGATTTGGCGGGGATTGCGAAGGGACAGATGTTGAGTTCGCGTAGCACCGTAGAGGGCTCCGCGGGCTATGTTGCGATGGAGCTGTTCGAGGGGTCGCTAGGTGATAAATTTGGCACCTTTGTCCTGCTGCATAAGGGGTTGATGACCCGAGGTGAGTCATCGTTAAGAATTAGTGTGGTGCCCGATTCGGGAACGGGTGAGCTGGTAGGCATTTCCGGCGAAATGACCATTGATATCGCGGAAGCCGTCCATAACTACACTTTCGACTACCGTTTAGCCGATTAAGGCTAGCGCCAAGCAATGCTCGGGCGAAGGCGCTGAGCTAAACCGATAGCGCACAACGTTGAGTTTTGCGCTTTAAGTTTCGTTGAACTGGTACTGTATTTGGTGATGATAGCTGCGCTGCGGGCCAAATATACAGTTTGGCCAGTCCGGCCGATTAGGCGAATCTGGCGCGAATTGAGGTTCGAGCGCTACCGCAGCATAATTTTCCAGCGCTTGGTTGTTACCGAGTTGTGTTCCTGCCAATCCTCCTCCAGCGTAGCATTGAACGGCTGGCATATTAGAGCGGAGTGTGAGAGTCAAATCTCCCCGCGGCGACGAAAGTCTTGCCATGGGTACCGAATTGGCGGACATATCCTCTTGGATGATAAATGAGTGGTCATAGCCGGCGGTGATTTCCTGGTGCGAATCCTGAAGTAGGACGTCGCCAATACAACGTGGTTCGCGAAAATCAAAGCCATTACCGATGACCGACATGGCCTGTTCAGCGGGAATTCCGTCTGGATCTACAGGCAAATAGCGATCGGCAAAGATCTCCAATTGATGGGTGCTAATGGTTGGGTGTTGTCGCGCAAGATTGAAATAGGGGTGGGCTGTAATATTCAGTGGTGTCTCAGCGTTGGCCGTTGCTCGGTAATCAATTGAAACGACGTTATCCTCGGAGAGGCTGAACCGAGCATAAACGATTATCCGGCCAGGGAACCCTTGATCCCCGTCATTTGATTGCAGTCTCAGGGTGGCGCTGGAGCGATCAACGGACTTAATTTGCCAGACTCGTTTATCGAAGCCTAGCGAGCCGCCATGAAGTGTATTGTTGTTCTCATTCTTACTAAGCTGATAGGTGGAGTCTCCAAGTTTAAACTGGCCGTTATGGATTCGATTGGCGTATCGTCCTATTGTTGAGCCTAAGTAGATCTGTTGACTAAGGTGCTGTCGAATGGAGTTGCAGAACAAGACAGTGTCGCGAAGCTCGCCAGAACTAAGGGCTATCTGAAGGCGCGCAATGCTGGCGCCGTAACTTAACAGCGTAAGCTTGCTACCAACCCCATTACTCAATTCAATACGATCAATGGATTGATCGCCAATCATCAATCCGGTTGGTGTAATACTTGCTTCTGATCGGTTTCCTATTGCCTCAGTCAATGCGTCCCGCTCCCTGTGAACTATTACAAAGATATATGTCGGCAACCAATCCAGTGGCGGCCTCGTAGTGCTGTTCAACAAGCTGTATCACCGCCGCTACCAAGCCCTGCGGGACGAGTGCCACCACACAGCCGCCAAAGCCACCACCGGTCATTCTCACTCCACCCTTTAGTCCTAGTTGTTCGTGAATATTGTCCACTAGCCAGTCTATGGGTGCCACGGTGATATTAAAGTCATCACGCATCGACGCATGTGAGGCTTGCATCAATCGGCTTACCATGGCGATATCCCCATTGTTTAGCGCCTCGGCAGCAATCAGCGTGCGTTCATTCTCAGTGACGACGTGCCGAGCGCGTTGGAAGAGTTCACCATCCAGCTCGTCAACCCGGGCGTTAAGCTCTGCCGAGCTGATATCTCTGAGGGCTTTGACGTTGAAGTGCTTAGCGACGGCTTCACACTGTTCGCGCCGCTGATTGTAGGCGCTATCCACTAGGCCTCGTTTCACGTTTGAGTTGATGACAAGAATTTGCAAGTCAGTTGGGATGTCTACGGTTTGGGTGGAGAGGTCGCGACAGTCTATAAGTTGAGCGCCGTCGGCGACTCCGGTAGCTGAAATTAACTGATCCATAATGCCGCAATTGCAGCCTACGAAATCGTTTTCAGCACGCTGTGATAGCAGCGCAATATCCGTGGGACTTAACTGGGCGTTAAACAGGTCATTGAGTGCCGTACCCACGGCTACCTCCAGCGCGGCGCTGGAGCTCAAGCCGGCGCCCTGAGGAACGTTGCCAGTGATTGCCATGGATAATCCGGATAACTGAACGCCAAGTCGTTGGAACTCTACGATCACTCCACGGACATAATTGACCCATTCGGGGCTTGATTGGCGAGTGATTGGAACATTGAGATCAATCACGTGCGTCTCGTTGTCGAAGTCGCAGGCGAGCACCTCGATCCGATTAGTGCCGTTGAGTGTACAGGCCACAACTGTTTGGTAGTTAATGGCTGTCGGCAGCACAAAGCCGTCATTGTAGTCAGTGTGTTCGCCAATTAAATTTACTCGCCCAGGTGCCTGATACGTAGCGAGGGCTTCGGTGTTGAATGTGGCCGCGAAAGCCGCTTTAAGCTGATCGATTTGTGACATTTGGCTTAAGCTCCTGCACGATAATGTTGACTGCTGACGGTGCGAAGGTACTCGGCGGCTTGTTCAGGGGTTAGATCGCGCTGGGATTCCGCGAACATCTCATAGCCTACCATGAACTTCTTTACACTCGCCGAGCGCAGCAATGGGGGGTAGAAGCTGGCATGAAGTTGCCAGTGAGAGGTTTCTGCCAAGTCAAACGGAGCATGGTGCCAACCCATCGAGTAAGGGAAGCTACATTCAAACAGGTTATCGTAGCGCGTAGTGAGCGCCTTGAGGTGTGCGGCTAAGTCGCCTCGTTGTTCGCTGCTAATCCCGCTAAAGTCACTGATTTGCTGTGACTTAGGCATTAGTAGCGTCTCAAAGGGCCACGCGGCCCAAAAGGGTACCACGCTGAGCCAGTGCTCACTCTCCTCAACAACTCGCTCGCCATTACTAAGTTCCGAACGGGCGTAATCGAGGAGGAGGTTACTTTGATGTTGTGCAAAATATTGCGCTTGGTGGATATTTTTCTTACGAATTTCGTTTGGCCAGAAACTGTTCGCCCAAATTTGACCATGAGGGTGTGGTTGAGAGCAGCCCATTAAGGCGCCCTTGTTCTCGAAAATTTGTACCCATGGATAGTGTTGACCGAGTTCTGCCGATTGCTGTTGCCAGCAAGACACTATGCGTTCAATTTCTTCCGGGTTCAATTCGGCCAGCGTACGACTGTGATCAGGCGAATAGCAAATGACTCGGCTAACGCCGGTGGCGCTCTCGTAGCTAAAGAGAGGGTCTTCGCTACTTGCTTCGGGCACGAACGGTTGCAATGCAGCAAAATCATTGGTGAACACGAAGCAGTCTTCATACTGTGGATTATGATCGCCGCTAATGCGCTGATTTCCCGGGCAGAGGAAGCAATCACGTTGGTACTTTTCGCTAGCTTTGGGTTCGGGCGCATCCTCGGCACCTTGCCAAGGACGCTTAGCGCGATGGGGGGACACCAAGACGTAGTCACCCGTTAGTGGGTTTCGGCGCCGATGTGAGTGATCGCTCACGTTAAATATTTCGTCACGTTTTTCCATTAGCTACCACCCACTATTGGTCAATATCGTTAAGCGGCTGCATGGTGAACTGGTAGCGATAATCCAGCCATGGAAGCGTGTAGCGAAATAGTGGCGGAGAACCCCAAGAATCGGTGCCGCCCACACCGCGTTGACGTAGATCGATGTTCACAAAGATTCTATCCTGTTTCTGCAAATCATGCGGATGAAGATTACGAGCTGAAACCTGGCCTTTGCTCGCATCGTAATCATCGGTTGAATAGTACTGGGCGCCAAAGCTTAACAGTGGGGCGCCAAGGAAACTCACCCCACGTTGATTATCATCACTGAAGTGAAGGGTTCTGACATCGGTACGGTAGCCATTTTCCTGTGGTCGAACATAGGGCGTGTACAAGTCCTCAACCGTGGATTGATAGCGCCCCACATCGGCAGACGTTTTCCTATCGCTATAGTTTTCGTGTGGCCCTCGGCCATACCACGCCACCTGACTCAGCGCAGGGTTAAGTTGGAAGAGTGTGCCGAAGCGGGGCAGTTCTGCTTGTTTTTGATGCGGTGCCGCGTAAAACCAGAGATCGAAGTCAATTCTGCCGTTGCCATGAACGATATATTCACTTAGGTATTGGCTTTGAACGCTTGGCAAGTTATGCACCGTAGAAACCTTTACGCGTTGGCTATCAATTCGTGTCACATCAATGGATTGTAACGTCATGGAGCGGCCCACCCACTGCCAAGTTGATAGGCTGGGCTGAAACTTTGAAATATCAAAGTCATTGTCGATGGGAGCTCGCCAAAATTCGGGTCTTGAACTGCCAGCAAGTATTTCCTCTCCGTGATAACTGACCTGAGTAAGTAGTCCGCTATCTTTATTGAATTGGATATCGGCAACGTTGCTACTTAAACGAAAGCGTTCATCGTTTTCTCGTAACCGCAAACGTGTTGCTTGGTCAGCAAGAGGAGGGGTGAAGGCTGAGCTCAGGGCATGCTGAGATTGCGCCGCGATATGACCAGCATTGAGCATGCCCTGAGCCGCGGCTAGTTGTACTGAGGTATTTAAGAACAGCTCACCGCTGAATTGGTCTAACTCAAGTTCATTCAGTGCAATGGTTTGAGTGTGCTGAGCGGCCGCGCTGAGTGGAATATTTTGCAAGCTTTGGGCCACTACTTGACCGTTGGCAATAAGCTCCCAGCTTAATTCGTAGCCGGCTAAGTCAATGAAAAAGAATTCATTGCTCACACTAAGTTGTTTAGACGCTTCGTCAAATTCAATCGCGATATCCTGTTGCACGCGCTTTACTTCGTGTAGGTATGGGTAGGCGCTGCGATCGGCATATACCAGGCCATTGGCGCAAAAGCTGTCCGAATGAATGACCGCTGGAGGTTCTAGATCACCGCCGTAGGCCCAGAAAGCTTCGCCTTGGGGTGTATGACGCAGGAAGGTTTGATCTACCCAATCCCAAATAAAGCCACCCTGGAGCGAGTCATATTGCTTGAAGGTGTCCCAATATTCCTTGAAATTCCCTAGTGAATTACCCATCGCGTGTTCGTACTCAATAAGAATGGCAGGGCGCGAGTCAACTTGGGTTTCGGCGTAGTGAGTGATCTGATCAATGGAAGCATACATTTGTCCGTAGGCATCAGTATGGCGTCGAAGCTGTGCCTGCTCGGAGATAACGGGTTCGTCAGAGGCTTGCTTTAACCAGTCGTAGCTGGCCTCGGTATTGGGGCCGTCACCGGTTTCATTACCCAGTGAACGAATGACGACTGACGGATTATTCTTGCTGCGCTGATACATGTTCTCGATGCGATCGATATAGGCATCCCGCCAGTCCGGTTGATTGACAATATGGTTCGCAGGGTTGTAGCCAGCCCCCTGGTTGGCTGCGCCTAATCCATGGGACTCGATATTTGCTTCGTCTACTAAGTAGAGGCCTACTTCGTCAGCAAGTTGGTACCAATATGGATCATTCGGGTAGTGCGCCAGACGAACCGAGTTGATGTTATTTTCCTTCATTAAGCGCGCATCCAGTTCCATTGATTCACGCGAGACAACATGGCCGGTTACGGGATCATGCTCGTGACGGTTTACGCCTTTGAAGAGTACTGGCTGACCATTAATAAGGAATTGTCCATTGCGGAGTTCGCTGCTGCGGAAGCCAATTCGGTTACTGACATACTCAATGGCTTGGTCGTCGGCCAGTAGTGTTAGGTCCAACTGATAGAGTTTCGGGCGTTCAGCGCTCCATGCCTCAATGTCCGCTAGAGTTAACTGCCAGTTGATGGTTTGTTCGGAGTCACTGCTTAAGGAGCCCATTGTGAGGAGCTCTTCGGCAAGTGTCTCGCCGTTATCGGATACCGATACCTTCAAGGCTAGGTCACGATGAGTGCCGCTGTCGACGTTGGCGATACGGGTGGATAAGTTGAGTATGCCGTCCTCAAAGTCGGCACTTAGTGTTGCTTCGCTATGATAGTCCGCGATATGTACCTTAGGGGTGGCAAATAGGTAAACGTCACGTTCAATGCCGCTGAGTCGCCACATATCCTGACACTCGAAATAGGAGCCGTCGGAGTAGCGATAGACCTCTAAGGCTAGCGTGTTGTCACCAGCTTTGAGATAGTCAGTAATATCGAACTCTGCCTGAGTTTTCGAATCCTCTGAATAGCCAACACGCTGACCGTTAACGTAGACATAAAATGCCGACTTCACTGCCCCGAAGTGGGCCACTACCCGTTCATTCTGCCAGGTATCGGGAAGCGTAAATTGTTTTCGATACTGACCTACGGGGTTGTAGGTTTGCGGCAGTTCGGGTGGCGTGACATTTGGCGCGAAACAGTTGTGGCTATGATAGTAGGGAATGCCATAGCCGTTAATTTCCCAGTTTGCTGGAACCGGGATGGTGTCCCACTGAGAGTCGTCAAAATCATTGTGCTCGAAGCCCTCGATTTTGGACTGCGGGTTTTCTACCCAGTTAAACTGCCATTCACCGTTTAAAAGTAAGTGATTACTACTTTGAAAAGGGTTGGTGGTATTAACTTCTTCAGCAGAGCGATAACTATAGAAAAAGCTTCTCGACGGGAGCTTATTAATCCTGAAGACCGTTGGATCTTGCCAAGCAGGTAGCGCGGATTCAGTCTGTGGCGTTGCCAGCGATTGGGATGCTAGTAGAGCAGTAGCGAGCAAGAGGCCGCGTTGAATATTCATGCAGTCACACACCTTTATTTGTGATTATCGTTCTAGGTGCGAAAAGTATAGATGAATTGGCTTAGATAGTTGGCTGATCAATATTCACCTTCGGGTGAAATTGCTTGAACTATCTACCGGCTAAGCAAGCGTCTTTAGCTTTGGTACTGCGTTCTGAATTGGTGCGGACGATTAATTCTGTTGTCGAGCCTTATGCGCTTGGCCAAGCAGCTTATTCTTGGCTTGTTGAAGTAGTTGGTAGGCAGTAAGAATGGTCCAGGGGATGGTATAAGATACCAGTGCAATAAAGATATAGGACTTCCCGGCAAAGCGGGCTGCCGTATTAGAAAGGTTAGTGAGTTTCACTTGAGTTCCTCCTTTTAGGTGTATTGGAAATTGCTAATTAATTAGTTGGGTTAGAGTACTAATAATTAGAGTTCGAATTAATTGTACGCCTTTTATGTCCTTTAAATCAATTTTTTTGCAGATTACTTGGGTTTGAGTTGATGTTAACTACTTTATTTTTCTTTTTAAATTCTGAGTTATTTAATTCAATTCTAACTAATATTGTAACGTGGAGAATGGCTGTTACGCGCTGGGTTGTAGTTATTCAGGGGGCTAGCAGTAAATTTAGGGAGCTAAAGAAAGCAAATCGATGTTGGCGAGCATGATGATATTTGTTAACGTGTCGGCAACTAAAGATCATGACTAGAGAGTTGAGCATATGCAGCGATACGAAGAGCTATTAGTGTCCATCCGACAAGTAATTCGGGCAATCGACTTGTATTCGAAGAAGTTGAACAAAGAGACTGGGCTAACGAGTTCTCAGCTGTTGGTACTACAGGATATCGGCCAGCATGAAGGTACGATGGTCAAAGATATTGCTAATCGAATCACGCTAAGTTCGGCCACGGTCACCAGTATCTTGGATCGACTTGAAGCCAGAGGGCTCGTTGTTCGTCAGCGTTCAGAGAACGATCGACGTCGAGTGGGGCTCTTCCTGACGGAGACGGGAAGCGCTGCCATTAAGGACTCGCCAACGTTGTTGCAAGAGCACTTTATCAATCGCTTTGAGTCAATGGAGCAATGGGAGCAGTCTCAGATGGTTGCCACCATGCAACGTATTGCTTCCATGATGGATGCAGAGCGAATTGATGCATCACCCGTGCTTGAAGTGGGGCAGCTTCGCGTTGACCCTGATGCGCCCAAATAAGAGGAGTTGGTAATGCGAATTGTGCTGCTATCGCTACTTAGCCTGGCCTTTTTATCTGGGTGCGCTACCAACGCGCCAACTCCCTCAGCCGTAGCACCATCAGAGAGTGAGACAGAACTCGGAGCGATACTTCGGGTAGGGCGTCTTAATCAGGTCGAAACCGGCGTTTTCGCAGGTGGCCAACCTACTGTGAGTGAAATTGAGTACCTCGCCCAACAGGGTGTCTTACATGTAATCAATCTTCGCCCAATTGAAGAGCAGCCCTTTGCAGAGCAAGCCGTGGTTGAGGGGGCGGGCATGCGCTATTACTCCATTCCGGTTGCGAGTGCGGCAGATCTCACCGTTGATAATGCGCTACAGCTAGCGGCATTACTCGATGAATTCGGTCACGAGGGTGTTGCCGTGCACTGTGCAAGTGGTAATAGAGTGGGCGCGTTAGTCGCCATTGCTGCTGCGGAAATGGGTGCCAGCGAAGATGACGCCATCGAGAAAGGAAAAGAATGGGGTTTAACGCGCTTAGAAACCAAGGCCCGAGAAGTCATCGAGGTAGAGTAGTGCGTCAAAATGAGCGGATCTGCTGGTGATATGGTTACTGGAAGTGTGCGGAGTGAGCTTATTTTGATATTGGGCGCTAGAAACGTGACTGATCAGTCGCTACAATCTGCCGCACTGTACTCGAGGATGATTTAATGACCACTTTAGTAAACTACACCTACGATGAGCTTGAAATAGGCCAGTCCGCAAGCTACGTTCGCACCGTTTCCGAACAAGACATTCTGCTATTTGCTGCCGTGTCTGGCGATACCAATCCCGTTCACCTTGATGCAGAGTATGCCGCTACTACGCAGTTCGGTGAGCGAATTGCTCACGGTATGCTGACTGGCGCGTTAGTCTCAGCAGCTTTGGCGCTTAATTTGCCGGGCCCCGGTTCAGTTTATCTGGGGCAAAATTTGAAGTTTCGAGCTCCTGTGCTCATTGGTGACACGCTCACCATCGAGTTGGAGGTTGCGGAAAAGAATGATCGTCGCAAGCAGGTGACAATTCAATGTAAGGTGCTGAATCAGCATGGAAAGCGCGTTGCAACGGGCGAGGCGCTGGCGATGCCACCAACCGAAAAATTGCAGATTGAGAAGCCTGCAGAACCAAAAGTAACAATAGGATAATAACAATGAAGTTTTTACGATTTGACCCATCAACTGTAGCGGTTGAAATTGAAAAACCAGCTGCTGAAAAACTACTGGCTGGTGACCCTGAGTTTCGTACTTGGAACTATGAAGAAGTAGACGGCACTCGCTTTGCTGGTGTTTGGGAGTCTACTCCAGGTAAGTGGACCGTGAGCTACGATGAGTGGGAATTCTGTCATATTCTGAAGGGTGTCTCTATCTTGACCAGTGAAGACGGTGAGGTGGAAACTCTCAAAACGGGCGATAGCTTTGTTATTCGCCCAGGTTTCAAAGGTACTTGGGAAGTAGTAGAAACCACGGCTAAAGAGTATGTAATTCAACTTTAAGGAGGAAGGGCGGTGTTGACTGAAGCGCTTCTGTTTGACGAAGAGCAAAAACTTGAGCGAAAGCTAGCTGAGCTGACCGAGGCCCAGCGGAGTTTTGTTGAAACCGCGGCGTCTGAAGTGGTTCGTGATCCTCAGGAGTTTACCAAAAGGCAGGTACTCTTCTTCTTTGGTTGGCACCACTTCTATGCAAATAATTGGCTGCGCGGTTCTCTGTTGCTCGCCCTCTTTCTTTACTTGCCTTTCGCTTATATTGATGGCGTACTTTGGCCCATAGCACTCCTGCTATTGGTATGGGCTACGGAGATTCCGTTGATGATCAATGGTAGGCGATACATTCGAGATCGTAATGCCACGGCGCTGCGCTCAGCGCTTGGGAAGCTAAAGAAGCGCTGAGCGCTGCGGCGGGCCGTAGTTCACTTACATTGGCCCAATATGGCTATTCTCCTGCCCGTTCCTCGGGCAATAACAGTGCGGTTTCTATTGCTGGCCAGATATTGCGAAGTAATTCGCTCTGGGCTTCTGCCTTAGGGTGAATGCCATCGCTTTGCATTAACTCCGGATCCGTGGCAACCGTTTCCAAAAAGATTTCTACCTGGATAAGTTCATGAGTTTCGTTGAGTTGGTCGTACACGGCTCTGAATTGGCGAGTGTAGCGAGGGCCATAATTTGGCGGAATTTGCATGCTGACGAGAATGACTTTTGTGCCTTCCGCCTGAGCAAGTTCAATCATGTTGTTGAGGTTGTCTCGGATGCTGTTGATAGGATAGCCACGTAGGCCATCGTTTCCGCCGAGTTCAATAATTATCCAGTCAGCGGGCTTTTGGCTTAACAGATTGGGAAGTCTAGCCAGTGCACCACCGGTTGTTTCTCCGCTGATACTGGCGTTAATCACCTCGTGCTCACCATTTTCCTTTAATCGCTCTCGTAACAGATTTACCCAGCCCTGTTCCAGTTCAAAGCCGTAACCGGCACTAATACTGTCGCCCAGAACAAGCCAGCGCTCAGCATGACCGATAGGAGCTTGGAAAGCTGTGAATAGCACAATTAGGCTGACGAGTTGTCGCATCTTACAATCCTCGAAGGTAATAGCAGTATGCTAATCAAAGCTTCTCGAGCTTACCATGTGGTTTATCCTAAGACGCAATCCACGGAAAGCACCGTAGAATGTTCATTAAATTACTACTACTGCTTAACTTCGGCTTCACAAAGTGGCTGATTAACAAGGTGAGTCCATGATTCTGCAACTCGAAAATGTTTCTAAAGTTGTCCCTTCGGCGGACGGTGAGCTGGTTTTGCTTGACCATCTGTCATTCTCTATCGACAAGGGTGAGTCAATTGCCATCGTTGGTCGCTCCGGCTCAGGTAAGTCTACGCTGTTGGGCTTGATGGCGGGGCTAGATCACGCTTCGTCAGGCTCCATCAATTTTGCTGGTCAACGCTTGGAGAGTCTCGATGAAGAGGCGCTAGCGCTCTTACGTGCTAAACACGTTGGCTTTGTTTTTCAGAGCTTCCAGTTATTACAGAGTCTTACGGCGTTAGAGAATGTGATGCTGCCATTAGAACTAGCGGGTGGCTCCAACGCCGAAAATCAGGCGAAACAGTGGTTGGAGAAGGTCGGCCTTGGGCATCGTATTGAACACTATCCAAGTAAGCTGTCAGGCGGTGAACAACAGCGCGTGGCAGTTGCTAGAGCATTTGCCGCTAAGCCAGCGGTACTGTTTGCTGATGAGCCCACCGGTTCCTTAGATGCGGCCACGGGTGAACAAGTTGCTGACTTACTCTTCGATCTGAACCGAGAAGTGGGTACAACCCTGGTGCTAGTTACCCACGATCAGCAACTCGCTGATCGCTGTGGGCGACAAATTCGTATTGAGGCTGGGAAAATCGTCACGGAGGCAACTGCGTGAACGGTTGGCAATGGTTGCGCCGAGAGTGGCGCGGTGGTCGTTCTGGTGATCTCAGTATCCTAGCGGTTGCGTTGGCGATGTCGGTAGCCATTGTGGCTGGTATCGGCTTGTTCGCGGAGCGCCTTGAGCGAGCGCTAGATGCGCAAGCTGCTACTTACTTGGCTGGTGATTTAGCGGTTAATTCTGGGAAGTCGCTCCCCGATAACCTCATTTCCGTGGCTCAAAGTCGCGGTTTGAAGACTTCTCAAACCATTCAGTTTCCCACCATGGCTTATCCGGTCAGTGACGATACTAACGGTATCTTGGTCTCTATCAAGGCTGTGTCCAGTGATTATCCCCTTCGCGGTGCGCTTGAATACAAAGCCGGATTCGAGCCGCCTGCCACCAATCTAGGCCTTCTTTCATCGGGCACCGCGTTGGTAGATCAAAGCTATTTGGACCGTGCTCAACTCGCGGTAGGTGATTCAATTTACGTTGGCGAATTGGTGGTTCAGATTGTAGGGGTTATCGAGCGCGAACCCGATGGCGGTTTCAGTTTGTTTTCGCTCGGACCGCGAGTAATGATTTCCATGGTGGATGTATACTCAACCATGGCGCTCAGGCCCGGAAGTAGACTCAGTTACGCGCAGCAGTACGCGGGTGATGAGCAAGCAATTACTGATTTCGCCACGTGGTTAGAGGCGGAAGTAAATACTGACGATGTGTCGATTCGGACCTTAGAGCAAGGGCAGCCACAGCTGGCTCGAACCTTGTCGCGCGCGAAACAATTTCTGTTGCTTTGTGGAGCGCTGGGCGTTGCCATGGCAGGGGTTGCACTCGCTTTGGCTGGAAGACGTTATAGTCGCTACCTACTTGATGCGGTAGCGGTCAAGAAGACCTTGGGCGCTACCCCGAAACGAATTACTCGGCTTCTGGTGGAAAAGTTAGCAGCACTTTGGTTGCTTTCAACCGCAGTCGGGTTGCTTATCGCGCTAGTAGTTCAGGCTGCTATCGCTGCATTAATTAGCGCTTGGCTAGAAACAGAATTACCTGCGCCTACCTTACTTGGCGCTTGGCTGGGCATACTTACTTCGCTTATTAGTATGGTCGCATTTTTAGGGCCACCTATTTATCAGTTGCGCGCCGTTCCGCCATTGCGAGTTATTCGTCGGGAGTTAGGCGGTACAGGGTCACTGCTAAGCGCGTCAGCGATTGGCTTAAGTGCATTTAGCTTATTGTTAGTGCTCTACACCCAGACGCCGTGGGTGATTGTTGGATTGTTGGGTGCTCTAGTACTGGGCGGTGGCGTAGCTTGGCTGCTCGCGATCATCCTTTTTAGCGGCAAGCGCAGGCTGGTTCAGGCCTCGTCGCCTTGGCGATTAGCGATGAGCTCACTAGCGCGTCATCGCTGGCTAACCGTAGGGCAGATCGTCGCATTTGCGCTAACTTTGTCGCTGTTAGCATCGGCGGTATTGGTTCGCAGTTCGCTTATTGGTGACTGGCAAGCGTCAATTCCCGAGGATGCACCCAATCACTTCTTCACCAACATAGCGCCATATCAGGTAGATAATATTAATCACACCTTCGATCACGAGAATATAGATGACTCGGGGCTTTATGCCATGGTTCGGGGGCGAATTTCGCTCATTAACGGTGAAGACGCTAAGGCTCGTGCTGAGAAAAACGGTTACCGGCATATCTCACGAGAGCTCAATTTGAGTTATGCGTCAGAGCTGCCAAGGGATAATGAGCTGGTGGTGGGTTCCTGGTGGGAGCCCGATACGGATCAGTTGCTGGTTTCAGTGGAGGAATCGGTCGCTACGCGAATGAACCTGAAACTGGCTGATACCATTACATTTGATATTGGTGGTACTCAGGTGAAAGTCATGGTTGCAAACATTCGCACACTGGATTGGGATGACCTCCGACCTGCATTCTTCATGCTGCTATCGCCACCCGCCCTGGAGAATTTTGGCGCAAGCTGGATGACAAGTGCCTACGTTCCCGATGATCGAAGTGATTTCATTCCTTCATTTCTGCGCGAATTCGCCACGGTGACAGTGATTGATGTGGGCTACATCATTGAGCAAGTTCGCCAAGTTATTAACCAGGTAAGTAGGGCCGTTGAGTTGGTGCTTGGTTTGGTCGCTGTTTCGGCCATTCTAGTTCTCCTGGCAACAGTCCGTTCAAGTCAGGATTGGCGGCTTAGAGAGAGTGCCGTACTTCGTGCGTTAGGTGCGTCTAAAAATCGTCTACTTGGTGCTTTGCTTATTGAGTTTGGCTTCCTAGGTTTTGCCGCCGGTATTCTTGGTGCAGCCATGGCTGAAGGCGCGGCGGCGGTCATTCAAACGCAGCAATTTGATCTACCCATGGCGTGGCATTGGCCTATGTGGATTATTCTTCCAGTAGGTTCTGCGCTGGTGGTAGCGCTGTTTGGGCTACTCACCTCAAAACAGGTGGTGCAGGTTGCACCCAACGATATTCTCCGTGAAGTTAACTAAAGCACAACAAGGCAGCGTGGATTGCGAAGGCTACCTGTTGTAGTTGAAGTTGCCAGTATTGGTAAGAAAAACTACCGCTAGGGAAGCGGTAGTTTTCACAGTATAATGCGCCCGTTTTGACTACATTTGCTGGGACTTTCCATGACTATCGCCGATCCACGCCGCACTAAACATGAACTAGACAAACTACAGAAACGTATTCGTCGCCATGTGGGGCAAGCTATTGCTGACTTCAATATGATTGAAGAAGGCGACAAAATAATGGTCTGTCTGTCTGGGGGTAAAGACTCCTACGCCATGTTAGATGTATTGATGGGCTTGCAAAAAACCGCGCCCGTGAAGTTCGACCTGGTGGCCGTCAATCTGGATCAGAAGCAGCCAGGTTTTCCAGAGCATATACTGCCCGCTTACCTCGATACGCTAGGTGTTGAGTACCACATTCTTGAAAAAGACACCTATTCAATTGTTAAGTCTGTAGTGCCTGAAGGTAAAACCACTTGTGGATTGTGTTCGCGTCTGCGTCGAGGTTCGCTCTATGGCTTCGCAGAGGAAATTGGTGCGAACAAAATCGCACTTGGGCACCATCGTGACGATATTATTGAAACCTTATTCCTGAATATGTTTTATGGCGGAACACTCAAGGCCATGCCGCCGAAGCTGTTATCCGATGACAAGCGAAATGTCGTAATTCGCCCCTTAGCCTACTGTCCAGAAGATGATCTAATTGCCTTAGCTGAAGCCAAAGAATTTCCGATTATTCCATGTAACCTTTGCGGCTCTCAGGAAAACTTACAGCGGCAGAATATTAAGGCCATGTTAGCCGACTGGAGTGCGAAGCATCCTGGACGAATTCAGAACATCTTCGGTGCGATCAGGAATGTTAAGCCTTCGCAACTGGCTGATGCCGATCTATTTGACTTCTCTAATCTCGCGATTGATCGACAGTCTGGTCTAGAAATTATCAATGCGGTAAATGTTGGCTAGCTCAGCTCTCGTTAGCTCTCGTTAGCTCTCGTTAGCTCTCGTTAGCTCTCGTTAGCTATTGGGCGCCGTTAGCTATTGGGCGCCGTTAGCTATTGGGCGCGGTTGAGCGGGTCATGCCGTTCGGTGCTGTTAACGGCTTAGCGAGCAATAGAGCAGGCAGTTAGGGCCAACAGCTTGCGCTATTTATCACTTCGTAGATTCCACGGTTGCCAAAATCTATCATTTTGGCGATAAAAGACTATTAACTTCGACACTTTCTTGATTCAGCCTGCGCAGCCAATAATAGTTAGAAAATTGCGGCGCGAGCTTTAACGGAACAAGAATCCTGCTAACCTAAATGACACCGTGGGTTTCCCGCTTTGTTAATAAGATGCGAGTACTATGATTAAACATACTTTAAAACCGTTAGCTATTGCTGTTGCAATGGGCTCAATGATTGCCTGTTCCCCATCTAATGATTCGGCTATGGATGAGCCAAGCGCCGCCGTGGCAGAGATGAATAACCCGCTGATTGCACAGTGGGAAGGTCCCTATGGCGGCGTGCCATCCTTTGATCAGATGTCGTTGGACTATTTGAAGCCAGCGCTAGAAGAAGGAATGCGCCTAAACCTTATCGAGGTAGAGCGAATCGCCAACCAGGAAGCTGCTCCAACGTTCGAAAATACCATTGTTGCACTTGAGGCTACAGGTAATGATCTTGGTCGCGTTTTCACGTATTACGGCATTTGGTCTTCAAACATGTCATCGCCAGAGTTTCGTGCAATTCAGCAGGAGATGGCGCCGAAGATGAGCGCCTTTTTCTCGCAGGTTAACCAAAATGAAGCGCTTTTTAATCGTGTTAAAGCGGTCTATGAAGGTGAAGAAATGAGCGCCCTGCGTCCTGATCAGCAACGCTTGGTAACCTTGACCTATAACGGTTTTGCACGTAACGGCGCCACCCTTGAAGGTGAGGCCAAACAGCGCTATGCGGCCATTCAACAGCGTTTAGCGGAGCTACATACAAAATTTGGAAACAACGTACTCGCTGACGAAGAAGGCTATGTTGTGTACCTTGATGACAGTCAGCTTGGTGGTTTACCCGCCTCGTTTGTGAGTGCTTCAGCGGCGGCTGCCGAAGCGCGTGGTGAGGCAGGTAAGTATGCGATTACCAACACTCGCTCTTCAATGTCTCCATTCCTTACTTACTCGGATAATCGTGAATTACGAGAGCAGGTTTGGAGCAATTATTATAGCCGCGGCGATAATGGCGGCGAATTTGATAATAATGCAATCATCGCTGAGATCCTGCAGCTACGTCACGAGCGCGTAAATCTTTTGGGCTACCCAAATTATGCGTCATGGCGCTTGGAAGACCGTATGGCCAAGAACCCTGAGAATGCCATGGCGTTGATGGAAGCCGTATGGCCCGCAGCAATTGGTAGAGTGGCCGAAGAAGTTGCAGATATGCAGGCAATTGCCGATGCAGAAGGCGCAGATATCACTATCGCACCATGGGATTATCGTTACTACGCAGAGAAAGTGCGTAAGGCAAAGTATGACCTTGATTCGGACGAAGTGAAGCAATATCTCCAGTTGGATAAACTTACTCAAGCTATGTTCTACGTGGCGGGTGAGCTGTTTAACTTCGAGTTTACTCCAGTTGCCGAAGGTTCTGTTCCAGTTTTCCATCCAGACGTAAACGTTTGGGAGGTCACTGATAAGACCTCGGGAGAAAATATCGGTTTATGGTATCTCGATCCATTCGCACGCCAAGGTAAGCGCTCAGGTGCTTGGGCAACCTCCTATCGTTCGCATACTACCTTCCAAGGGCCTACTAACGTCCTGAGTTCTAATAACTCAAATTTCGTTAAAGCCTCACCAGGTGAGCCTGTGTTGGTTTCGTGGGACGACGCTACCACCTTCTTCCATGAGTTCGGGCACGCGCTTCACTCACTGTCTTCGAATGTTGAGTACCCATCATTAAACGGTGGTGTTCGCGACTATACAGAGTTCCAAAGCCAGCTACTTGAACGTTGGTTGAGCACACCAGAGGTGATCAATAATTACTTAGTTCACGCTGAAACCGGTGAGCCCATGCCGGCGGAATTGTTTGAGAAAATTCAAGCGGCCTCTACCTTTAACCAGGGTTTCTCCACCACCGAATATTTGGCAAGTGCGCTGGTTGATTTGAAGTTCCACACCGTGGATCCAACTGGCATTGACCCAGACGCATTTGAACGTGAAACCCTAGCGGCGCTTAATATGCCGAGCGAATTGGTGATGCGCCACCGTACACCGCACTTCGGCCATATCTTTTCGGGCGAAGGCTATTCAGCGGGCTATTACGGTTATATGTGGGCGGATGTGCTTACTTCAGATGCCTCAGAAGCTTTCGCTGAAGCGCCGGGTGGCTTTTATGATGAGGATGTCGCAAAGCGCCTAGTGGACTACTTGTTTGCTCCGCGCAACTCAATGGACCCTGCGGAAGCCTATCGCTTATTCCGCGGTCGCGATGCTGGTATTGAACCGTTGATGCGTGATCGAGGTTTTCCGATTCCTGAATAACGATTACTAGCATTGTTCACAGCGAAACGAGTTTGGTAGTTACTGCCAAGCTCGTTTTTTTTACCTCGGAAAAGTTAAGCAGTTGGCATATCGGCGTGGGAGCGAAGCATAAGCGCCTTAGCTTTGGCAGTGCCGAATGCATCGGCAACGGATCTGTCGGGTGAGGCGATTAATGATTTCAATCGATCGGTCTGTCTGTCTGTATGTATGTATGTATGTATCTATGTCTGTATTACTAGTGAAGGCTATCAATACCCAGAAATTACCGAGGCCAAATCAACCAAGATAAAGTTTCATTACCGGCTTGATGAGGTGGAATGAGGTTGCATAAAAAAGCCGAGCTAAGTTGCTCGGCTTTTTTGTATCACTTATTTGAACAGTGACTTATGCAAGCGCTACGCTTGGTGCAACGTAGTCATAACCTAGCGCAACGGAAACGGCTTCACAGGTTACCTTACCAGCGTGAATGTTAAGACCATTCGCGAGGTGCTTGTCATCGGCGATAGCTTTAGCTGCGCCTTTGTTCGCCAACGCTACAGCGAATGGAAGCGTTGCATTGGTCAGTGCCATGGTAGATGTACGAGCAACACCACCTGGCATATTCGCTACACAGTAGTGAACAACGTCTTCAACAACGTAAGTAGGCTCTTGGTGAGTTGTAGCACGTGAAGTTTCGAAACAACCGCCTTGGTCAATGGCAACATCAACCACTACCGCGCCTTTCTTCATGGCCTTCAAGTGCTCTTTAGTGATTAGCTTCGGCGCTGCTGCGCCTGGAATCAATACGGCACCAATGACTAAGTCTGCTTCTGAAGAGTATGCTTCGATTGCGTCAGCCGTTGAGTAGATAGTACGAAGGCGTCCATCAAACTCACTGTCTAGCTGCTTTAGACGAGTTAGTGAGCGATCAAGAATTGTTACATCAGCACCCATGCCTACTGCCATGCGAGCAGCCTGTGTACCTACTACGCCACCACCAATAATTAATACTTTGGCCGGTGCAACACCAGGAACACCGCCAAGTAGCACACCGCAACCGCCTTGCGCTTTTTCAAGGTGATGTGCACCAGCTTGGATAGACATGCGACCAGCCACTTCAGACATTGGCGCAAGCAGTGGCAGAGTGCCAGCATTATCGGTCACGGTCTCGTAAGCGATAGCCGTACAACCAGACTTGATTAGCAGTTCTGTTTGCTTTGGATCTGGAGCAAGGTGAAGGTAGGTGAAGAGCAACTGACCTGGGCGAAGCATTTCGCACTCAACCGGCTGAGGCTCTTTCACTTTGATGATCATATCGGCACGAGCAAAAATTTCGCTAGCGCTTTCTACGATTTCTGCGCCGGCAGCAACATACTGGTCGTTACCGAAACCGATGGCATCGCCGCCATTAAATTCAACCATAACTTCATGGCCGTTAGCGATAAGTTCTTTAACACCGGCAGGTGTTAAACCAATACGGTATTCGTGGTTTTTTATTTCTTTAGGTACACCGATTAACATGGCGAAAATCCTCTTATAAAAGCTAAATCGTGTTTAGGAATAGTTATTAGGAACTGGATTCATTATAGAGGGCAATATTTGATTTTTTTTCTGATTAACGGTTAATTTAAGGTGATTGTATTGGTAAATTAAATGTAAAATAGTGAAATCCACTGATTTTTGAGATTTTGTATGAAAAGTGACATGAAGAATCTTAGTAAAATTGATAAAAATATTTTACGGCTGTTGCAGAAAAATGGACGAATTAGCTATGCCGAGCTATCGAGACAGGTTGGATTGTCCACTACGCCCTGTATGGAGCGCGTGAAGCGGCTTGAGAAGCAGGGGGTGATAAAAGGTTACACTGCGGTTATTGATCCCTCTTATCTGTCCGCTGGTTTAGTGGTTTTTGTGCAAATCCGTTTGGCGCGAAAGGCGCAGGGTATTTTCTCTGAATTTCGCGAGGCGGCCATTAAGTTAGACGAAGTGCAGGAATGCTATCTAGTTTCAGGTAACTTTGATTATCTGATCAAAGCCCGTGTTGCCGATATGCCTGCGTACCGGCATTTTCTTGGTGAAACGCTCCTGACCTTACCGGATGTGCAGGAGTCAACCTCTTATGTTGTAATGGAAGAAGTTAAAGAAACACTATCGGTTCCTATTCCCTATGCCTGAAAATATCACCATTCGCTTACTAACTACCGAAGATATCCCCGCAGTTCAAACCATTGCTGAGGTAGCTTGGCGAGCGCACTATCCCGGTATTATCTCCTTGGAGCAGATTGATTACATGCTCAACTGGATGTATAGCACTGAACAACTAGGTAGTGATATCCAGCGAGGCGTTAAATTCATAGGGTTATTTAGCCAGGGCGAGCTGAGTGGTTTCGCAGCGTGGGAGTTGCTAGATGCGTCCATCGCTTACCTTCATAAGCTCTATTTGCGGCCAGAGGCTATGGGGGCGGGGCTAGGTTCCCAGCTGATCAGTTCGGTGTCCCTGCAGGCAAAAGCGGCGGGTGCGTCGATGTTAAAATTGGCGGTGAACAAAGAGAATGTGAAAGCCATAAAGGCCTATGAGCGAAATGGTTTTGTTCGGCTAGAATCCGTGTGTAACGATATTGGCAATGGGTTCGTGATGGATGATTACGTCTATTCTATAGCGTTGAGTTAAACAGTATTCATAGAAGTTATCTGAGTAATACCCGATTGTCACTAGCTGTTTGCGTGTGTCTGGTTATGATGAATCCATAGACTTGCCACTATGAGTTTGATTCATCTAGGGTGGCGCAACAAATGAGGTAGCTTTTATGACACAGTATCAATCTATCGGGACGCTTCAAGTAGCAGATGTTCTTGCTGATTTTATCAACCGAGATGTACTGCCTGGTTTGGCCATTGAATCCGCCGCGTTTTGGGCGGGTTTCGAGCATATTATTGAAGAGTTTGCCCCGCAGAATCGCGAGTTGCTAATCAAACGCGACGACCTGCAAGCGCGAATTAGCGAGTACCATCGCCATCATCCAAAGCTTGAATTCCAGCCCTATAAAACCTTTCTTCAGGAAATTGGTTACTTAGAGCCAGTGGTTGACGATTTTACTATTACCACTGATCACGTTGACGCGGAGCTTGCTGAACAGGCGGGTCCCCAGCTAGTTGTTCCCATCATGAATGCCCGATACGCCATCAATGCTGCCAATGCGCGTTGGGGAAGCCTTTACGATGCACTTTATGGCACTGATGCCTTGATCTCTGAGCCCGCCGGAAAAGGCTACGATACGGTTCGCGGTGCCAAAGTTATTGCCTGGGCCAAGTCGTGGTTAGACGAGAATTTTCAGCTACAAAGCGGCTCGCATCAAGATGCAGTGAGCTACCGAGTTGAATCGGGCGAGCTAGTTATTGAACTCCTCAGTGGTGATTTGGTAAGACTGCGTGACAGTAGTGCTTGGAAGGGCTTCAGTGGAGAGCCTCAGAAACCGGAACGTATTTTACTTGAGCACAACCGTTTAAGCGTTGAGCTACAGTTTAATGCCGACACCAATGTGGGCAAAGCGGATTCCGCTAATATGAGCGATATCCTCTTAGAGTCAGCCTTATCAACCATCATGGACTGCGAGGATTCTGTCGCAGCAGTCGACGCGGAAGACAAAGTCCTCTGCTATAAGAACTGGTTGGGCCTAATGCAGGGGAACTTGGTTGAGCAGGTTGAAAAGAATGGCCAGACTATTGAACGCAAGCTCAATGAAGACCGACGCTATATTGGTAGGGACGGGGAGACCATTGTACTCAAAGGGCGTAGCTTGCTATTTGTCCGCAATGTTGGCCACCTAATGACTAACGATGCAATTCTCGACGCCAGCGGCCGAGAAGTGCCCGAAGGTATTATCGACGGGGTAGTGACGAGTCTGATTTCGCTTTACGATTTAAACCGTGGTGAAGAGGGTAATAGTCGTTGTGGAAGTATCTATATTGTGAAGCCTAAGATGCATGGGTCAGCGGAAGTCGCTTTCGCCGATGAGCTCTTCGCTGCAATTGAGAATCTCTACCAATTGCCGTCAGGTACGATCAAAATGGGCATCATGGATGAGGAGCGACGAACCTCTATTAACTTGAAGAATTGTATCGCTGCAGCGTCGAGTAGGGTTGCCTTCATCAATACCGGTTTCCTAGACCGCACGGGTGATGAAATTCATACCTCAATGCTAGCGGGGGCGTTTCTTCCTAAGGCCGAAATTAAGCAGGCAGTTTGGTTGGGAGCCTACGAAAACTCCAATGTTGATATCGGTCTCAAGTGTGGCCTTCAAGGACGAGCTCAGATTGGTAAAGGAATGTGGCCCATTCCCGACCAAATGGCCGAAATGTTGAAACAAAAGATTGGTCACCCAAAAGCTGGGGCCAATACCGCTTGGGTCCCATCGCCTACCGCTGCTACCTTGCATGCTTTGCATTACCATCAGCTAAGTGTTGCAGCGGTTCAGGATGAGCTGAAATCACGAGCGCCAGCAGCCGTTGATGACATTCTGCAAATCCCGCTTCAGACCGATATCTCGGAGCTTGATGAAAAGACCCGTTTACATGAGTTGGATAACAATGTTCAGGGTATCTTGGGCTACGTTGTTCGCTGGGTGGATTTGGGAGTCGGCTGCTCGAAAGTACCGGATATCAATGACGTGGGCTTGATGGAAGATAGAGCAACACTTCGTATCTCAAGTCAACACATCTGTAATTGGCTCACGCAAAGCCTGATCACTGCTGAGCAAGTTGATGCATCAATGATCAAAATGGCGGCGATTGTAGACCAGCAAAATGCGGGTGATCCAGCTTACCGACCGATGGCGACTAATCCATCGGAGAATTTGGCTTTCGCGGCAGCACGTGATTTAATTTTTCTCGGAGCTGAGCAGCCAAGTGGTTATACCGAACCGCTGCTTCATGCGTATCGCCGGAAAGTTAAATCACTCGAGGGATCATGCAATCACTAAAGTGGCTTGCTAAAGCTCTAGCTATGGTAGTTTGCCTCAGCGTCTTTTTGGCTGTAGGCAAACTGCTTCAGACATCGCTGGCGCTGCCATTTCCGGGTGCCATTATTGGTATGCTGTTATTGGTGATAGCTCTCACTACGCTTGGGCATATCCCGCCGTGGTTGGGCGAGCCCGTAGATAGACTCCTTCCTCACCTCAGTCTATTTTTCATTCCAGCTATCGTAGGCGTCACCCAGATAAATGTGTTGGATGCATTTGCTTGGTTGCTGTTAGTTGCCTACCTTTTTGTTAGCTGGCTGTTAAGTTTAATCGTTGTTGCATTGATACTACAGCGCGCAACGAGGCACGCTAGGCGATGATGAGTTGGCTGCTAGCGGGGAGTACCATCCTAGCGCTTGTGGTGTGCTATCGCTTCACGCTTTGGGCCTATCGCCGTAGTGGCGCCATGCCGTTGCTTCACCCCGTGTTCTCGCTGAGCGCTATCGTCTTTGCAATACTAATTTTAACGCCATTGAGCTATGTTCAATTTATGGAGGGTGGGCAATATCTATTGCGCTGCTTAGAGCTTGCCATTGTGGCGCTGGCTTTACCCATCTATCGGAGCATTCGTCAACTGGCTTCGGGTTTCGCAAGATTAGCGGCAGGCTTGGCTCTGTGTTCAATATTGCTGGGTATGCTTGCCATAGGGCCCTTGCCCTGGATGGGAATAGACGAGGCAGTTTGGCTGAGTTTAGCCCCCAAGTCGGTCACAACCCCGGTGGCGTATACGTTGGCCGAAATGATGGGGGCGCTAGCGCCAATATCCGCCTTATCGGTATCAATCACTGGCGCGATGGGGGCATTTCTTGGTCCTTATGTGCTGGCGAAGCTGGCGGTGGAAGACCCGGTGGTGCGAGGGCTTTCGCAGGGGCTAACGGCCCATGCTTTTGCAACGGCTAAATTATTGGAAAATAACCCCGTTGAGGCCGGATTTAGTGCTCTGGGTATGGGGCTAAACGCTATTATGACTGCTCTGTGGCTACCACTAGCCTTCGCGGCTTTCCGCGCTTTCTCGCTCTAATCCCTCAAGTTCCAAATTAATAGCGACCATTGAGATGTGGATTTCCCACATCGAGAAGATAAGCGAACCGCAGAGGGTAATGAGACTGCCGAGAAAGAGCAGACTTGCTACGCCTGCTGCAGACAGATAGAGGGCGAGCATGGTTGCAGTACAGAGCAGAAAGGCGGCAACACCGAGGAATTGCATCCAACGAATGAGAAGGACCCTAAAACGCAGGTTTTTAACCTGCTGAGCACCGCTGAAATGAGAGAAGTCGATACTCTGTCGACGAACCTGTCGGAGCAATTGAGCCAGCGTTAAAAAGCGATTGGTGTAGGCTAACAGCAGCAGAGAAATCGCAGGAAAAAGGAGTGCTGGAGTGGTTAGGTCTAGTTGATGCTCAATCATAATGTTGCCAACTTACTATTTACCATCGAAGTTGATGGTGTCAGCCCACTGCATCACATGCTCGTCGGCAAACAACATCTCAACCGTATCCGTGGCCCAGTCTTCGGGGATTTGTCTCACTAGCCATATTGAGAGAGCTTGGATGGCAGGAGTTTCGGACCATACAGATTGAGCTAGGCACCGCCAGTGATTGTGATCTCTGCGCTTCGGGCTACGGAGTTGATCGTCACAGCTATCACAAATAAAAACGCAGTAGTTGAAATCAGGTTCCTTGGGCGCCGGTTCCACTTCAACCACTTTGAGCGCTACGCCTGAGGCTTCGCATAACTCACATTTTCGACCTGACCGGCGCGCCAAGTCTTTGCCAAATAGTGAGAGCTCGTTCAATCGCGCTTGATGTTTTTCACGGCCTTTCGACATTGCAGTCACCTCATAATATTTCCCCCTAGTTTACGCTTAAATTGGGAACTAGTGAAACCATTGCGCTAACGCGATACACTCCTTTCATAATAATTACCTACCAACGGATAGCTAATCATGAGTGGACCACTTGCAGGATTAAAAGTAGTAGATTTAAGTCGCATTTTGGCCGGGCCATGGGCAGGCCAAGTGCTGGCTGATTTTGGCGCGGAGGTGATCAAAATTGAGAGTCTTCAAGGGGATGATACGCGGAAGTGGGGACCTCCTTGGATAGATGGATCAGACGATGCGGCCTATTTTAGTTGTGCGAATCGTGGGAAGCGATCGCTTTGCATTGATTTTCGTACCGAAGCAGGGCAAAAACTGATTCGCCAGCTTATTGGCGATGCCGATGTTGTGATTGAAAACTATAAGGTCGGCGGTCTCAAAAAATATAATTTGGACTATCAAAGCGTAAAGATTCTGAATCCAGAGATAGTCTATTGCTCTATTACAGGCTTTGGTCAAACTGGGCCTAAAGCGAAGCAAGCCGGCTACGATGCCATGATTCAAGCCTCCGGTGGGCTGATGAGTATTACCGGCCCTAGAGACGATGAAAGTGACGCTGGGCCGCAAAAAGTTGGTGTGGCGGTTGCAGACTTGATGACCGGAATGTATGCCGTAGCGGCGATTCAAGCAGCGTTGATTGAGCGCGAGAAATCCGGCGAAGGGCAGTATATTGATTTAGCGTTGCTAGATACTCAGGTTGCCTGGTTGGCGAATCAGTCAGCGAATTACCTAGTGGGCGGGGTAGTGCCTCAGCGCGAAGGTACGGCACACCCCAATATTTGTCCTTATCAAGCATTTCCTGCCACTGATGGTTACTTCATGTTAGCAGTAGGAAATGACAAGCAATTTGCCCTGTTATGTCAGCAACTTGGACAATCGCAGTGGTCGAGTGATGAACGCTTTTCAACCAATCCTAGTAGGGTTAAACACCGCCTTCAGCTGGTGCCTATGATCGCTGAAATTACCAGCACCAAACCCATGGCAGAGTGGCTGCAGGAATTGTCTGTGGTAGGTGTCCCCGTAGGGCCCATCAATACACTTGACCAGGTCTTTGAGGATGAGCAGATTAAGCATCGCGAAATGGTGTTAGCGCAAGAGCGCAGCGATGGAGTATTAATAAAGACTGTTGCGAATCCGGTGAAGTTTTCTCGAACACCACTAAGCTACGACCGAGCACCGCCGGCGGCGGGAGAGGATAGTGAAACCCTGCTTAAGGAGATGGGATTATCTGACGCGGAAATAGCCAAGCTCCGAAGTGCTGGGGTAGTGAATTGATTCGCTGATCGTTATTAGCAATGTGCACCCTCTGATCCAATTGCTGGGATTAGGTGCAAGAGCAAAGTACTGAAAAAAAGAAGGGGATTACTATGGTTAGTAATCCCCTTCTTTAGGTTTGTACTAGCGATTCGGCTGGGCGATTTAGAAAGCGCCAGTAGCGAGAACGTATACGTAAACCAGTGAAACAATCACAAGTGCTGGGTTAAGGTCCTTGTAGCGACCGCTAAATAGCTTAATTAGCGTATAGCTTAGGAAACCCATGCCGATACCGTGAGAGATTGAGAAGAATAGCGGCATGCCGATAGCTGCGATCCAGGCCGGTGTTGCCTCAGTCAGATCGTGCCAATCTATATTCTTCATGTCTGAAGTCATCAGTACACCAACGAAAAGAAGCGCTGGGGCTGTGGCGTAGGCAGGAACAAAGTCAATAATGCCTACGAGCGGTAGGGCGAGTAAGAACAGAATGCCTGCAACCACTGCAGTAAGACCGGTACGGCCGCCGGCGGCGATACCTGAAGCCGACTCAACGTAAGTGGTCACTGATGGCACACCGATAACAGCACCAACGGTTGTGGCGGTTGAATCAGCCATCATTGCTTTACCCATTCCTGGGAAGTTACCTTTTTCATCCGCAAGACCAGCTTGAGAAGCTGTTGCCATAAGCGTGCCTGAGGTATCGAAGAGGTCAACGAATACGAAAGCGAAAATGACGGCCAGCATGCCTGAAGTCAGAATGTTTTCGAAGGTCATTGCGCCAGCAATCTGCATTAGCGATTCAGTCATGGTGAGTGACTCGGCAGCGGCATCTACTGGAGCACCACCGGTCAGGCCAAGTGCGTAGGCGATAATAGAGACGCCCAAAATGCCCCACAGCACGCTACCTGTCACCTTGCGAGACTCCATTGCGATAATCGCGAGGAAGCCAAGCGAGGCAAGGATAGGCCCTGCCTTAGTGAAGTCGCCCAAGGCGACTAAGGTTGCAGGGCTAGCCACAACGACTTCTGCTTGTTTGAAAGCAATGATGGTAAGGAATAAACCAATACCAACGGTGATGCCGTGACGAAGGTTCTTCGGAATGGAGGTGATGATCCACTCACGAATCTTAAACGCTGAGAGCAGGAAGAAGATAATACCTGATACGAACACTGCGCCCAGTGCTTCCTGCCAGCTGTAACCCATGCCACCGACAACGGCGAAAGCGAAAAAGGCGTTCAAACCCATTCCTGGTGCTAGGGCAGCGGGGAAATTAGCCCAAAGCCCCATGAGTAGACAGCCTAATGCCGCGGCAAGCGCTGTTGCGATGAATACAGCATCGGCGGGCATGCCGGCTGCTGCCATCATACCTGGGGTGGCGAATAGCACATAGGCCATGGTTAGGAAGGTGGTTAAACCAGCGATAAATTCTGTTTTTACCGAAGACTGATGTTCAGTAATTTTAAATAGCTTCTCGAGCATGTTTAGTACCTGAGCCTCATAGGGCATCTAAATTGAAAATCCGCGCAATATTAGCAGCTCTGTCCGCGGGCGATAATAACTGTAAATATTCCCTAGGCTAGTTGAAGAAGCAATTATTGCGCAACAATTTACTCTCTGATTTGGCAATTTCTGATTGGGCTAGTCCTAAGCGCATCCGTCACCTATAATGGGGCCTATCATCGAACGGAGCATGAAATGAGCGAAGCTGAATTTGCAGACTGGGCAACCAAAATACTGGTAACGGGTCTGATTCTCTACATGGGCTATATCATGTACAAATTAACCAAAGAGTCCAAGGCTGGTAAGTTTGGTGGGGCAATCATTTTTTTAGTGCTTGGTTTCGGTGTGGCAGGTTTTGTCTTCAAAGAAGTGCTTATAGGCATTATGAGTTAACTTACTCCTTCCAGTGATATTTTAGTTACCAAGCGGTTTGATTAGTTAGCTAACTAACTAACTAACAAACTAACAAACTAACAAACTAACATTCTAGTCTTCGGCAGCGGTGGTCACGATAATCCCCGTTGCTAAAATGGGGTTGTGGTCACTCAGCTCGGCGTTCGGAGCACTCACCTCTGTCCAATTAATTCCCCTCGATAGTATCCAGTCTAAAGGATAGCCAAAGGGCGCGGTTCGGTTATCCTCAACATAGGCGGGCTGCGCTAAGCCAAGTTCTTCGGCCACTTGTTTGATAAATCGTGAGCGTTCATAGCGCCAAGTATTCAGGTCCCCTGCCAAAATGATGGGCCCCTTGTGACTCTTTGCTAATAGAGCAGCCGTCCGTATTTGCCTTTTCCATGTTCCCAGTAGCCAGCTGAAGTTAACACCATGGAGGTTGATAACCAGCAATTCATCCTCGCTCCCTGCGATGGGGAAACTTGCCGCAATCGCCGCCTTCGGCGTCAACATAATTGGCTCAAAACTTTGCCAATGGCAAACTTTGGAAGGAGAGACCCTACTTTCAAGTGCAACACCCGTTGTTTCCAGGGCACGATGGCCAGGGCTAAACAAAAAACCTTCATCAACGGCTGACTCCTGCAGCACGAGTAAATTGACGCTTGTGTTATGGAGAGCTTCCCGTACTTTTGCTAACGGCTCCTTGGCGATATTCCAATTAACAACTTGAAGTTCTTGGGGCAGTTGGCCGCTGGTGTTGAAGAATTCGCAGCTAACTGGCGAAGTGGGCTGGTTTGATGGCAGGTCGGGATCAATCATCGAGAGCGTCATCGTAAGGGCAAAGCTTATGAATAGCAGTAGCGCCAAATCGATGAGGCGAAATCTGTCTGAAACATGGAGCCGGTTCATTTTGGTGTCTGCTCCCAGTGAAGCTGACTGGCCAGCTGGGTGAATGCGTCGGGCTCGGGCGCGTCTAAGGTTATGGCTTCGTTGGTGACAGGGTGTGTAAAGCTCATGCTTTGGCAATGTAGCATCAGTCGATTGATGTTGAGTTCGGCGGCAAGAAAGCGATTCAGGGCTCCTTTGCCGTATTTCGGGTCGCCGATGATTGGGTGTGAGATATGCTTTAGATGGCGACGAATTTGGTGGCGCCGACCTGTCTGAGGCTTAAGCGAAACCTGAGCCAAGCGAATCTCTGGGTACCGATCAAAGGCGATAGGAAGCGTTGCCGTGGCGGTAAGTTCTACTGCCGTCTGAGCGCTCTGAATTTCGATGGCGCGATCAGTTTTTCCCTTAAGGTCGTCCAAGCTTAGCTTCAGTGGATGATCAATAGACTGGCTGACGGGCCAGCCTCGAACCACTGCCTGGTAGTGCTTGGCAATAAGGTTCTCTGCGAACTGGTCGGCAAGTGCTTTGGCGGCTGATGAGGATAGGGCGAAAAGTAATAAGCCGCTGGTGGGTTTATCTAGGCGATGCACGGGGTAAACGTATTGCTTGAGTGTGTCTCGCGCCTGCTGCAGAGCGAATTCGGTTTCATGCCTGTCTATTGGGGAGCGATGAACCAGCAAGCCCGATGGCTTGCTGAATGCCGCAAGGTAGTCGTCGCGATAGGTTAAGGCTAATTTCCCGTCCAGCAAAATGCTTACCAACTTTGTGGTTATGTAGTCCGTTATTCTAGAACAAACTGATGCAGAGATATAACAAATTCTAATTGCCAATTTCGCGATAGTATCACTTGTTACTACCTGAAAAGTTAGTTATTGTACGTAAGTGATATCTCACATATGAAGCGACAATTATATCAAAAATGCTTCGAATTTTAGCTGCTTGCGTATTGCTCTTACTACCAACAAGGTAGTTGGTATAACGGTGATGCTGAGCTGTCGTACTAATAGAGATTAGGGGGAAACATGACAATCTCTTCGTTATTTAAGGCGCGCCCACTCGCAGTTGCGGTGTCGATGGCGTCTGTTGCTACGTTTGCTAACGTAGCGTATGCCCAGGAAGAAACAACTGCCGAGACGGTTGAGTCTTCGGAAGTTGTAGAGCAACAACAGCAAACGGAAGAAGTTGTTGTGACGGGCTCACGACTTCGTCGCGACTCATTCTCGTCAATTTCACCGCTAACGGTCATTGATGCAGATGTTGAGCGTAGTCTCGGTAATTTCGATGCAGCGTCGGTACTTCAGTCAAGTACTGCTGCAAGCGGTCAGCAAATTGATACCACCTTCTCGGGCTTCGTACTCGACAATGGTCCAGGCGCTTCTACCCTGAGTCTTCGTGGTTTAGGTGCTGATCGTTCACTTGTTCTCTTGAACGGTCGTCGCTTAGCGCCCGCGGGTGTTGAAGGTGCGCCAAGTTCGCCGGATCTTAACCTACTGCCGTCTGGCATGGTTAAAACCTACGAAATTCTTCTCGATGGGGCCTCGGCCGTTTACGGTTCTGATGCCATTGCGGGTGTAGCTAACGTTATTACTCGTAAAGATTTCGATGGTTTTGAAATCATTGCAAACGCTTCAGTGCCCAGTCAGTCGGGTGGCGAAGCGAGTAATCTGAACTTGACTTGGGGTACTTCTAGCGACCGAGGTTTCTTCGGTATGGGTTTGGAGTATTACAAGGCGGAGTCAGTGAGCTTTGACGATCGAAGCTGGACCGCACAGTGTGATAAGAACTACGAAGAAGGCCTCGACGGGAAATTCTACAGCGAAGACGTTTACTATGCACTAACTCGGGGAATGGAAGTTGATGGTTGTAAACCTTCATCATTAGCGGGTCGAGCATTTGTAGGCGGCGGAAGCCGCGCGGGTTCTGTTTATTACACACCGGGCATGACGAACGGTGGCTGGCCAGGATTCTCTGAATCAGAGCAATTCGGCATTGGTATCGATAGTGACGGCGATGGCGTTGCGGATGTGAGCTATAAAGACTACTCACTGAATGGTAAGACTGGGTTCGCTCATCTCTACCCTGAAGTAGAGCGTATTAGCTTCTTAGCAAACGGTGAGTACACCTTTGATGGTGAGTCGAACACCACAGTCTTTGGTGAATTTTTGTACTCTCAGCGTGAGAACTACACCGATTCGGGAGCGTATCAGCTGTTCCCAGACGTCCCGGCTAATAACCCATTTAACTTCTGTAATCCAAATGGTGTGAATGGCATTGACTGTGGTCTAGCCTTTGACCAGTTAATGGATAATATGAACATGAATCCAGGATGGGTTTCGCAGTTTGATGCGCTCTATGGCCCGGGTGCATGGAATTTCTACCACTCTAACGGCATTCTGAAAGACGGCGCGCTAGGTGCGGTTGAGACAACCCCTATTGTTAACGTTCGCGGTGACCGTACTACCAGTGACACGAAAGTCGCTCAGGCGCGATTCGTGGGTGGAGTTCGAGGTGATCTTCCGTTCATGAACTTCGGTTCATTTAGTGATTGGGCTTATGAGGCGTCGATCTCATCAAGCATGTCTGAGGGTAAGTCAAGCCGTTACGGTATCCGTGGTGACCGCCTAGATCTATCTCTTGCAACAACAATTGAAGATCCAAACAACCCAGGTAACTTTATCTGTGGTGTGGATAATGACGGTGATGGCGTACCTGATGGTACCGACGGCTGTGTACCGGTAAATATGTATGACCCAGCGCTCTATGCTGGTGTTATTGGTGACTTCGGTACTGCAGCAGAGCGTAACTATCTTTTCGACTCGCGTGATTTTGATACCAAGTACTATCAGCATGTTTTCAACGCTTTCATGTCTGGTACGCTCTACGAACTCCCGGCAGGTGAATTGGCTGGTGCAATTGGTGTGGAATACCGCCACGATGAGATTGAGTCTATTCCCGATGACGTAGCTAGAGATGGCTTGTTCTTCGGCTTCTTCTCAGATGGAGGCGCAACGGGCAGCAAGGGTACTTCAGAAGTATTTGCAGAAGTTTCCATCCCAGTATTAGCTAACGTTCCACTCGTTACTGAGTTGACCGTTGACTTGTCTACTCGTTACACCAAAGACGAATTCTACGGTGGTGCATGGACAGGTGGTGCAAAGGTTGGTTACCGTCCGGTTGATTCGCTATTGCTTCGTGCAACTTACGGCACATCTT
This sequence comes from Umboniibacter marinipuniceus, assembly GCF_003688415.1. Classification (NCBI taxonomy): domain Bacteria; kingdom Pseudomonadati; phylum Pseudomonadota; class Gammaproteobacteria; order Cellvibrionales; family Cellvibrionaceae; genus Umboniibacter; species Umboniibacter marinipuniceus. The sequence continues at coordinate 206,014 of NZ_REFJ01000005.1, forward strand.
ATCGTGCGCCTAACCTCCGTGAAAACTTCTTGGCCGATCAGTCGGGCTTTGGCTCGGTATTTGACCCATGTGGTATTCCGGATAATGCACTGGATTTAGCGGGTAACTACGATCCTACTATGGATCAGCGTGCTCCTGAAGTACTTGCAAACTGTGCGGCCAACGGCATTGATCCAACGGATGTGAACCAGGCGGGTTTCGGCGGGTTTAACTCCTATTCAGTCGAGGTTTATTCCGGTGGTACTCAAGATATTGAAGAAGAAACTTCAGAGTCATTGACCGTCGGTTTTTCCTTTGATCAGCCGTTCTGGAATGAGTTTGATATGTCGCTAGGCTTCAGCTACTACGATATTAAAGTTGAGAACTCAATCATTGAGCCTTCTGCTTCATATATCACCAACAGCTGTTTCTACGCCTTGCCAAGTAGTCCGTCATCGTTCTGTGGCAGCATTAGCCGTGGTACGGATTATCGTATTGATCGCATCGATGCGTTCTTCACCAACCGTGACCAAGAGCGCGCTCGAGGAATGGACTATACTTTCGATTACCGTCATGACATCACCGTTGCTGATCTTCCATTCAGTCTCTACGCAGGCATTACCGCCACGCGTGTCCTAGAGTCTTCTGAGACGTATTCTGACGACAGTGGTAATTCGTTGTATTACGATTCAGTTGGCCGCTTTGGTTACGCAGAATGGACCGGTAATGGCCGATTCCAGCTAAGCTACGAAGATTGGTCACTCACCTGGGGTATTAACTTTATTGGTGCGGTATCTCAAGATCCAACCGGTGTTGATCCGTACTCGGATGTATTCGACACCAATGGTACTGGCGTATTCTCGGATTCATGTGTAGGTATCGCTAACGGCGGCACTGACTGTCGTGACGTTGGTTACGCAGATGAGTACATGCTTCATAGTGCTGGTTTGAGCTATAACGTTGAATCTTGGGGCGTAAGTCTTACCGCTTCAAACGTATTCGACGAAGCGCCACCGCGTATTGATACCGCTCAGGTATTCGGTCGTAATAACACGCCACTTGGCGCAGGTTATGATCTAATGGGTCGTGTTATCTCTCTCGAGGTTGGTGTTAAGTTCTAACACTAAGCTAGCGATAAGGCCCCCTAACAGGGGCCTTTTTTTTGAAGTATGCGAGGTTAATATTATGTTCAAACAACTCCGCGTTATATTAGCGGGTATCTGTTTAGCGTTCAGTTCAATGCTTAGCAACGCTGAAGTGCTTCCGCCAGAGTATTTTGCACTAAGATCAGTGATCAGTGATGTACAACTGTCTCCGGATGGTAAATATTTAGCATTATTAAAGATCGCCAACCGTGATGCGAATCCGGTGATTGAGGTCTACCAAACAGACGATCTAGAGGCGCAGCCCTATCGGGTTAATGCCGATCCCATGGAAATTCAGAGTTTCTCATGGGTCACGAGCAAAGATATTGTTTTGACCTTACGACAGCAAGTTCGTGACGATATTAATGGCTTTAACCAAGGTGTTTTCGAGTACTCAATTGCACGACTAGACGTTGAAAGAGAACGTATAAAAGAGCTTCGAGAGCCCGGGGCATCGATCGTCAGCTTACTGCCAGGTAAACCTGATTCAGTATTGTTGTCTTTTTATCCTGAGGACAGTGGTAGTCGTACTACTGGCTCCGTGGCGGGCGGTTATCGCGCACAGTCATTCTACGAGTACAACTTACGCAGAGGTTCTAAGCGTCTGATTATGCGTGGAAATGATGCTATGGGTAGCTTTCGCTTTACCGGCGACGGTAGGCCTTGGTATGCATTAAGCCGAGACGGTATCAACGCTGAAACACTCTACATGAGTCGAGTTGACGACGAGTGGATTGAAGTTCATAGGGTTAGCGACGACTCGCATGAGAGTTTCCGGGTTGTGGGCTTTGATGAAGCAGCGCCGCATCTATGGTTTGTAGTCGCCGAGAACGGCGAAGATAAGGCCTCGCTGTGGGAGTACAATACGGAAACCAAGCGATTTGGCGAGAAGATATACGGCCGCAATGATGTCGATATTGGCGGTGTTCGCTATCACTCTAATCGTTGGAATAATCCTGACACTATAACGGGAATTAGATTTTATAAAGATAAGTTTCACTTTGTCTACTTTGATGGTGAAGAAGAAGCACTTTACAGCCAACTACAGCAGTTGGTTCCCGATGCGGGATTAGTTTCTATTGCCTCAAGAAGCAGTGATGGCGCAACACTGATTGTACGTAATACTTCGCCGCGGGACCCAGGTACCTACTATCTGATCCGAAACGGCCGCTTGAGTACTGTTGGCGAGCAGCAGCCATTACTTAAGTCTGAAAACCTGGCTGATGTTCGATATATTCAATACGAATCACGTGATGGTCGAACTATTCCTGCATTTATTACCGTTCCTAATGGAGAAGGTCCATTTCCACTCGTAGTGATGCCTCACGGCGGACCGTTTGTTGGGGAAACCGTCGTTTTTGATCGCTGGGCGCAACTTCTTGCTAACAGTGGCTACATGGTGTTGCAGCCACAGTATCGAGGTTCGATGAACTACGGCATGGATCACTACATGTCAGCCTTTATCAACGGTGGTAAAGGTGGCTACGAAATGCAGGACGACAAGGACGATGGTGCTTTGTATTTGGTGGAGCAGGGCTTAGTTGATCCGGATCGTATGGCCATGTTCGGTTGGTCCTATGGTGGCTATGCCGCCTTGGTAGCAGCGTCACGTGAAGACCAGATCTACCAGTGCGCTATTGCTGGTGCAGCGGTTGCCGATAATGTACTGCAGCTCAACTACTACGTTAGTCGTTTATCGGGCTCCTCGCGGATTCAGCAGGAGCGCTTCTGGCGCGACAGTATCTCGCCTATCGACGAAGTTGCTAAGGTCAACATCCCATTATTTGTGGTGCATGGTAGTGTTGATCAGCGCGTTCCTCTCGAACACGCCAAGCGCTATCTAGCGGCCCTTGATGAGAATGCAATTCCCTACGAATACATGGAATTAGAAGGGGCGGATCATTTTTCGAATACGCTGACCTTTGATCATCAGAAAATGTTCTACACGCGGATGCTCAGCTATTTCGCAGAGGATTGTGGGCCAGGCGGCTTGTAAACCTTGTAGTTGATGAAGATATCGTCACGGCGAAGCTTTCGGGCTTCGCCGTTTTTTTTGAGCTGTTAGACACACCGCGACGGTACTTCGATTTCCATTGTGGCTAGGTTTCAGGTCCTATCTTCGCTACACTCTCGTCATGGCAGATCATTACTTCAATATTCCAAGTGCACCAAACATCAAGGCGCCACGATCAACTCACCCGGCTGTGAGGCGGCTAAAACGGGCTGCGACAGCTCGGTCAGCGCATGGCAACAAAGTTTGGGCGTCTACACAGGTGCTCATTGATTTTATTCAGTCCAATCCAATTGCTAGTAACCTTCGTATCTTAGAGCTTGGTGCAGGCTGGGGAGTACTTTCTGCCTACTTAGCGCTTACCTTCAATGCCAAGGTTGTTGCGCTGGATATTGACCCGGACGTGGTGCCTTACAGCGAACTTGTTGCGTGTCTGAATAAAACCCAGTTCGATACCGTTACCATGGATTTTGACCAGCTGACCGCGGCCCAGTTAGCAAACTTTGACCTAGTCATCGCCGCGGACATCTGTTTCTGGGATCATATGCCGGAAGTATTATCTGAACTGTTATTGCGCTGCGAAGAGGCGGGGGTCTCTAGAGTCATTTTAGCGGATCCCGGCAGGCCGCCGTTTTATGAGCTAGCGAGGTGGTGTCAAACTGAGTATGATGCTGCGGTATATCCTTGGCATGTTAACCAGTCGGCGTCCCGTGGTTATATTTTAGATATTGATTAGAGGCTACAAAATGCGTTCTACAGTAATGATCAGTGCCGATGAGGCGCTAAGCGGTCGAAGCGAAGCAATTGTCATTAACCCAATTAATGCTGTATTAGGTACTTCAATGTTAGAGGCGCCAACGGGAGCAAGGGTTGTTTATTTGGGAATGGGCTGCTTTTGGGGCGCTGAGCGTGTTTTTTGGCAGCAAGCTGGCGTTATTAGCACGGCTGTTGGTTATGGTGGCGGCTATACGCCGAACCCAAGTTACGAAGAAGTTTGTACCAGTAATACCGGTCACACTGAATTAGTGAAAGTGATCTATGATCCTACCCAAGTCACCCTTGAGGCACTACTTGCCTTATTCTGGGAGAAGCATGATCCCACTCAGGCGATGCGCCAAGGTAATGATATAGGGACTCAATACCGCTCTGCTATTTTTCTAGAGAGCGATGCTGATGCCGTCTTAGCCAATGGCACCAAATCAGCTTATCAGCAGGCCTTAAACGCCAAGGGCTTAGGTGCAATCGCTACAGAAATTGCCGTCCAGGTGCCATTTTACTTCGCCGAGGACTATCACCAGCAGTACTTGCATAAGAACCCGGCCGGCTACTGTGGTATCGGTGGAACCGGTGTTGTTTGTCCAATCTAGGGAGTTCGCATGGGTGTTTTTATCGTAAAATTACTAAGCCGGATTCCACTTGCTGTATCCTACCGGGTACTCGCGCCGTTATTGAGTTTTCTCCTGTTCCGGGTGTTTAAATACCGGGTTAAGATCGCTCGCCAGAATTTAGCTCGAGTCTATCCGGCTAAAACGGAAGCGGAGCGGGAGTTAATTCTCAAAGATTATTACCAGTTTTTAGGTGATATGTTTGTAGAGGTACTGCGTTCACCTCATTTGAGTGATGAGGATTTCTTAAGCAGGGTGAAGTGGGAGAATCCAGAGCTCATCAACGACCTGTGGGCGGATGGGCAGTCCATTGTCTTGATGGCGCTCCATCAATGTAACTGGGAGTGGCTGCTACACTCGGCTACGCTAACATTAGATCCGCCATTAGAAGTTATCTATAAGCCATTGCATAACAAGGCTTTCGATGGGTATTTCCGCGAGACCCGAGCCCGCTTTGGCTCCATCTTGGTGCCGCACAAGCAGGCGGTGCAACTTTTCAATCATCGCAAGGATCCCTTTTTTCTAGTGCTACTTTCGGATCAAGCACCGCTAAAAAAGCGTAAAAAGGTTTGGTCAATGATGCTGGGACAGGACACCGCTTTTCCCTTGGGTGCGGAGTTATTCGCGAAGAATAATAATGCGGTTGTGGTGTACGGCTGGCCACGTCGAGTTGCTCGTGGCTACTATGAAATTCGCCTAGAAATTCTAGCAGAACCCCCTTATCAGCAAGAGGGTAATGAAATATTAGACGCGTATGCGAAGCGAGGAGGCGAAGCGATCGTTGCTCAGCCAGAAACATGGCTTTGGAGTAATCGGCGCTGGAGCTACACCAAGGCTGAAGATCCGACTTTGTCGGCCTCCGATGACCATTAAGGTTTAAGCGGTTAACCTAAAAGTTGATCTCGAGCTTCATTGATTTGTGCAGCTAAAAATTCGTTGCCACCACGATCTGGGTGATATTTTGCCATCAATTCACGGTGAGCGGACTTAATTTCCTCAGGGGTTGCACCGTCATTCAAACCCAAAATTTTAAGTGCTTGAGACCGAGTCATCGTAGAAGTTGATGCTTGGCTCCGTTGCTTTGAGTCATCAGTGGCTTTATTCAGCGGGTTAAAACGAGTGTACAACTGCCAGGCGATAGGGATTAATGGCGAGGTCAGCGCTCCCATAACATGAAGGCGACCGGTAGCGGCGGCGATTACACACAGCCCTACCAGGGCCCACAGCACTCTAACGGTTAACCAGCGTGTCCGTGTGTCAACGGGTTGCTTATAATAGCTAGCGCGAAGAAAGTAGCCAACGAAGGCTAGAAAAACAAGGATAATAATTGCAGGCATAATCAATCCATCAATAGTTGATCCTGTAAGTATACGCATCTCGAAGGAGAGTACCCCATGAATTTATTGATTATTTTAGTTGTACTATTTGCCTCGCTTGCGCTGTTGGTAACCATTACCAAAGGAACAAAACCGCCCAGTGACCAGTTTATTGCCAAGGTACGACCTTGGTTGTTCCCGTTGATCATGCTGGCACTCGTTATTGCACTAATTAGCCATTGGATGAAGTAATGGAACATCAAGTTCAAGTCATAAAACAGGAAGATAAGCCCGCCTTTGCAGTATTAAGCTGGGATGACTATCAGCGCTTGCTTACGCTGGCGGGAATCAGTGCACCACAGTCGTCGCAACAGTCAGTGCCGGTAAAGGCGGCGATTAGCTCGGAAACCTTACGGGCAATTCGCGAGTCTAAAGGCTTAAGTGTTGCTACACTTGCCAGAGAGGCTGGGATTAGCCCAAGTTATTATGAAATGATCGAAGACGGTAGACGGCTGGCGTCAGAAGCGAATCGCAGGGCGATTGCGCGCGGCCTCCAATGTTCGGTCGACGATATTATCTTTAGTGAAACAACCTGAGGAAGACGCTGTCATGAAGATTGTCTTAACCGGCGCACCGGGAAGCGGCAAAACAACGTTAATCGATGCGCTTCGAGATCTTGGCGAGCAAACCGTCCCAGAGGCGGCTATCGATGTCATTCAAGCCTTGGTTCGCGAGCTTGGACTTGCCGAGCAGGACGAATGGCGTCGCGGAGATCCGTTGGGTTTTCAGCAGCGAATCTACCGTCACCAAACCGAGCTAGAAGCCGTTTTGGATCCTTCTCGCCGTAGCTTCTTGGACCGAGGGACATTAGACGGCTTGGCATATCTCACGATGTTTAATACTCAGGCGCCAGAGAGTTTCAAGGTTGAGCTAGCGGCGCATCACTACGACCATATCTTTTTTGTCGAGCCGTTGGTGCTTGATGAGTTAGATCTTCGGCAAGCATCTGGTCGAAATGACTCGGAGGAAGAGGCCGCTAAGCTGGTTGAGCTATTACAAGCGGTCTACCGTGACAACGGTTACCGTATTCATCGCATTCCACCACTACCCATTGCTGAACGTATTCAGTTTGTCCTTGATCTGGCAAATCGTTTGGAGCTTGAAACAGCGCCGCGATGACGCTGTTTCCAAGCAGCTTCAGCTAAGCGCTTTCGAGCTAGCGTTAACTAAACTTAGCTCCGCTAGGCTGGGTAGTGAAGTGGTTGATGGCTGCACCAGTCGGACCAACTCCCTGCATAGAGTGCATCACCCTCATGGCCAATTTGTGCCAATACCAAAAGATTGACGCAAGCGGTCACACCTGAACCGCAGTAGTGTGTTCGCTGGGGGTGTTTGGTAACGATCGGCTGCCAAATCTGCTTCAAAGCGGCTACCGATTTGAGTTTCCCGCCTTCGAAATTATTGCTAAAAGGAAGGTTGATAGCCCCAGGGATATGGCCGGCGATAGGGTCAAGCGGTTCAACCTCACCCAGGTAGCGCTCGTTGGCGCGGGCATCGATTAGTGTTCCGCTTGCGGCTAACTGCGTATAGCTATAAGCGGCAAAGTTCGGCGGTTGAGTGAGGTCCGATGGCGGGTAGTTGACGATCCTAGTGCTTAATTCACCTCCCTCGTTCTGCCATGCCTGCAGCCCGCCATCTAGCACATAGGCGTTGAATCCTGATTGGCGGAGCATCCAGCAAGCGCGGGCTGCAAAGGCGGCATTGTGATCGTCATAGCAGACAATCGTATCGTCTACGCTTATCCCCCAGCTAGAGAGCGTTCCCCACCAGGTGCTAATTGGCGGCAGCGGATGTCGGCCAAGCGGATGACGCCCTTCGCGATTCGTCATAATGGGGCCAGAGAGGTCATGGTTGAGGTGAGCGTAAACTGCACCTGGAATATGACCTGCTAGAAAGGCGTGATGACCGGCTGAATCATCCTTAGCGAGCAGCTCGAAGCGACAGTCGATAAAACGAGCATTCTGCGGCAGCTCGGAAGGGGGTAAAAATGGGCGAGTTTTGATCATTCGTATTGCTCCTGACTAATGAATCTAAATTAATTCTTCTAAGCTATTGAAGCAACGGGAATTTCTCGTATAATGGCGCCCTTGTTATGGTCCTATCGGTCCTCTCGCAATGAGCAACTGTAAACCCCGCCAGGCCCGGAAGGGAGCAACGGTAGCAGTGACCTCATGTGCCGGGATGTGGCTGATAGGGCCACCCAATATTCTTCCCTATGTCGGCAAAAAATTAGTCGCTCAATCTGATTCATCGGTATTCAGACTACCCTTTTGGTGGTTATAATGGATTGATTCGTCAGTTCGTTCAGGAAGGCCCATGTCATACCAAGTTCTCGCGCGAAAATACCGCCCAGCTAATTTCCATGAAACCGTGGGACAAGAGCATGTGTTGCGGGCGTTAATTAACGCGCTCGATAATAACCGTTTGCATCATGCGTATCTCTTTACGGGCACTCGCGGTGTCGGCAAAACCACCATCGCGAGAATTCTTGCGAAATGCCTTAACTGCGAACGTGGCGTGAGCTCCAAACCATGTGGCGAGTGTAATGCCTGTTTAGACATTGCCGCGGGCCGATTCATTGATCTGATCGAAGTGGATGCGGCGAGCAGAACCAAGGTGGAAGATACCCGCGAGTTACTCGACAATATTCAGTACGCACCTACCGCGGGCCGCTTTAAAGTGTATTTGATTGATGAGGTCCACATGCTCTCTAATCATAGTTTCAATGCACTATTGAAAACACTTGAGGAGCCGCCTCCGCACGTAAAGTTTCTCTTGGCTACTACTGACCCTCAGAAGTTACCGATTACCGTTCTGTCACGTTGCCTACAGCTTTCGCTCAAGAATATGATCCCCGAGCGAATCGTGAGTCATTTGGAAACGGTGTTGAGCAGCGAAGCCTTGAGTTATGAAGAAGAGGCTTTGTGGTCAATTGCTCAAGCGGCCGATGGGAGTATGCGTGACGCGCTTTCATTAACGGATCAGGCTATTGCATTTGGTGATGGCAGCGTACAGAGCGTAGACGTGAATGCCATGCTGGGTACTATTGATCGGGGTGTTATTCAGCAGCTGCTACAGTTACTCATTGATGGTGAGCGCAAAGCGCTCATGAGTTTCGTTGCACAACTTTCTCAGCAAGCTCCCGACTTTTCCCGACTTCTCAGCGATTTAACCCTCGCTTTGCATAAGCTCGCCATGTTACAGGTGGTACCAGATTACCCATTACCGGTTGCAATGGACGCCAAGGCATTTGCTGAATTAGCTCAGCGAGTGACCGCGGAAGATGTACAGCTGTTCTATCAGATAGGCGTTCAGTCGCTCGCTGAGCTTCGGCGCTCCCCTGACGAAATGGTCGGCTTTGAAATGGTTTTGCTGAGAATGCTAGCGTTCCGGCCGCAGGGGGTGATCGATATCGAGCATGCTCCAGATGAGCTTCCGGAAGTGCCAACAAAAAAGACGCTACCCCAGTCGGATGAAGTAGCATCGACTGGGGCCCAAGTCGAAAAAGCTGACATTGAGGTTGCGCATCTATCCAGTAAAGCCGCTAAGCCGCTGGATGAGCGTAGTGAATCGGCTGCTGACGATCAGCCTCCCTGGGACGTGGATGGACTACCTGCATCAGCCTCTACGGCGTCCAAAGAGGTGTCCACAAACAATGCAGTGATAGAGCCTTCATCCTCGCTAGCGGAAGTAACAGCCACCGAAACCGTGCCCACAAACAATGCAGTGATTGATCCTGCGTCCTCGCTAGTGGAAGCAACGGCCACCGAAGCCGGGTCCATAAACAATGCAGTGATTGAGCCAGCGTCCTCGTTAGTGGAAGCAACGGCCACCGAAGCCGGGTCCACAAGTATTGAAGTGCCAGAAGCGGTATCAGAAGCAATTACCGAGTCGGTGCATGATTTCGCACAGGGGGTTAATGAGCCACCCATCGATCATAAAGCGACTATGCCATCAACGGCGGGAACCGACGTTGCCGCGGCAGCGCTCATAGATTCTGCGATTCCCGCTGATAGCCCTAAACCGACCGAAACAACAGTGGGTCACGTGGCGCGAGGGTTTAGCTTAGACTCGTTAACTCAGGCGAATTTTCCCGAGTTCGCGTTGCGACTCAGAATGATTGGACCTGCAGGGAGTGCGCTGCATCAGATGTCGCTGCAGAGTGTTGAGGGGAATCAGCTAAACTTAGTCATGGATAGCGCGCAATCCATGCTGCTAAAAGCGCGTCAGCACGAGCAACTGACCGAGGCTTTTTCGGTTGCACTGGGTGAGACCGTAATACTGAATATTGTAGAGGGTGATCCAGGGTTACTCACTGCATCGTTACGTAGACTGGAGATTGATACTCGACGCAGAGAGCAGGCGATAGCCGAGCTTAATAGTGATCCGGTCATCCAGTTTTTGAATCATGAAATGGGTGCCAAGGTTTTACCACACACGGTTGTTTCCCTGGCTCCAGAGGAGTTTTAAATGAGTTTTGGTGATATGGGCAGCCTGATGAAACAGGCAAAAGAAATGCAAAAGAAAATGGCTGATATGCAGGAACAAGCTGCCAATGCCAAAGTCGTCGGTGAAGCCGGTGCGGGTATGGTTAAGGTCACGATGACGGGTCGCCATGATGTTAGTGATGTTGAAATCGATCCATCGCTCCTAACCGAAGATAAAGAACTTTTGGAAGATTTACTTGCCGCAGCGGTCAATGATGCCGTTCGACGTGTTGAGACCGCGAATCAAGAAGCTATGAAGTCGCTGACGGGTGGTATGCCACTTCCCGACGGTTTCAAAATGCCCTTTTGAGGTGAGCTGCATCTATGAACTTTAGCCCACTGATCAGTCAGTTAATTGACAGTCTCAAAGTACTCCCTGGAGTTGGCCCCAAGACGGCACAGCGCATGGCTTTGCACTTATTGGAACGAAACCCCGAAGGCGCTAAGCGATTGGCTGATTCGGTTGAACTGGCGATAGAGAAGGTGGGGCGCTGCCCGCGCTGCCGTAACTTGACTGAGGAAGAGCTATGCGGTATCTGTCGGAGCTCGCGCCGAGACGCGAGTGTTCTGTGTGTAGTTGAATCACCCAGTGATGTGATGGCAATTGAGATGTCCGGTGGTTATTCAGGGCGTTACTTCGTGCTGATGGGGCATCTATCACCAATTGATGGCATCGGTCCTCAGGATATCGGTATTGATGAGTTAGAAGCGTTATTAGCTGAAGGTGAAGTCAAGGAGCTTATTCTAGCCACTAACCCCACGGTGGAAGGTGAGGCGACGGCGCATTATGTTGCCGAGAAAGCCAAGCAGTATGACGTCATCACCAGTCGCATCGCGCATGGTGTCCCGTTGGGTGGAGAATTAGAATTTGTTGATGGTGGAACGCTCACACACGCCTTTAGTGGGCGTAAGGTAATGAATGAATGAAAACCGCTAATTGGATTGAAACAAATGATGAACTCAGGCAGCTTTGTGAGCATCTCTCAACGCATGATTGGCTGGTTTTAGATACCGAATTTGAGCGAAGAACGACCTTTTATCCCAAGGCGGGCTTAATACAGCTTGGCACCCCCGAGAAAGTTTGGCTGATTGATGCGCTAGCCGTGAATGACTGGCTCCCGTTGGTAAAGTTGATGGAAGCCACCGCAATCGTAATGCATTCATGTAGCGAGGATCTAGAGGTACTCAGGCATCTTTGTGGCGCTATTCCTCAGCGTATTTTTGATACGCAGGTAGCGGCATCATTATGTGGGCTTCGCTCTGGAATTGGTTTTGCGGAACTTGCGGAACATCTCTTCAATGTGCAGCTCGATAAGGGTGAAACGAGGAGTAATTGGCTGCAGCGACCGTTGCGTGAATCACAGTTGCGCTATGCGGAGGATGATGTGGTATGGCTGGCTAAGGCCTTTCCAGCGCTAATGCTTCGCTTAGAGGAACGGGTAGATTGGGTTTGGGAAGAGGGCGATTTTACTATTGCTAATTCCAACGCCAATGATCACTTGGGCTATTACTTCGAGCGTCTTAGCAAAGTGGCGGATCGTGACCCGGTTACGCAACACGTGGCGAAAGCACTTAGCGATTGGCGAGAGCAGCAGGCTCGCGATCGGGATATGCCAAGAAATAGAGTGCTAGCGGAAGCATCATTGGTGCAGCTTGCTGTTCAGAAACCTCAGCATGTGTCAGCGATGACCGAGGTTGTCGATCTCTCCCCTGGGCAGATAAAACGATATGCTGAAACGTGGATTAGTCTTATTGCCGATGTTTTGGCTAGCGAGCCAACGGAGGCGCTAATGCCTCGTCTGCTGACTAAGTCGCAAACCAAGCAATATAAAGTATTTATGAAGATGGTTGATAATGTGGCGCACTCCTTGGAAATACCGCGCGAAATGTTGGCGTCTAAGAAGATTGGTCAAGCTTTCATTCGCACCAATAGCTTCCAACAGTCGCCGGCGCTTCCAACGTGGAGAACCCCCTATTTAGAACGCGCTGAAAAGCGCTTCCATGAAAAGACAGTAGAGTCAGAAGTATGAAACAGCCTTGTATTGTATCCGTGTATCGCTCCGCTAAAGAGGACGGTATGTATTTGATTGTGGAAAAGTCTCAGGGTTTAAAGAAAGTGCCTGAAGCGCTGCTTAAACGTTTCGGACCTGCTAAAGAGAGCATGGCATTTTTGTTGACGGAAACAAAAAAATTGGCACGATTTGATGCCAAGCAAGTACTTGATGCGATTCGAGACAATGGCTTCTTCCTTCAATTGCCACCTCCTCGTGACGAAGAGATGGCAGATATTGCACTGAAGAATTCAAAACTTCAGCGATGAGTGCGTTAAATAGAGCGTTTTGGGAAACCACGCCACTCACTGAAATGACGAAAGAGCAGTGGGAATCACTCTGTGATGGCTGCGGTAAGTGTTGCCTACAGAAGTTTATCGATGATGAAACCGACGAATTGGTTTATACCGATATTGCGTGCCAGTTACTTGACCGTTCTAGCTGCCGATGCTCTGATTACTCGCAGCGAAAGCAACGCGTTCCCGATTGCACTCAGCTTACGGTAGACGATATTGATCAGTTTGATTGGTTACCCGTGAGTTGTAGTTATCGACTTGTGGCAATGGGGCTGCCATTACCGGAATGGCATCATTTACTGACGGGTGATCGAACGTCGATCATCGCAGCGGGTATGTCAGTAGCTCACCGCTGTGTATCGGAACTCGATGTAAGCGACGATGAAATCGAAGCACATATTGTGCAATGGGTTAATTGAGATGATTGATAGTTATTTATTTGCGTGGGGTGCATGGCTTGTTGGCGGCGCAATCTGTTTAATTGTATGGGCGCGGATATTAAATAGCCTGCCTGAATGGATTTTTTACATTGTCTGGTGGGCAACCCTAGGCATAATTTTGGCTCCGGCAGCGGAGTCTGCTGGCTCAGAGCTCTGGGCGCCCGCTGTTTTGGCCACCGCCTTTGACCTGCTTAACGGCGTGGAGGGTGGTTTCATGCGAGCCGGCCAGTCACTGTTGGGCGGCGCTATTATTGGTGCAATACTAGGCGTAGTGATGTCAATTCTGCGAACTCGAAAGCGACTCAATAACGTTGGTAACTAGCGGCGATGGTCGTTAGTTTCGCAACGAGCGGGGTGATTGTCTTTGCCATTGCTGTACTATGGTTAGGGCACCAGGCCATTACCCGCATTGAGTCGTTAGCGCGTTGGCAAATTCCACCTGCAGTGGTTGGTGGTATAGTCTTTAGCGCTTTACTAACGTTGGTTTCGGCCTTTAGCGAGCTTGAGTTTCATTTCGATCTAAGCGCACGAGAATCATTGCTTCTAGTGTTCTTCGCTAGTGTAGGTTTGAGCGCTAAGCTTAGTGATGTTTTTCGAGGTGGTCCCTTACTACTAAAGTTGGCGTTGGCCACCATTGCCTTACTGTTTCTTCAGAATTTGTTGGCCGTCCTGCTGGCTTCGCAATTTGACCTTGAGCCAATATACGGCCTAATGGCGGGTAGTATTTCGCTGGCCGGCGGGCATGGAACGGCAATCTCTTGGGGCGAGTATTTCACGGAACAGGGGTTCTCGGGAACCGCTGATCTAGGCCTTGCTTATGCCACAATGGGCCTAATCGCTGGTGGTCTAGTAGGCGGCCCATTAGGACAGTTTCTTATTCGTTTTGCTCGTAACAGTACAGCGAATGACGAAACCATCGAGCGGCTTCCTACTCATTCACCCTTAGCCATTGAGATGACCACCTCTGGCGTAATTAATGCGGTGCTTTTCTTCGCAATCTGTACTGGCCTCGGTGGTGTTCTTAATGAGCTTATGTCCGCCAGAGGGCTCCTCTTACCCGGTTTCGTAACGGCAATGTTAGTGGGTGTTGCTATCGCTAACTATGCTCGTAGTCGACGTTACCAGGTAAGTTTTGGAATAATTTCGGTGATTGGCGATGTCTGTCTGAATTTATTTTTGGCAATGAGCCTCATGACCATGGATCTTATGGGCCTTTGGGCGCAAATAGGTCAGCTCGCGGTGATGATGACTGGACAAATTATTCTAGTTGTGGGTATTGCCGTGCTGGTGGTCTTTCCCTTAGCAGGAAAGAACTATGATGCCGCTGTTTGTAGTGCTGGCTTCGCTGGGATTGGATTAGGCGCCACGCCGGTAGGGGTGGCCAATATGCACTCGATCACTGCACGTTACGGTCCGTCAACTCGTGCTTTTATTGTTATCCCGCTTATTGGCGCTGGCCTACTGGATCTGGCCAATGCCTCGGTGATACAGCTTTGGTTGTTATGGCTGGGACACTAATTGATCGGGCCGGTATGCCACGTTGCCGGCGCTGTAAACTGCGTGAAGTAGCGTGTTTCTGTGAATCAGTACAGTCCCTAAATCTGCCATTTGAGGTGCATATTTTACTGCATCCGCTTGAGCTTAAACGGCCATCATCTAGCGTGTTTTTTCTTCAGCTAGATTCTCAAGTTAATGTCCATCTCTACCAACGAACAGAACTCATAACGCCTCAACCCGGCGACGCGCTGCTCTATCCCGAGTCCGTCGAGACTAGCTCAGTCCATTTAGATTCTCTGACTACAGCTTCGCTAAGGATTAAGCGTCTATGGTTACTAGAGGGAACCTGGCAAGAGGCGGCGAAGATGCTAGCTAAACAACCGTTAATTGCTTCGTTACCGAGAATTAGCGTGAGTGACCAAGAAAGCCGATACCCTTTTCGGAAGAACCAACGAGGCGATGGCTTGAGTACGGCGGAAGCGCTGTTGGCGAGTATTGATGACGAGTATCGTCAAGACAGGAACCGCTACTATGATTGTTATTTACGTCACGCGGTGGCAAGTATGAATGGACACGCGCCATGTTGAAAAAGATAGATCCGATTAGCTATCCGCTAGTGAAGCAGTTCTACAAAATGACTCGATATGGCGGTGCGCCGGGACGTCAGGAAACGGTGTGGGGCTGGTATGAGGGCAGCCAATTGATAGCTTGTGTTCGAATTGAACCCAAAGGCGAAGCGCATTTTCTACGCGCGATGGTGGTTCATCCTGACTATCGTGGCCGAGGTATCGGCGCTAAATTTTTAGCCGAGGTGATGGCCCAATATGAGCATCACGCTATCTATTGTTTTCCGTTTAGTCACCTTGTGACGTTCTATACTGAGGGCGGTTTTAGTCTGTGTACAGACGAAGGGCCGCAGTGGTTTCTGCAACAATACCGCCGCTTAAGCCGGCAGCGAGATGTCGTGGCGATGGCCCGAATCACCTCAAAAGACTAAAAGCTGTCGCCTGCGGACACAGCATAGTGAACCGTAGGGCGTAAACTAACGAAAGCGATATTTATAAACCTGTTGTGTGTAGGAGAGAATTTGTGAAATTTACTGGTACCGATCGATATGTTTCAACGAGTGAGCTGAGTCTAGCCGTTAATGCCGCCGTTACGCTTCAGCGTCCGCTGCTAATTAAGGGCGAACCAGGTACCGGCAAAACCATGTTGGCCGAAGAAGTAGCCGAATCCATGGGGCTGAGACTTATCCAGTGGCACATCAAGTCAACCACCAAAGCTCAGCAGGGCCTCTATGAATATGATGCGGTTTCTCGCTTGAGAGATTCGCAGCTTGGCGACGATCGAGTTCACGATATCAAGAACTACATCAAGAAAGGAAAGCTTTGGGAGGCATTTGAGAGCGACGAAACCGTGGTGCTGCTGATTGATGAGGTGGATAAAGCCGATATTGAGTTCCCCAACGACTTGCTGGTAGAAATTGATAAGATGGAGTTCTTCGTTTACGAAACTGGTGAGACAATTAAAGCGAAGCAACGCCCTATTGTTATCATCACTTCGAACAATGAAAAAGAACTCCCCGATGCTTTCCTTCGTCGTTGTTTCTTTCACTTCATCAACTTCCCAACCCCAGAAACCATGCAGCAAATCGTAGACGTACACTTTCCTGAAGTTAAGAAAACATTGGTCAATGAAGCCTTAGAGGCGTTCTTTGATCTGCGTAACGTACCAGGATTAAAGAAGAAGCCGTCGACGTCAGAGCTCATTGACTGGCTGAAGTTGCTCTTAGCAGATGATGTTTCTGCCGATGCGCTGATTAATAAACAGGGTAGTTCGGCAATTCCTCCGTTACACGGGGCCCTGGTTAAGAATGAACAGGACGTTCAACTTCTGGAACGTTTGGCCTTCATGGCGCGTCGTGAGCGCCTGTAAATGCTGCTTAAGTTTTTCTACACCCTTCGCAAGGTAGGCGTTCCGGTTACGCCCAAGGAGCACCTCGTATTGTTGGAGGCGATGTCCCAAAACCTTGTCTTTGCAAATATTGAAGAGTTCTACCAGTTGGCACGCCTGTGCTTGGTCAAGGACGAAAAGTACTATGATAAATTCGATCGCGCCTTTGGGGTCCACTTTGAAGAGCTTGAGTCGTTGGATGACTTCATCGAAGCATTGATACCGGATGATTGGCTTCGTCAAGAATTCATGAAAAGCCTGAGCGAAGAAGAGAAGGCCGCCATTGAAAGCCTAGGGGGGCTCGAAGAGCTCATTGAGGCTTTTAAGAAGCGCCTAGAAGAGCAAAAAGAGCGTCATGCCGGCGGTAATAAATGGGTTGGAACGGGCGGTACCTCCCCGTTTGGACACGGCGGCTTCCATCCAGAGGGCATCCGTGTTGGCGGCCAAGGTGGCCAGCGTAAAGCGGTGAAGGTTTGGGATCAGCGGCAATATCGCAATTATGACGATGATGTTCAGCTCGGTACGCGAAATATCAAGGTGGCGCTAAAGCGATTACGTAAGTTTGCGAGAACGGGCGCAGCAGATCAGCTGGATATTGACGATACTATTCGCAAGACAGCCAACAATGCCGGCTACCTGGATATCACTATGGTTCCGGAAAAGCATAATGCCGTGAAGGTTCTGCTTTTCTTGGATGTCGGTGGTTCTATGGACTCCTATGTGCGAACGGTAGAGGAGCTGTTCTCGGCGGCGAAAACTGAGTTTAAACACCTCGAGTATTTCTACTTTCACAACTTTATTTACGATCACGTCTGGAAGAATAACCTCCGTCGTGCCGAACAGAGTCAGCCGTTGAGCGAGGTCCTCAATAAATACGGTTCGGACTACAAGGTAATTTTCGTGGGTGATGCGGCGATGGCGCCCTACGAGATTGTCTCGCCGGGAGGAAGTGTTGAGTATTGGAATCAAGAGTCAGGTGAGGCCTGGATGCGACGGGTTAAAGCGGCCTTTCCAAAGCTTGTTTGGCTGAACCCAACGCCTGAAAAATACTGGGTCCATACGCAATCCATTTCCATGGTCAGAGAGTTAGTAGAGGACAATATGTACCCGCTGACTATTGACGGCTTGGCAAGGGCGATGCAAGACCTGGTTAAATAGGCATAAAAGTTAAGTTTCTCATGCAGTGTTGGTAACTATGAAGTTAGTGCTAAACTCTGTACACTTTGTTGACGTTACTGTGATAAAACGTTGCTTTAGCAACAATTAAACTAAAAATAGGTAATTTTCATGACAGATGTAGGACGCCAGGGACGATTAAATCACGGCTTACCGGCCGAGGTTGATGTAGCAGCTTTCGAGAATATTAATACGGTATATCGTGAAGCAGTTTCAAAATATGGTAGCAACACAGCCTTTTCTTCAATGGGGCGTGAGGTTTCATACGCGGAGTTGGATCAATTGTCAGGCGCATTTGCCTCGTGGATTCAAAACCATACCAATCTTCAGCCAGGCGATCGTATCGCACTGCAGCTACCTAATATTCTTCAATACCCAATTGCGATGTTTGGTGCTATTCGCGCCGGGCTAGTTGTCGTGAACACTAATCCGCTTTATACCGCCCGCGAAATGAAGCATCAGTTTACTGACTCGAACGCCAAGGCAATCGTTATTCTAGCGAATATGGCTTCACTTTTAGATGAAGTGATTCCGGATACCAACATCGAGCATGTGATTGTCACAGAGATTGGCGACATGTTGTCACCGGTTAAGCGGGTGTTAGTGAATTCCGTGGTCAAGTACGTGAAGAAAATGGTTCCTGCTTACCAGCTACCAACCGCGCTGAAATTCCGCGATGTATTAGCTAAGGGTGCTCAGAAGCCACTTCAGGAGCAGGCTCCTACTCGCGAAGATATTGCGGTACTTCAGTATACCGGTGGTACTACTGGCGTAGCGAAAGGTGCGATGTTAACGCATGGCAATATTGTTGCGAATATGATGCAAACCGCGCCGCAGATGGATGCGACCGGAATGGTGCCAGGTAAAGAGATTCTTATCGCGCCGCTTCCGCTTTACCATATCTACGCGTTTACGATTCATTGCATGGTAGGCTTCCAGCGTGGTTTCCACACCGTTCTTATCGCTAACCCTCGCGATATCCCAGGGTTTGTGAAGGAGCTCAAGACTCATAAGTTTTCGACCTTTATTGGTTTGAATACGCTATTTATTGGTTTGATGAATAACCCAGACTTCGCTAAGTTGGACTTCTCGCCGCTTAAATTGACAATGTCTGGCGGCATGGCCTTGTCTCGCTCGGTTGCTGAAGCCTGGGAGAAAATGACCGGTTGTACGGTTTCTGAAGGTTATGGCATGACTGAAACTTCACCCGTTGCCTGTGCCAACCCGCCTAAGGCGGAACAGCTTGGTACCGTAGGCTTACCGGTACCTAATACCGAAGTAAAGACCATTGATGAAGACGGCAATGATCTTCCTATTGGTGAAGTTGGCGAATTATGTATCAAAGGGCCGCAGGTGATGAAGGGCTACTGGCAGCGCGAAGACGCTACTGCCGAGGTACTTGATGCAGAGGGCTGGTTGCGTACCGGCGATATGGCCGTTATTCAAGAAGATGGCTTCGTTAAGTTGGTGGATCGTAAGAAGGATATGATTATCGTTTCCGGCTTCAATGTGTTCCCTAACGAACTAGAAGATGTGTTGATGGCACATGACAAGGTCGTAGAGTGTGCTGCGGTTGGCCTTCCCGATGAAACGAGTGGGGAAGTGATTAAGATCTTTGTGGTGTCTAATGACTCGTCACTTACTTCCGATGATGTTCGTCAGTTCATGCGCAAGAACCTTACCGCCTACAAAGTGCCAAAGTTTGTTGAGTTCCGCGATGAACTACCGAAGACAAACGTAGGTAAAGTCCTCCGCAGAGAGCTTCGTGACGAAGCGCTCGGAGAAAAATAGCGCTACGGTTGAATTAGGAATAGCCTAATTATTCTAGGAGGCGTCACTTGGTAGTGGCGCCTTTTTTATTGCGTACTCATTAACCGTGGCACCAGAATATCCTGCCTACTCAACGCCGACTCATTTCCTTGTGATCATACAGCCCCGCGCTGAGAATTTTGCTATGATAGCGCCATCTATTGAGAGTAATTGCATGCAAGACTTTTCCCAGTGGCTGCGCGTAGATGTAGCCAAGTTTCGTTCGCTAACGAACAAAATTAAGAATCTTCAACGTCAGAAGAAGCCGGTTGAACGGTTGTCAGCTGAGCGTGATGAACTGGTAATTTCGGCGCCAACCCGCTTGCAGGAAAAGCTGAATCAGCTACCTAAGCCACGGTTTGACGATGCCCTACCAATTAGTGAGAAACGCGAACAGATTGCCGCGCTGATTCGTGACAATCAGGTGGTAGTGGTCGCCGGCGAAACGGGCTCAGGAAAGACGACCCAGCTGCCGAAAATTTGTCTTAGTTTAGGGCTTGGCGCTCGCGGGCTTATCGGCCATACGCAGCCGCGACGTTTAGCGGCAAGCTCCGTCGCCAGTCGAATTGCCGAGGAGCTTGGGCAAACACTTGGCGATAGCGTAGGCTATCAGGTTCGATTCAATGATCAGAGCGGTCCCAATACCGCTATTAAGCTGATGACCGATGGTATTCTGTTGGCGGAGATGGCGCGAGACCGGTGGCTTTCTCGCTACGATGTCATCATTATCGACGAGGCTCACGAACGAAGCCTCAATATCGACTTTCTACTTGGCTACCTTAAACAGTTGCTGCCGAAACGTCCTGACCTAAAAGTGGTGATTACCTCAGCAACGATTGACGTTGAACGTTTTAGTGAGCATTTCGGGGGGGCTCCTGTTATCGAAGTATCGGGGCGAAGTTTCCCGGTGGACATTGAGTACCGCCCACTCATTGCCGATGAGAGTGAGGCTGACCTCAGTCTCTATGAAGGCATCTGCGAAGCGGTAGAACATCTGATCAACCTGGAAAAGCGTGGCGATTCACCGGCTAAGGGTGATGTATTGGTGTTCTTGCCGGGTGAGCGGGAAATTCGCGAAACGCATAAGCAACTTAAGGCTAGGCAATTCGCTCATACGGAGGTTCTACCGTTATATGCGCGGCTCTCTAGTGCCGAGCAAAACAAAGTCTTCGCGCCTCATCGTGGTAGACGAATTGTCCTAGCGACTAACGTAGCCGAGACGTCGTTAACCGTGCCAGGTATTGGCTATGTGATTGATCCAGGCCTTGCTCGTCTCAGTCGGTACAGTTATCGCTCGAAGGTCCAGCGCTTGCCGGTAGAGGCTATCTCCCAGGCTAGCGCTAATCAGCGGGCCGGTCGCTGTGGGCGACTCGCGCATGGATTGTGTATTCGCCTCTACAGTGAAGAAGATTTCACTAGCCGAGTAGCGTTCACTGAACCTGAGATTATGCGCAGCAACCTCTCCGCCGTTATTCTGCAAATGCTCAACCTGAAGCTTGGTGATATCAAGCACTTTCCCTTCGTTAATGCGCCGGATAGCCGCTTTATCAATGACGGTTTCAAGCGCTTAGAGGAGATCGCAGCGGTCAGTTCAGCAGGCGAGCTAACCGCACTGGGTAGGAAACTGTCGAAACTACCCATTGATCCGCACCTGGCGAGGATGCTATTCACCGCACAGGAAAAGAACGCGTTGAGGGAAGTGCTGATTATTGTCAGCGCTATTGCGGCCCAAGACCCGCGTGAACGACCTGCGGATAAGAAGGCGCAGGCCGATCAGAAACACGCTCAGTGGCATCATGATAACTCCGATTTCATGGCGTACGTTAATCTTTGGGATGGCTACCATGAGTGGTCAGAGGAGTTGAGTCAGGGGCAGCTGCGAAAGCGGTGTAAGCAGGAGTATCTCTCATATATTCGCATGCGTGAATGGCGCGACCTCTATACTCAGATCCAAGGCGTCTGCAAGGAAATAGGCTGGAAGAAAAATCATGAACCAGCGAATTACCAGGATATTCACGTCGCGTTAGCGTCGGGCCTACTGGGGCAAGTTGCCATGCGCGACGGCAAGGATGAATACCTTGGGGCACGACAACGACGCTTCGTTATCTTTCCCGGCTCCTCAATGCGAAAGAAGAAACCGAACTGGATCTTGAGCGGACAGCTGCTCGAGACCTCGCAGGTGTTCGCTCATCAGGTTGCGATGATTGAGCCGGAATGGCTACTTCCTGTGGCGAAGCATTTGGTCAAATATCATTACTCAGAGCCCTACTATTCTGCAAAGCAGGGGAGGGTAATGGCATTCGAACGAATCTCGCTCTACGGTTTAAATCTGATAGACAAAAACCGCGTGGGCTTCGGCGATAAAGATCCTGTGGTGGCCCGTGAACTCTTTATTCGCGGCTGCCTAGTTGATGGTGAGTATCGATCAAAAGCGAAGTTTTATCAGCATAATTCAGCGCTTCGAAAACAGATTGAAACGGCGGAGGAAAAGACCCGTCGCCGTGATTTACTCGTGGATGAAGAAGCCATTTTTAATTTTTACCACGAACGTATTCCCGCGGAGATTTGTGATTTAGTCAGCTTTGAAACGTGGCGAAAAACGGTTGAAGTAGAACATCCAAAACGGTTGTTTATGAGCCAAGCGCATCTTGCTCAGCGTGATGTTGTGGTGGATGGCGCGCAATTTCCTACGCAGATAAAGCTGGCCGGCGCGGAGTTCAAATTACGCTATCGCTTTGAGCCAGGACATGCTGCGGATGGCGTTAGCGTAGTCATTCCGCTGCAATTTCTTGAGCGAGTTCAAACATCAGAGCTTGAGTGGTTGGTTCCAGGGCTGTTAAGGGATAAGTGCATTGCACTTGTTAAAGCTCTCCCTAAGGCGAAGCGTAAAGCGTTTGTGCCGGTCCCCGATTTCGTAGACCGCGTCATGCCTCGACTTCGAAATGGTGATCGCTCTCTCACTCAAGCGCTATCCGACGAGCTCTCTTACGTCAGTAATGTCCGCTTCGAGCCGGCTGACTGGCAAGAGGCTACTCTGGATGACTTCTATCGGCTCAATATTGTGGTAGTGGACGAGCGCAAGAAACGATTGGCAATGGGGCGCGATCTGAATGAACTTCGTCAGCAGCTGAAGGCGAAGATTCAAGCAGCCTTGGCAGCGGTACAAAGTGACGAGGTTGATACCGTTGAGTCGATTGTTGAATGGAACTTCGGTGATCTGCCAAGAGAGCGAATGATTGCCAAGTCTGGTGTTAAGATTACCGCCTACCCGGCGCTTGTGGATGAGGGAGAGTCAACCTCATTGCAGCTCTTTGACCGCCGCGAAGAAGCGCAACTCCGAGGCGTGCGGGGATTGGCAAGGCTAGCACTTCTCCAGCTGCCTACTCAGGCACGTGATATTCGTAAAGAAGTATTCCGAGACAATAAGATCAAGTTGGCGCTGGCGGCTATTTGCCCGCGTGATCAACTCATTGAAGATTTGCTCATGGTGGCCGCAAGAGAAGTCTTTCAATTGCGAGACTGGCCCACTAGTCAAGAGGGCTTCAACCAGCGAATTAACGCCCATCGGAAAGAATTTTTACTTTATTGTCGTGAGCTGGCTAACTTTTTGACCGAGTTGTTGACCGAGTATGCAGCACTCCGAGGAGTATTGCGGAAAACCAATAGTTTAGCCCTTACCTTCGCCATTAGTGACATTAAGAATCAATGGGCTGAACTATTTGGCCCCGGTTTCTTATGGCGCACCCCAAGAAGTTGGCTGGAACAGTATCCGCGGTACCTGCAAGCCAGTTTTAAACGGCTTGACCAAGTTCAGGGGAAGGTGCAGAAAGATCGACTGGCGATGGCGATGGTAGATGAATATTTACCTGACGTAATTCGCAAATTGAGTGCCGAGGAAGGGCTTATGTGGGAATCCGAAGCTGCAATGGTTGATTTTCGTTTTATGATGGAGGAATGGCGTATTCAGCTCTATGCTCAACCGATGAAGACAATTGTGTCGGTTTCGGAGAAGCGTGTTAAGCAAGCTTGGAGTGCGCTTAGTCAACAATAACAACCGGTGCGCAGCTGCTTGCCTGGGTTGGCGCTTCATTACTAATTTTGGGAGTAAACCAAATGTCTAATAAAATTTTACCCGCTGTTGCGGCATTGAGCGCAGCCTTGGCTGCTGTATCTTCTGCAGACCTTGAAGCTACACCTTTTTCAGCAGAGAACCTGGATAATGGTTATTTTGTCAACTTCGCTGAAGGTAGTTGTGGTGAAGGTAAGTGTGGCGGCGAAGGTGCTGATGATTCAGAGGGAAGCTGTGGCGAAGGCAACTGCGGCGGTGAAGGCGCTGATGATTCAGAGGGTAGCTGTGGCGAAGGTAAGTGCGGCGGCGAAGGCGCTGATGATTCAGAAGGTAGCTGTGGCGAAGGTAAGTGCGGCGGCGAAGGCGCTGATGATTCAGAAGGTAGCTGCGGCGAAGGCAAGTGTGGCGGCGAAGGCGCTGATGATTCAGAAGGTAGTTGCGGCGAAGGCAAGTGTGGCGGTGCCTAAGCATTGACCAAGTTTGCTCAAGTGGATGGTGTAGGCCTTGGTCTGCGCCGTTCACTGATAACCCAGTTGCAGGCTCCGGGAGGCTGTGACGGCATTGATTTTTTCGAGTTAGCGCCGGAAAATTGGATTAATTTGGGTGGCCGCTACGCCGATAAACTTCGGTGGTTCAGTGATCGTTTCCCTTTTGTCTGCCATGGGTTGTCTTTGAACCTAGGGGGGCAAGACCCTTTGGATTTCAAACTGCTAGCTGATATAAAGGCATTTTTGCGTACCCATAACGTGAAGTGTTACTCAGAGCACCTCAGTTTTTGTGGTCACCAAGGCCTCCTGTATGATTTGCTCCCAATTCCTTTTACTCAAGAAGCCGTTGTTCACGTTGCCGAGCGTATTCGCGTGGTTCAGGATTATTTAGAACAGCCAATTGCGGTGGAGAATATCTCTTACTATTTGGCACCCAGCCAAGAGCTGTCTGAGCTAGCATTTATTAACGCGGTGTTACAGGAAGCTAATTGCCAACTCATGCTAGATATCAACAATGTCTATGTGAATAGTGTGAATCATTGCTATGACGCAATTGATTTCTTGGCGCAAATACCTGGTGAGCGGATTGCCTATGCTCATATTGCCGGTCATGCTGACGAGGCTGAAGATCTTAAGGTAGATACCCACGGAGCGCCGTTGATTGAACCAGTGCTCAATTTGGCACAGCACTGTTATGGTCAATTCGGATCAATTCCCACAGTGCTTGAACGCGATTTCAATTTCCCTCCGCTTGCCGAGTTAAAGTTGGAAATAAGCGCCGTAAGGCGTATTCAGGAGAAGGCGCTTGTCGAACTTTCGTGAACTTCAGGAAGCGCTGGCGGCCAGTGTTAGATTCAAGGTCACTCATGAGGATCTTGATGTTGAACCACGCCGATTGGCAATCTATCAACGGTTGGTGTTCAACAATCTATTTGGCTTACTAAGTGGTGGCTATAAGAAACTTCGTCGCGCTATGGGCGATGAAGCGTTTCGTCAGCTAGTTCGGTCATTTCTGGAGTCTGGTGTATCGAAGACACCATACTTTGCTGAAATTTCCGGGGAATTTCTGGAATGGTTTCTAGCGCGTGAGGCGCCTAAATGGCAGCATGAACTCGCCGAATACGAGCGGGCTGGTATTGTGATTGACGTTGACACCATGGACTGGCCTACCGCTGAAGAGATGGAGAGCCGCCCTCAGGGCGTTCATTTTTCGCCCGCGATTGCATTATTTTCCTTCGAGTACGCCATTTACGAGGCGGATGATGGCTTAGCTCCACCTAAGCAACCAACCTATATTCTACTCTACCGAAACCCCCATAATAAGTTGCGATACAAACTACTAAATGCCGCTAGCTTCAGCCTTATGGCACTGCTACTACAGGAGCAAGATCTCAACTCGGCGCTAGCAACCCTGGCATTAACCATGTCTACCGATATTTCGCATATCCAGTCGCCAGCGCTAAGTCTGTTAGCAGCGTTACAAAGAGAAGGCGCGGTGGTCTCCTTTCCTAACATCTCTGCGTTGTGAATGACGCTTTAGCCTTTATTTTCATCCAATTCGATTTTTGTAACATAGTTGTAATAAACCCTCGTAATACTAACGTTATTGAAATTTAACAAAACTTTAATGCAAGGGTAAAACTATGAACAAAAAGCTTCTATCAGCAGCAGTTTCTGCAGCGATGTTCGCACCAATGGCGATGGCCGAGACAACCGGCCCTACTTGGTACGGAAAAGCCAACCTAGCAGGCATCAATGTCGACGATGGTAGCGATGCAAACTGGGACCTAGTTTCCAACGCTTCACGAATTGGTATTCGCGGCACCGTTGATTTAGGTGATGGCCTTGAAGCTATCTACCAGCTTGAATATGAAGCGTCTGTTGATGACGATGATGCTGTATTCAAGCAGCGTAATACTTTTGCTGGTTTCCGCGGTGATTTCGGTACCGCTTACGCAGGTCGTCGTGACTCAGCACTTAAGTATGCGGGTGGTAAGGTAGATTATTCTAATGATTTGGCCGGTGCTGATATCAAGCAAATCATGTTGGGTGAAGAGCGCTTTGATGATGTGGTTGGCTATATCTCTCCAACGTTTTCTGGCTTTGAAATTCATGCTCAGACCTTTTTGGATCAGGGCGTAGATAACGATAACGCCTTTGCGCACAACTCGTTGTCACTAACCTTCAAAGAAAATGGTCTGATGGCAGCTGTTGCCTACGATATGGAAACTAAGTCCGATGCTGGTTTCGCGAATATTCTTCGTGGTACCGCTCAGTACACCATGGGTGATCTTCAGTTTGGCGGTATCGTACAGACCGCTGAATCCGCAGAAGGTGCTGATTTGGGCGACGCATTCACTGCTTCAGCGAGCTATAAGTTTGGTAAAATTAAGGCGTGGGGTCAGTACGGTGAAGGTTACCAGCCAGTAGGTCTAGCGGATGGTTGGGTTGATGCCAATGGCGATACAGCGGTTGATTCATCGTCAATGCTGGTGATTGGTGCTGATTACAAGTTGAGCAGTGCGGCGAAGCTTTACGCCTACTTCTCAGATCTCGAAGCGACAGACTTAGCAGGAATGACAGCTGAAGAGAGCACACTTGGTCTAGGCTTTGAGATTAAGTTTTAAGTACTAGCTAAGCGCTAACCGGATCTTTGATTCGTTTGGTGTGTTAGATACTCTGAAAAACCCAGCTCGAAGGCTGGGTTTTTCGGTAATTACACCTATCAAACACTAATGCCAAGACGATTGTTTATGCTAACCTAAACAAAATCTTGGCTTATGGAAAGATCTTTGGATAGTCGTTTAGTTATTGTGAGTGCTTTGCTAGCACTGACCATGAGTGCCGTTACAAGCGCACAAGACTCCGAAATAGAGTCATCTGCCGTTGCTGCTCAGTCAGAGTCTACTACTGAGACTGAAGCGGAACTCCCTGCCGTCACCTACGAAAGCTATGGTAGTGATGTTGGTTTTGTTCAAACTCAACCAGTCCCCTACGACGGTGATCCCTTTGAGGACTTGAATCGTGCCATGTTGACATTCAATGATGTGGCTGACCGATACCTCCTGTTACCCATTGTTACTGGATACAAATACATTACCCCGGACCCCGTAGAGCGTAGCGTCGATAACATTTTTGCTAACTTAGACGATATCGGTAGTGCGGCGAACTCAATTCTGCAGCTGAAGATTGGTGATGCGGGGGTTTACGCGGGCAGATTTTTAACCAACACCACAATTGGTGTTTTAGGAATCTGGGATGTTGCCAGTGAATTAGGCATGCGCCGTTTAGAGGGCGAGGACTTTGGTCAGACTCTGGGCTATTACGGAGTACCAGAAGGACCGTACCTGATGCTGCCATTCTATGGGCCGAGCACACTTCGCGACGCCCCAGCTCGCTATGTTGATAGTTTCGTGGACTACACAAGTTATGTTGATCACGTGCCTACCCGTAATTCGTTGATGGGCGTTGAAGCCGTAAATGTCCGAAGTCAGCTTATTCAGGCTGAAGCATTTATCACCGGTGATCGCTATACCTTTATCCGTGATGCCTATCTGCAGCGTCGGCAGTACCTAGTTCTTGATGGGCAGATGCCCGATGACGAAGAATTTGATGAGTTTGGTGGCTTCGGTTCAGCTGGTGAAAGCTATGGTGGTGAAAGCTATGGTGGTGAAAGCTATGGTGGTGAAAGCTATGGTGGTGAAAGCTATGGTGGTGAAAGCTATGGTGGTGAAAGCTACGGTGGTGACGAGGATAGCGATCCCAATCGCGACAATCTATCAGGCAGTGCCGACGATCAGATTGATCCGCCGTTGAATGAGACGGATGGCCGTTCTGATAACGATGACAAGCTACCCCAAGATAGTGAGTTCTAATAGCGCTAACGAAGCATTTTGGTGGCTGCTTCAATGGTTCTAAGGTTTGTAGATTTGAAGGATAAGCAATGACCAACGTTGACACTCAGCCAAATCGATACACGTTACTCATCATTGAAGATGATGATATCGTTCGTGACAGTCTATCGCTCTATTTTTCGGACTGTGGCTACAACGTGGTTGAAGCTGAAGATGGTGAAATCGGTTTAGCACGCTTTGCCACGCATTCACCGGATGTTGTCATTAGTGACCTTAAGATGCCGTACTTAGACGGCCTCTCGGTGCTCGAAGCGATTTCAGAGCAAGGGCGAGAGGTGCCGTTTATTGTGGTTTCTGGGGCGGGAAAGATGCACGAGGCTGTCAGGGCGTTACGCCTTGGCGCACATGACTACTTTGTTAAGCCCATTGCGGACATGGAAATCCTGGAGCTATCTATTGAAAGAGCGATAGAACAACGCTCTCTCAAGGCTCAAAATCTTCGCTACCGATCGGAACTTGAAAGTGCGAACGAAGAGCTTAACCGCAGCTTAACGACACTGCGTCAAGACCATAAAGCAGCGTTACAGATTCAGCGGGCAATGCTGCCCGAGCAGAACCTCCGCATTGGCGAAGGCTCGATCAGTCATTTCTGGCGGCCTTCGTTATTTGTTAGTGGCGATTTTCTCGATTGCTTTGATGTTGAGAATCGATTCACCGTATTCTATCTCACGGATGTTTCAGGCCACGGCGCACCGGCAGCGTTTGTGACGGTTTTTCTCAAACATCTGTCGACCACATTATTAAAGGCACATCGCACTCACAAGGGACAAAGGCGGCGTTTTAATACACCCAATGATATTCTTGAGGAAATCAACCGCCAACTGATTTCGGCGAAGCTAGACCGCCATGCTACGATGTTCTTTGGGATTCTGGATAGGCGTAGAAGCACACTTCACTATGCCGTGGCGGGGCATCTGCCACTGCCAATTCTCTGTCGTGCGGGCAAAGCTGTGTATTTGCAAGGTAACGGCATGCCACTTGGCTTATTGGATGATAATGAGTGGCGAAACTACAGTGTGAAGCTCCAACAGGGTGATCAAATAGTAGTCTGTTCCGACGGTGTGTTTGAACTGATGAAAAATGGTGAATTGGTTGAAAATGAATTGCAATTACTCAAAGTTGTAGAAAAATCACAATCAGTAGATGAAATTGTGGAAAATTTAGGCTTAAATGAAACCAATGATGTACCGGATGACATCGCTATTTTGTTGTTTCAATTAGGCTAATCGAATGAATACAGGCAAACTGCTATCCGCCAACACCAATGACTCGTACGTAGTTAAATTGGTCGGCGATGTCCGAGTTCCACTATGTAAAACTATTGATGAATGCGTTGAGACGATTTGCGCAGAACCTTTTAAACATCTCACCATTGACTTTAGCGAAGCAGAAAACGCTGATTCAACCACGTTAGGCTTAATGGCAAAACTTTGTATTCGGGCAAAATCTCTTTGTGGCGTGATGCCGGTTATCTACACCCCTCACGACGATATGACCCGACTTCTCCACTCTATGGGTTTTGAGAATATTTGCATCCTGAGTGGCTCACAACCCACTGACTCCGCTAGTTTGTCCCCCATAGAATGGGAAAGCGAGTGCTGCGATGACGAGACTGCCAAGAATCACGTACTGGAAGCACACAGAACTCTGATGACCCTCTGCGAGGGTAATGAAAGTCAGTTTTCTGATTTAGTAAAACATCTTGAAGCAGAGCTATAGTATTTGAATGTTAGGAATCCGGACCACCGACTTTTCGTTTAGGTGTGGGTTTAGCGTTGCTGCTCAACAGTCAATCGCCACGTTGTTATTGGTCGCGAACTGAATTTCGAGTCTGAATGAAATCCTGATGGCTGACGTACATTAGGTCACAAACTCGACGAATGAGATGTTCTTCGTACTTGTCAATTACCCCATCGGCATAGGCTACTTCCCACATCCCACGAACAACCTTAACTCTGTCTTCGTAAACCAGTACTTTGTTGAGTTGTTGGCTGAACTCGTAGATGGAGGTGGCGGAGGTAGCGGCTTGCTCAGCTTCGCTAATTAGCATGTTCAATTCAGCATCGTCTAACTCGCTTCGCTCCTTGATTAGCTTCACCACCATCTGGCGCTCGCGGTCATCGAAGTGGCTGTCAGCAATGGCTAACATAATCATCAATGCCGCACTGGCACTCTCAACATCACGAGAAGTTGGTGTAGGCTGGGTCTCGGTAGGCTCAAGCAGAGCTTTCAGCGCTTTAAACATTCGCTTCCTTTAACAACAATGCTTCGAGTTTGATTTGATCGCCCACGAAGTTACGGATACCTTCAGCAAGTTTTTCAGTTGCCATTGCATCTTGGCCACAGCCAAAACGGAACTCCGCTTCGCTGAGGCGTGCTGGTCGCTGATCGGCTGAGCCGCCCTGGTCGAAGAGTTTTTGCGGCAATTCACCAAGATCATTGTCCAACTCTTCCAACAGAGCAGGGCCAATTGTTAGTTGGTCACATCCAGCAAGCTCTTCAATCTCTCCGGTGTTACGGAACGAGGCGCCCATTACGATAGTAGGATAGGCATGCTGCTTGTAATATTCATAGATGCGTTTAACTGAAACAACGCCAGGGTCTTTATGGGAAGCATAGCTATCCACGCCTTCAGCTTTCTTATACCAATCTAAGATACGTCCAACGAAGGGGGAAATAAGGAATACGCCTGCTTCCGCACAGGCAACGGCCTGTTCGAAACTAAACAGCAAAGTTAGATTAGTATTGATACCATCCTGCTCAAGGCGCTCGGCTGCACGGATACCTTCCCAGGTAGAGGCGAGTTTGATTAATACTCGATCCCGACTGACTCCAGCGGCCTCGTAACGTTTGATTAAACTGTGCGCTTTTTGATACGAAGCCTCTTGATCATAACTTAAGCGAGCATCAACTTCGGTAGATATACGGCCCGGGATGATGCCAAGAATTTCCTTACCTATGTTAACAGCAAGCTGATCAACCGCTTCGGCAACACTGTCACGACGAGTTGTCTCAATGGCCTCGTCGAAAAAATGACGATAACGCTCAAGCTGAGCAGCCTTCAGGAGCAGTGAAGGGTTGGTGGTGGCATCCACAGGCGTGAACTTTGCTATCGCATCAATATCACCGGTATCGGCGACTACCACAGTTTGTGCTTTGAGTTGATCGAGCTTCGAAGCCATTTTTTTTGCTTCCTTAGGAATTTCTGTTATTGATTAGTCTAGTGAGTCTACCACGTTGATGTGATGGTACCATGACAATAAAAATGATCGCTAACAACCATCTGTTATAGCCTAGTTCACTCGGGTACTAACGCCATGGCATCTTCAAGTACTGCTAATCCTGCGCCATCTTTGTAGGCATTCTCAGAAACATAGCGACGGAATTGCTTGCCGCCTGGCTGAGCGTTGAATAGTCCCATTAAATGTCGTGTCATGTAATGTAGTTTCGCGCCAACAGCCAATTGCGATTCAATGTAGGGGAAGTAAGCACGCAAGGCCTCATGGCGGGTGGCAACAGGGTCTGATTGCGCACCAAAGAAGCGGCGATCTACCGAGGCGAGAATCCATGGGTTTTGGTAGGCGGCTCGACCGAGCATTACTCCATCGACATGCTGCAAATGTTCATCTGCTTCATCCAGGGTGTTAATTCCGCCGTTGATGGCGATTTCTAGTTGTGGGCGCTCCGCCTTTAATTGGTGGACCAAGTCATAGCGCAATGGCGGGATTTCTCTATTCTCTTTTGGCGATAGACCGTTCAACCAAGCTTTTCGGGCGTGGACGATGAAGTGATTGACGCCACTAGCAGAAACCGTGTCAATAAAATTGAGTAGGCTGGGATAGTCCTCTTGATCATCAATGCCGATACGATTCTTAACCGTTGCTTTAATTGGCGCGGCTTCGATAACCGCTTCCATGCTGCGCGCAACAGTTTCAGGTTCGGCCATTAAGCAGGCGCCAAAAAAGCCGGACTTGACTCTGTCTGACGGGCAGCCGCAGTTTAGGTTCACCTCGTCGTAACCGTAGTCGGCGGCTATTTTGGCTGCTTCTCCAAGTTGCGCCGGGTCGCTGCCGCCGAGCTGCAGAGCAATAGGATGCTCAACGTCATTGTAACCAATGAGGTAGTCACGGTTACCATGAATCACTGCATTGGCGGTGACCATCTCGGTATACATCAAACTGTGTTTAGTTAGCACACGCCAAAAAGCGCGGCAGTGACGATCAGACCACTCCATCATAGGTGCGGTTGAAAGCGTGTAGTTAGGGCGCATTACTCTGCCGTTTCCTCATTCAATTAGCCTCTAGTATAACCTGTTAAACCGGAAATCTGAGTTAGAAAATGTACTTAAGAGTAGGGTGATCAGTGCAATGAAGAACACTGAGCCAGCCACCGGTTTATTGGGCTAATTGTTGGTAGCGGGGCAGGTTTGTCGTGTATACTTCAGGCAAATTTTATGGCTGGTAAGTATTATCGCCATCGCACCTCAATATTGGAATAGATTACATGACAGTTCGCACTCGTATCGCGCCATCCCCAACGGGTGATCCGCACGTTGGTACCGCCTATATCGCTCTTTTCAACATGGTATTTGCCAAACAGCACGGTGGGCAGTTTCTGCTGCGTATTGAAGATACAGACCAAACACGTTCAACCGGTGAGTCAGAGCAGGCTATTTTAGACTCGCTTCGTTGGTTAGGTCTTGATTGGGATGAGGGACCAGATGTCGGCGGACCCCATGGCCCCTATCGTCAATCGGAACGCATGGATATTTATGCGGGATATTGTCAGGAGCTCATTGACAAGGGACATGCATTCTATTGTTTTGCCAGCTCAGAAGAGCTTGATGAGATGCGTAAGGAGCAAATGGCGAACGGTCAGACGCCTCGTTACGATGGTCGCGGCTTATTATTGAGTGATGACGAAGTTAAAGCCAAGCTTGCAGCGGGTGAGCCCTATGTTGTTCGGATGAAAATACCAGCCGAGGGCGCGTGTGTGTTTAATGACATGCTGCGCGGCGAAATCAGCATTGATTACGCTCAGGTTGATATGCAGGTACTGTTGAAGGCAGACGGTATGCCTACTTATCACTTGGCTAACGTGGTAGATGATCACCTTATGCAGATCACTCACGTGATGCGTGGTGAAGAATGGATCAACTCGGCGCCAAAACATATTTTGCTCTATCAGTACTTTGGTTGGGATGTACCCGTCCTTTGTCACCTTCCGTTACTACGTAACCCTGACAAGTCAAAGCTATCGAAGCGAAAGAATCCAACCTCGATTAATTTCTATCAACGTATGGGTTATCTTCCAGAGGCGGTCCTGAATTACTTAGCGCGGATGGGCTGGTCAATGCCTAACGAAGAAGAGAAATTCTCGCTGGCACAGATGCAGGAAAATTTTGATATTCATAAAGTATCGCTAGGGGGGCCAGTCTTTGATGTCGAAAAGCTGGATTGGCTAAATGGGCGCTGGATTCGTGAGGACCTCTCTGAGGACCAACTTGCAGGGCGCATTGCAACTTGGGCGCTGAACGAGGACTACCTCAAGGCCATTTTACCGTTAGTGGGCTCTCGTTTAGAAAAGCTAAGTGACATTGGGCCGCTAACACAAATGTTCTTTATGGGCTTACCCGCCATTGAGCCGGAGCAGTTTGTATTTAAGAAGTTGAGCGAAGACCAAGTGAAGCAGATCTTGCAGTTTGTGGCCTGGCGCTTAGACGCGGTCCGCGATTGGAATAAGGATGCGCTCTACAATGAATTGAATACCTTGGCAGAGCAAATGGAGCTTAAGCTTCGCGATTTAATGCAACCGCTGTTTATCGCTTTAAGCGGTCAAACTACCACTCCGCCGCTCTTTGATGCCATGGCGGTATTGGGTGCAGACCTTACTCGAGCTCGCGTTCGTCATGCGGTGAACGTCCTTGGTGCCCCTGGCAAGAAGGCGCTCAAGAAGCTAGAGAAAGCCTATCAGGCTCTTTAGCGTTAAACGATGACTGGGTAGCGATGACGATGGTCATCGTTACCCTTTCGCAGACCGCAGACCGCAGACCGCAGACCGCAGACCGCAGACTGCAGACCTCAGACCTCAGACCTCAGACCTCAGACCTCAGACCTCAGACCTCAGACCTCAGATCGAATTAGCCTAGAGGCCAAGCCGGAGAAACGCTGTGTAGAGGTGGTGACGCCGTCCAGCAAGGTCACTTCGCTACCCATCAACTTGAAGGCTTTCTTGGCTCGAGTGATAGCGGTATAGATTAACTCCCTCGATATCGTCTCTCGGCGCGCGCGTTCTGGCAGTACCAACGCACACTCATTAAACTCGGAACCCTGGCTCTTGTGGACGGTCATTGCAAACGCCTTCTCCACATGCGGTAAACGGGCGGCCAGCAAACTTTTCATAGTGCCATCTTCGGCTTCGAAGAACGCCCGAAGCTCGCCGTCAACTTCTAGTATTAGGCCGATATCTCCGTTGAACAACTCCTGCAAGTAATCGTTTTGTGTGATCATTACTGGCAAGCCACTGTAAAAACGGCTTTCGATGTCGAGGTTAAACTTAGCGGCTAACGCTATCTCGATGAGAGCATTAAGCCCCGAGAGGCCGAACTCGCCCTCGCGTACCGCGCAGAGGACTCGCCATTCGTTATAGTAGGCGTAGATTTGTTCCGGCGCGGCACCATCTTCGATGGCTGCCAAGTATTTATAGTAGGGCTGGCTAAGCGCCTCAGAATCAAGGGTTTCAGACCAAGTTAACTCGTCTGAGAAGGTGTCAAAGATACGTGCGATATCAGCGGTATTACCCAAGTTAATCGCGCTTGCCAAGGCGCCGATGCCACTATCTTGGTTGAAGCGGTAACTATGAGTAAGCTTGGTGTACCCGGAGTGAAGTAACGAACTAGGATCCTTGGCCGCTAATTCAAGATCCGATAGGACCGACCCTGCCTCAACGGACGCTAGCTGATGGGCGTCTCCAAGTAGCAATAACTGACAGTGTTTTGGCACCGCCTCGACTAGCCCGAGCATTAACCGGGTATCAATCATCGAGGCTTCATCTACCACGATGAGATCAGCGACTAAGGGGTTACGTGCATTTCTGGAGAAGCTGCCACCGCGCCATTCAAGCGCGCGATGGAGCGTTTTGGCCGAGGATGGAATCGCGGCGCGAATCGCCTCACTAACATCTAAGCCATTGCGCTGCGCCTTAATAGATTGCCCCAAGCGAGCCGCGGCCTTTCCGGTTGGGGCCAGCAAAAGAATATTGTAAAGCGGTTTAAGCGCAAGGGCCTGCTCAAGGATTACCGCGAGCAGCTTCACTACGGTGGTCGTTTTGCCCGTTCCAGGGCCGCCTAGAATCATTGCTAGGGGGTTTGAGGCCGCTGCTAATGCGGCCTGTCGCTGACCCAATGTGCCTGTGTCAGAACCCTGGAATAGCCTGTCTAAGGCGGACTCTAGATCTCGCTCGGCGTAAAGTCTGGAGCCATTGGCATGTTGGATTAGCCGCTTCGATATCTGATCTTCAGCGTGGTCATCGCGCTGAAAGTAGAGTTTTCCGTCTCGGTATTGGAGTGGCTGAGAGCCGCTACCTGTCCCAACGAGGTTGGGTTCAGAGTCAAGTAGTAGTCGCCATTGTTCTCGCCAGTTCTCGATGAGTTCAAGCTCAAAAGCCCCGGCAACTTCATCCAGCACGCTAAGTGGCAGACAGCTATGGCCCTGCGAGCGGACTGCCGATAAGAGCATGCCAATTTGCTGCAGAAGTCTTTGATGTGGCGCTGCCGCAAACTGACCAAGGTAGCGACCCAATTTCTTGTCTAAATAACTAATAGGCTTAGGCATTAGCGCGGCTCCTGAGCAAATAAGGTATCGAGTTGATTAACTAAGTCCAGTGGTGGGCGATCAAAATAGATACCGCTCGTGCCCTGTTCTGGATGCATACCGCGCAAATACAGGTAATAAACACCACCAAAGTGAGTATCATATTGATAATCAGCTAAGTGATGGCGAAGATGGCGGTGAAGAGCCACTACATAGATTAGGTACTGTAGGGTATAGCCACTCTTTCTGACTGCATTATGCAGTCCATCGCGGTGGTAGTCTGCAAAGCTGTCGCCTAAGAAATTCGACTTGTAATCGGCAACGTAGTACTTCCCATCAAGGCGCAAAATTAAGTCAATGAATCCCTTTAGATGACCGCTGACGGGTGCAAACTGCAACGGCATATCAAGGTGTTCGGCAACGATTGGATTGAGGTACTCGGGCGTTAAGGTCTCGTTTAGCGGCAAAAAGAACTCCATCTCAGCCAAACGATCCTGCTCAGAAACGTCCTTGAGGCAGCGTGTATCAAGAAATGGCGTGTTAATCACCTCGCTCAACCACTCACGGTAGCGAACAATCAACGCTAGATCGTCAAAGCCTGGCACGCCGTAGCGAAGCATTAGTTCAGCCAATTCGGCGTCGTGTTCGCCAGTTTCTAGCGCGTCCCAGTTGAGAGTCTCTAAGGCGTCGTGAAGAAAGTTTCCCACGTGAGCGCCTTTAGCTAAATCAAAACGAGAAGGCTCATTCCTGAGGTGGTCATCAATGTCCTTAGCGGAGATGTGACTATCCGCCGGCGTAGTTGCAGCAGGGCCATGCTTCAGCGCTTTGGCTAGGGCCGAGTAGCTACTGATCCCACGAGTGACGTCAATCGTGGAACTGAAAGTCCTTGCCTTCAATTCCACCTTGGTTTGCGAAGAGTTTGGATTGGTCTTTTCGAGTTCAAATTCTTGCATAAGGGTTGGCAAGGCATGAATTGACGAACGCGGAAAAGCGGAGGTGATTGCCTGTTGGACGTTATCACTGCTTAAGACACCGCTGAGGTGAGCGATGGCGGATTTATTAGCGTCCTTGAACTCACAGGTACCGATGTAGATATAGTTAATAGCGCGAGTTAATGCTACATAGAGAAGCCGAATAGACTCCTCCTTGTATTCTTTAGTCAGCATCGCGGAGACGCGAGTTCTGAGCGAGATCAAACGTTGCTGGTCAGTCTGCACTACGGCGATAGATTGTTTGGTGCTAGGTATCTTCGGCGCCCAAGCAAAGGGGATGAAAACCGCGGCGTATTGCAAGCCTTTGGACTTATGAATGGTGCTGATCGTGACCACATTATCATCGGACTCTAATTGAATTTCGTTGAGCTCCGTCGATTTCAGCTCTGTTCTACTGAATTGGAACCATTCCACTTGGCCAGCAATGCCTCCCGACTTAGCGGCATAATTTTGGAGCAGCTCACCTAGCTGAAGCCAGTTACTGAGTCTCCGGTTGGCTTGATTGTCGCGCAACAAGCGTGCATACAGGCCCCATTCGTGACCAACGTGTTCAATGGCGGCAAGCGGCCCCCTCTGATGCCATAGCGCGAGTGCCTGCGTTAAGGTGCTGGTCCATAGTTGCCAGTTATTTTCATCGTCAAAGTGCCGCTGCAGCTCAACCGCAGAGTAGCCTAGGCAGGGATCGGCAATAAAACGGCGGATAAGTCGCTCATTGTTGGGTTCAAGCATACACAGCAACAACGAATGATAGGCCGCGGCTTCTGGGCTGGCAAAGACCGATTTCTTCAGGGCAGCATTGGTGCTGATACCTAGGTCTGCGAGCGCCTTCTGCATTACCGAGGCCTGGTTCTTATCATCTACCAGAACGGCGATATCACGGGCTTGAATTGAGTCGCCGTCCAGCGAGGCACCATTTTCAGATGATAGAAATTCAGCAATTCGACGAGCGGCGGCCTGAGCGGTTGCGCGTAGACAGATCGCTTTGATCGGTTTTTCTCCCAGATCGTGATGTTGCCACTCCAGTGACGCCAAAGTCTGTCCGTTTAGATTGACCGTGGGAATATTAGTTTTGGCTGCACTAACGGGTGGAAAGCCAATCCTACTGTTAATAAATGGCGCGTTACTTTGGTTGAAAAGCGCGGCTATGGCGTCAATCACGCCCTGTGATGAACGCCAGTTCTTGTCCATTGTGTATTGGCAATTTTCGCCGGCGAATTCATCTCGGGCTTGCAGATAGACATTCAGGTCGGCACCGCGAAACCTGTAAATAGCCTGCTTAGGGTCGCCGATTAACATCAGCCCTCGCTCAGACTCGCTATCGTTGAAGAGACGCTTAAATACCGAGAATTGCTGTGGATCGGTGTCTTGAAATTCATCAATCATCGCGATTTTGATCTGCGAACGAATATTGGCAATAACGGCTTCGGGGGCATCACTAATAAACTTCGCACAGTGCGTTAGAATGTTATCTGATCGCATCGTACCGTGGCGCCGCTCTATTTGCTCTTCAAGCTCAATACAGGCGAAGTAGGCGTCGCGTAGTAAGGGAATAGAGAGGTCCATATCCTTGGGGAGCTGATCGAGAAAGTCCGAAAGCGGATTAGCCGGTACGGGCGCTTTATTCTTGAGCGTGCTCTTCGCGAGTGAACGAGTGGAAAACATACGCAGCACTTTGAGTTGGCTAGCAGACACTGCGTAGAAGGGGGCCTCACCGGAACCACATTGCGTTGCTTTGGCCGCTTGCCCACTAAACTTCTCGATCTTCCAAACAGTTCTACTAAGTCTCGCCTCGCGCATGGCGGATTCGATTTCGGCGAATAGCTGGTGACTGTACTGTGTCCAAAGTTCGGTGAGTTCTGCTTGAATCGCATTGAGTTTCGTCAGTAGCTCGTCAAAGGAATCGTGGGCACAATCGAACTCTTCCCAACGCGCCACACCGATACCATTCAAGGCGCTAAGCAGTTCATCGGGATGGCTAAATTGTTGCTGAATAGCAAGGACGTCACGCTCACTGCGACGGTAACAGAGCTGTCGCCAAAAATCATTGACGGCCTGACGACGCGTGTCATCATCCATGGTGATGTCTAACCCGAAGGGTAGCTTGGAGTCAAAAGCATACTGTTTCAAAAGCCGCAGGCAGAAGCTATGAATGGTATGGATTTCAGCTCCGTCCATCCGCTTTTCGGCCAGTGCCAATTCAACCACAGGCGCCCACGTTAAGGCGGTAGGCGTGCCGTGCTTAGCAATCAGTTGTTGATAGAGTAACGAGGCATCGAACGCTTCGCCATCAAGCTGCGCGCGAACTTGCCTAGACAATTCCTGCCGTTCCTCGTGCAAGCGGGCTCGAATACGATCTCGTAACTCAGCGGTGGCTGCCTTAGTGAAGGTCACCACAGTAATATCAGCGGGCGTATAGGTTTTGGCGTTTAGCCCTAGAATTAGGCGGACGTACAAGCTGGCAATGGTAAAGGTTTTACCCGTGCCGGCACTTGCTTCAATAATCTGTACCCCAGTGAGAGGGAGTGTATTGGCATCTAAGGTCTTCATAGTTCGACGTCCTTTTCGAAACAGCTATTCACGTCGCCTAAGAAGGTTTCAGCATGTAGAGTGATACAATCCTGCCAATCTCTGAATTGACCAAGGCGGTCGCCGAGCTCGTTCTCAAAGTCTTCCTCGGTGACGCGCTTTTCGCTGACCACTTTCGTAGCAACCTTTGCATCCAATGGTATTGGCAGTGTTAACCCATAATGGTAGAGGTCGATCCATTGACAGAGCAGTGCAGTGGCCTCTTTCTCAGACATTGCTGGCGCCACTTTAATACCCGTTTTCTCCACCAAAATTGCCCGACAATTCAGCTTTGATGCGCAGAGAAAAGCTTGATGAATTCGCAGCTGGAGAGGGTACTTCGGATTAGTGGCGCTGTGATTAGCGAATTGGATCACTAGATTGCCACGGCTTGAACTGTAGTAGGGTAGCGTTCCCGAAAGCGTGGTTGGCGTTGCGATTGATTCGTCGGAAGAAGAATCCGATACGGATGGTATGGCAAGACGTCGGGTTGCCTGATGACGTTGCAGCGGAAGCAATGGCTTAAGTTCACGAATGGACTCATTGAATGACTGTGCAACATCAGCGCTTAAGTTATTCCCAAGGGCTGCAGCAGGACTTTCTCCGCTCAGTTCGAAATGCCGTAGCACAGGCTCAATGTCATCGGATAGCGCGACTTCATTCAGTGCCTGATAGAGACTCCAGCGTTCCAAATTGCTGAGCGCAAAGCGCTCATCGTCAGTCGTATCTTTTGCGAAAAAGTGCTTGCTAACACCTAAATGTTTCAAAAACGTCGTCAGTGGATCCTTATAAAATGCCACCAATTCCTGAATGTTTAAGTCTGTTTGGCTGATTGTGGTAATTGGCTCAGCGTCCAAATAATGCGCCGTAGCTGGCGCTAATAACCAGCGAGCATCGTAGCTAAATAGCGGTGAAGCTGGCGAGTAATAGCTGGGATTAAAACTCTGCAGGGGATGATGTTGAATCGCCAACGCCTCAAGCTCCTTTCGGGGCAGCTTGGTGGTGTCAACTAGGGTGTCGAGAAGTTCTGAAACCAGAATGGATGGCGGCTGTTCTTCATTTGTCTTTATAGAGCGTCCGATCCAACTGATGTATAACGCGTCTTCGGCGGCCAAGATACCCTCGAGGAAGAGGTAGCGATCTTCACGCGTAGGATGGCGATCGCCAATTCGTGGTTGTCGCAAACTTAGATCGAACTGCTGTGCTTCAACGCGCCTTGGAATTTGCTCGCTACCCATTCCTAGCATGCAGACCACCCGAAAGGGGATGGAACGCATGGGTAAGAATGTACAAATATTAATTCTCCCGGCAGCAAAACGCTGGCTATTTCGCACGCTTGTCAATTCGCTGAGTAACGGCTGGCTAACCGTTGGAAAGCTCACGCAGCGGCTAAATTCGGCCTGACTAATGGATTGAAAATAATCATCGATACGACGGTAAATTTGCGGGAGATATTCCGCGTCATCGTGATCGCCATCGATGAGCTGACTAATGGCATCGATGATCACCTGTTGCCATTCGGCGGGAGATTTTTCACCCTGCTGAATATCAAAAATTCCTTTGAGCGTATCGATGAAGGCAATGAAATTACTCAATAACTCGGTTTGGGTGCCGCTAATTCTGACACCGCCGACCGAGTTGTTAAAGGGCGGCGCGGTATCGGCAAAAACCAAACTCTGTATCCACCGTTCTATGGCGAACTCCCAGTGATACCTGCCGGTAGCTGGATTCCCGTTGAGTTGCCAATGCGCATCATTAAAACCCCAAAATACATTGGCCTCCCTGCACCAATCTCGCAATTGACCGAGTTGCGCTTCGTCAATGGAAAACTTAGCTCGAATTGCGGCGATCTCTAAAAGGTTGAAGATGTCACTGCGGGTAGCACGAGATTGCGAAAGACCTAAGAGTTGTTCGATGGCCTGATAGATAGGTTGTTCGCTCACTTCAGCTCTATCGGAAATCGCGATAGGTAGATAAGTGTCGGTACCGACTGGATTGAACAGGGTAGCGAAGAACGGAGCATAAGCTTCAATATTGGGAACCATCACTACAAAGTCGCCAGGCGTTAGGCTTGGAGTGGTTTCAAGTTGCTGGAGCACATAATCTCTCAGAGCCTGAATCTCACGTGCTGGGCTGTAGCTGGTGGCAAATTGAATACTCGCATCGTAGGCGTGTTGCGTTCGCTGTAGGCTGAGCACATCGTGCTGTATGTGTGCCAGCAGGGTATCGCGGCCCAAATCGACCTTCTGGTCCAAATTGAAATGGATGTCGTTTTGTCCACCAAAGATATCAAGTTCGATGAGCTGATGGACAAAATCGCGCCCATGCTGTCCTAAGTTCGTGAGCAGGGTGTTATTGGATTGAAAGTAATCCTCACGAAATTCCTGCTCGAGTGCTTCGGTGATGGCGGCGCGTGACCCCGGATTGGCTAGCTCTTGCCAAAATTCGCTGCACGGATTCTGCCAAAAAAGATAGACTTCGCAGTGCTTACTAATAGCGTTTAGCTGGTGCAGCATAATTGGTGGCATGTTACTGATGCCGAAGACGTAGAGTTGCTTGGGTAAATCATCGGCAGAAACCTTATTAATAAAGGCCTCGGCGATATTTGCTCGATGCCAACGAAGCTCAGGAGGGATGCGACGATTGAGTGCTTCCCAGAGCACCCCCTGCCAGCGAAGATCTGCGCCTAATTGGTCAAATAGCGTAAAGTCGCCACCTTCCCACGCAAGCAGCCAGTCTGGCCGGTACATGAGATAGTGATCGAAAATATCAGTGATAGCTTCGGCCAACTGTACTTCGGCAAGATCACCTGGATTTTGTTGAAGGTAATCGGCTAAAGGTTGATAGGCTTGCTCATTAATGTGTTCAGCGAGGTATTGCGCGACTCGCCAGCGCAACTGCTCTCGAGAAAACGGCGAGCGTTCAGGGACCTCGGGTAGAGTCTTCCGATAACAGTTCCAAAGAAAATTACTGGGCATTAGGAAATCAATATGACTGCATTGCCCTAACTTATTAGCCAGCTGGAGTTTCAACCAGTTAGCCATGCCGTCACTCTGAACCAGCACAGAGGTGCCAATAAAAGGATCTGCTGGCGCCTGGATTTTTAGGATTTGCGATAGCTGCGCAACCAAGACATCTTGGCTATTTGATGACAGTAAATGCAACACGACAAGCAATCTTCCCTGGCTGATTGGACAATTAGTTTAGCACTGAAACATGACTCTTCGACACTAGAATTAGTGCTGATTTCGCGCATTTTTAGCGGTTTGACGGAGGTGCCGTGTTTCCGCGAAAAGCTAAAGCGAATTGGCCACAGGGCGGAGGGAAAAAGGCAGTAGCTACTCACTTCGGCTTTGGCGGCGCGATTTAATAGCGAAGCTATAGACAGTTACTCAGAACTCACCGAAGAGGGGGCGTAAAGGTCCCTTATGAGCGCTAAGCTACGTAGCTCAAGGATGAGTAAGAGGCACCAAGGAGGGTGCTATCTAACCGCTTGGTAACGGGAAGCTGCTGAGGCGAGTATGAATTGACAAACCTAAACCTATTATAGCGCTGGGAGTCGTTCAAGCACATGGGCTACTCGGAGTACGAACTGAGTGAGCGCCTCGAACTGCTGAGGCGCTGTGTGCTAAGACTGTTCTACGAGACCAGGCAATGTGGGTAGCAACAACCGCTTAATGAGCGGCTTGCTGAGTGGTTTGCTGTTGGCGATATTCTGATGAGATGAGTCGAACTGCATGGATGGCCGTTTTAAACTGACTTTCAGCGGTGGCGGCAGTGGGGAGATTGATGCCCTCTGGGCGCTGCTCATTTGGCCATGCAAGCGTCACCGCAACCAGCATCAAAGCGCCAATCAGATTATCGTTATCACTACCATCCTCAAGGCCGACATCACTCCACGCGGTTTGTCCCCAATTAAGCGCCATGGCGAGACCCATCGCGTATTCGCTCAAATTCAGCTCATCAATGAGGGTAAACCAATCATCGGTAGGTGTAGCTAACAACCACTGCTGATATTCAAGCGCTGCTTCGAACGCAGGACCTAGCGTTTTAGAATCTTCAACCGTTGGCTCATCACCACACCAGAGTAAATTGAACCATTCGTTGGGTTGCAGTTCTACCGGCAGCAAACTTACCCCGGTCACCAGTCCAAGTGCCAACGTTGGCGAGACGAGTTCATCGTGAGCAGTTAAAGCGGAGCTGAAGGTGGTGGTTGAGAACTGAGCTGTGGTCATTAAAAGGTCCAATAGCAGGGCAACGTCAAGGAACTAAGCCTAGTTCATTTCAGCAGTGCTGTAAGTTAATTTTCGGTGGATTGTCAGTATTTAAAAGAGGGCGCTATGTTAGCGGCAAAAAATGGAATGTAAACCGCTTAGGGTAAATAAAGTTGCTAGCGTGTTGGTGGGCAAAACGAGTGCGGGATAAATTCTTTCGCCGCACTCGTTCATTCAGGCCTAGCAAGCGCTAGCCGCTTAGCCTGCGAGTTCTTGAGTGATCTCATCGGCATAGCGTTGGCGAGCTTTACCGTTTATTTCTTCTGCTAGCCATCCCGCCATTTCACGTTCGGCGATATTGGCGAGCGCACTAATATG
Source organism: Umboniibacter marinipuniceus (assembly GCF_003688415.1). Taxonomy (NCBI): domain Bacteria; kingdom Pseudomonadati; phylum Pseudomonadota; class Gammaproteobacteria; order Cellvibrionales; family Cellvibrionaceae; genus Umboniibacter; species Umboniibacter marinipuniceus. The sequence continues at coordinate 250,050 of NZ_REFJ01000005.1, forward strand.
TTCGGGCATATCATTCAGTGCTTCGATATAGCGATACTGCTCGCCGCCGGCTTCGAGGAAGTAGTCACGGTTTTCAATGGCAATCTCCTCAATGGTCTCTAGGCAATCAGCTGAGAAGCCAGGACAAAAAACGTCTACCGCCTTGATGCCACTACTAGGCATCTTCTTAAGGGTTTCGTCAGTGTATGGCTTGAGCCATTCGGCCTTCCCGAATCTACTTTGAAAGCTGATAGTGTATTGATCTTTGCGTAAGCCGAGTTCCTCGGCTAATAATCTACCAGTGGCATGGCATTCGCAGAAATAGGGGTCTCCCAGGGTGAGGCTCCGCTTTGGGATGCCATGAAAGCTGAGTACGAGATGAGCTTGGCCATGGGTTTCCCAGTAGTCGCGAATACGCTTCGCCATAGCTTGCTGATAACCGCGATCTCGATGATAGTGGGTAATAAATCGTAAGTCTGGCAGCCAACGGCGCTTGGCAAAATCTGCCGCTACCGCATCAAACACGGATGCCACCGTTGACGCAGCATATTGGGGATACAGAGGTAGGACAACGAGCTTAGTAGCGCCTTGGTCCTGCAGCTGTTGAATTACGCTACTAACGGATGGTTTGTTGTAGCGCATAGCTAAAGCCGTTATAACACGTTCGCCATGACGCTCGCTCATGAGTGCGTGAATAGCGTCTCGTTGAGCTAGTGCGTTCACCATTAGTGGGGAACCTTGGTCGCTCCAGACCGACGCATAGGCATGAGCAGATTTTGGTGCTCGAAGCGGTAAAATAATTAAATAGAGAATACACAGCCAGATGATCCGGGGAATCTCAACCACTCTTGGGTCTGAAAGAAACTCGCGGAGGTAGCTCCGAAGGGCCTTGGGTGTTGGCGCGTCTGGCGTGCCGAGATTAACGAGTAGCAGACCAATTTTATCCTGCTGAGAATGACTAAACTGGTTGGCACTTTGAAATTTCATATAGGGATTAACTCTCTTCAAGGGACGAGATGTAATACGAGCGCTTTTCCTAAGTGTATCAATAATGTGTGGGATTAACAGTTTACAAGCTATTTGAGGGCTGACAGAGTGTTCATTGCGTAGTCAACACGTTGTTCGTAGCTGGGGTAATAGAAAGGCTGTTGCAGCTTCTCAATGTGCTTTAGGCGCTGCTTTAAGCCTAGGCCGTTAGCAATTTGAATCGCAAGCCCTGGACGGGCATTAAGCTCCAGAACCATCGGACCGTCTGTTGCATCCAGAACAATATCGGTGCCGAGATAGCCAAGTTGAGTCATTTCGTAGGCTTGAGCAGCAAGACATAAGATTTCTCGCCAGTTGGGAATTTGAAGGTCACTCAGCGCGGCATTGGTATCGGGGTGGTGAGTAATGACTTCGTCAAACTGAACCGCCTGAAGTGCCTTGCCGGTAGCTAAGTCCAAACCTACGCCCACGGCGCCCTGATGCAAATTAGCTTTGCCATCAGACTCCTTGGTGCTGAGTCGTACCATTGCCATTAACGGGTAGCCCTTGAAGACAATGACTCGAATGTCAGGAACGCCCTCGAAGCTGTAGCGGTTAAATAGCGGGTCACACTGAATAAGGCGTTCAACAATGACCGCGTCGCTTCGCCCACCTAACGAGAATAGTCCGGCGATGGTATTGCTGATGTGACGCTCAATATCGGCAGCCGAAAGGGCACCGCCCGATGGTTTAATAAACTGCCCGTCTTCCTGACTGCTAATGACCAAGATACCTTTTCCACCGCTGCCTTGAGCCGGTTTAAGCACGAAACCTTCGCCATGACTAACCAGCTGGTGAATGGTTTTGATATCCGCTTGGGTGGTGATCACGCCAATGAGCTCAGGCGCTTTAAGGTGGGCCTTTTCCGCAATTTTTTTGGTGAGTAGTTTATCGTCTACTAACGGATAGAGATGACGCTGGTTGTAGCGGCCAATAAAATGGATATTCCGCTCGTTCATCCCCAAGACATGCCTGCGCTTAAGTTGGCTGGGGTTGGCGAATTTGGTCCACTGCATTTACGACTTTCCACCCAGGGGATAAAAGCGAGTGAGCTCTGATAAGCGGTAGCCGGTGTAGTTGCCGAGCATCAGAATAAAAGCCAGGATAACTAACTGTAGGCCAATGAAGTTAAAGCTTAAATAGCGAATAACTTCATTGGTCATTGCCAAATATACGATCACCGCGGTGAGCAGACTTCCCGCTGATTGCATGGCCACTTCGCGCCAACCATCTTCTTCCCACAGAATACTCATCCGCTCAATCGTCCAAGCGAGAATAATCATCGGGAAGAGAGTGATAGAGAGGCCCTGTGAGAGATTTAGGTGATAAGCAAGCACCGCGAAACTGGAAATCATCAAGATGACGGCAATGATCACCGCCGAAATTCGCGCCACGAGCAGTAAATTAAGCCGCGAGAGATAGCCGCGAATAATCAGGCCCACCCCTACAATCACGACCAAGCCAATAATCCCCACTCGCAACTCGGTTTGGACGAACGCCATAGCAATCAGGATTGGCATAAAAGTCCCGGAAGTCTTCAACCCGACCATGATACGCAGGAAGGCAACAATCAGTGCGCCCACCGGAATCAGCATAATGGTCTTAAACATGGCTTGCTGCTCAAGGGGAAGGCTATGGATTGAAAGGTTCCAAGGTTCACTTGCTTGGTTGACGCTGGCAACCGCTTCGGTAGGCGTCACATCTTGGGAAATCATAGAAAAGCTAACACGACTGTTTCGCCCGCCATTGACGTCTAATAAGGAGCCGATGGAAGCATCCCAGACTAAGACTTCACCGAGGGGAGAAAATTGCTGAGAGGCAGGGTCAAATAACAGCCACTGTGCTCCCGTCCAAAGCTGCATCATTCCCTCAATGGGTTGACGTCGTCGGCCATCTTCTAAACTGAGGACACCCACTAGGCGGTTCGGAATGTCGGCTTCTGAGAGCAGTGTGGAGAGGATATTTAGCTGTGAATACCTACTCCGAAGTAGTGCTCTGTTTTGATTGTTTGGATCGTTGAGCAACTTGACGAGTTCTCGACCAAAGCTCAACGCATTCGAAGATCGCGAAAAAGCTGCCTCCTTGAGTGATTCAGCAGCAAGTCGCTCGGGGCCTATGAGATTTAGTTTTGGCGCCGTGAGCGGGTACTCGGGCGGGGAGAGTTCTTGATTGGTTGGGTCAACTAAAAATTGCGCGCGATAGAAGAGAGTTTGCTCACCCAACGCCGAGCGCTTTGACCATTCGGCACGTCGGCCATAAGGCGTTTGTTGGTAAGTCATGCCGAAATCTGGTGATGAGGAAGCCTCTCGAATTAACCGAAATCCAGGCTGACTAGCCTCAGGCAGCGCGAGGCTAGCGAGCACCGGACGATCAAGCGCAGTAAACTCAATTCGCGCTTCAATCTCCCAGACTTCTCGGTCGTAGTCGGGTAGCAGGGGAATACCATTTTGGGCATGTCGGTTCCAACTGGTGAATAGCCCAATCACAATGAGTGCAACAATCGCGAAGTAGAAAGGCGTACGAGATGACATTAATCGGTCCCCGGAGCAGAGGATTGAATAAACTCGCGGCTCACATCAACAATGGCGATATCGATGAAATAGTCGCGGCCGATAAGTATGGGGTTTTTGAGCTGTGAGCGATCCGTCAAACTGAACTCGGCATGTTGTTCGATCTCACCTAGGCGAGTCAGCATTGAGACAACAAAACGCTCCTGTGCCTCATCACTGTTCGCTTGACGAATGCGTGTTTGTCGTTTGATTGGCCGCTCAACCACACTGTGGCGAATCTCATTTACGGTTTCATGATCAATGCTAAAGCGAACCCATTCCTTGCCATCGCGTTCAAATAACTCAATATTGGTGGCGTGAATGGATGACACTTCGGCACCGGTATCTATTCGGGCTACAAATTCTTCATTGGCAGCATGGATGAAGATGCTCTCTCTGCCGCCGAGAACAATCTTATCAGCGGTGCGCGAGGGAACTTGCGCAATAGTTTGACTATCGGGCGCCGGTTCAGCGGCGGCTTCAACCGGAAAAGGAGTATGGTGGTGTAGTTGAGACTGCTGCTGACTAATCCCCTCAGTAATTTGCGCAAGCTGGGCGCGAATAGCTTGGAACTGCTCCTGCTGTTGCTGGAGGCCTGTTTCGAGGCGAGCGATATCGGCTTGGATTGTTTCGGTCTTCGCCGCCACCGAATTATTGGTATCTATGTGCTCCTGCATAGCGTGTTGATAGCTACAGCCAGAACAAAGGGCGGTGATAAGAAGAAGTCGAGTTACCCGAGTCATGATTAATTTTTTTTGTCCGAAACCTATTTAGTACAGCATTATGAATTTGTAGCGGTGGTGTCAAAAAATCTCTATCAGATCTCGCTTAAGATGAGACCTAAGCATCATTTCTTGAGGCTTCGCGTTATGCTGCTTGATAATAGTAGAGGAGTTTGCTGTTCAGTACACCCTTTCCTTTTACTATTCCGCTTGAGAGCGGGTACCACATTGAAGGGAAATCAATATAATGAGCATGGTAGTCGCCTCCCTAGTTACCTGTCGTCACCTTTAAGGGTGCTGTTGCTTTACCTTAACTTGAGCGCTAAAAAGACGTTGGAGCTTAGATCTAAAACTTGTGCCAGAAGGGCCGTTTCACGGCAACATCTCAAAATTATTGACAAGGAAATCTCGAATGCCCGTTGAAGTCATATTAGCGGTAATTGTTTTTGGCGCCTTTGCAGTGGGGGCGATGACCGGTTTTGGCAGTGTTGTACTAGCTTTGAGCCTCGGAGCACTCATTACTGATATACCAAGTTTAGTGGTTATTTTGGTACCGCTTACGCTGGTGATGAACCTGCCGTTAGCCTGGCGTAATCGAACGCATATTAATTGGCGCTTACTGTTTCGAATTATCCTCCCGCTAATGCTAGGAGGTATGGCTATTGGCTACTGGTTACCGCAGTTCTTTGAGGAACAATTTTTAAAAATCGGCTTTGCCTGCTTCATCCTGTTGTTGTCGGGCCAGGCCCTGATTAAGATCAAGCGTTCTTTGTCACCGCGTTCCAAGGAAGTTTCCAGCGCCTCGCTACCGTCGAAGAGGCAGCCCTATGTCATAGGCATTGCCGGTATCATTCATGGGATGTACGCCACGGGGGGACCGTTGTTGGTTTACGCTCTGGCCAAAGCTAACCATGGCAAGGCAGTCTTTCGCGCCACGTTAGTGGTAGTTTGGCTATCGCTCAATAGTGTTCTGACGTTGGCCTATCTTATTGATGGCAGACTGATTGCGCAAAGCGCTTCAATCGTACTATTAGCGCCGGCTGTGTTGGCCGGTGCTTGGGTGGGTAACTGGCTTCATCATCGTGTTGACGAAGCTCGGTTTCTGCAGCTGGTTTACGGATTGCTGATTATTGTTGCGTTAATACTCATTGTTCAGAGTCTTTAGTCTGTCATAGCGGTGGTGATAATTGATTTGGGCGCCTCGAGTTTTGAGCGCCTCTCATCTTAGCCGTCTGATATCTCAAGCGCCTCATATCTCAAGAGCTGCAAAAAGCAAGCGACGCCGAAAGTCAGGTGTTCGAATAATCACCTTTAATCGCGAACACCCAGGCAGGCTTCAGCCATCGTTAATAATTTTTTTGAACCGGACGACATCCTCCTCGGTGTTGCTCCAACAGGGAGAAAGGCGGAAGCCGGTTTCGCGCTGGTCCAAATAAATGTCTCCTTGCTGGTAGGCCTTGAGTAAGCGCTCAGCTATGGACATAGGCGGATTGAATATCAAGGTCCCACCGCGTTGAGTAGGGTTACAGGGAGAAGACCACCATGAGTCGGGGGTATCGGCCATCATCAGCGCTGACATCTCGTGATTATGAGCTAACAGCTTGGCAACACCTAACTGATTGATCTCGGCAATGCTAGCGGCGGCAATGGCAAACGGAGCTACCGAAGGTGTTCCGCCAAGAAAGCGATGACTGGTCTGGTCGTACTCGAAGTTATGGACGTCAAACTCAAAGGGATTTTGATGGGAAAACCAGCCAACATCGCTAGGCTCCAGGGTTGCGCAGAATTCTGGTTCTACGTACATAAAGGCTGCACCGGGACCGCCAGATAACCATTTGACAGAGGTGCCGATGACGGCATCGCATTGCCATTCGCTGACATCAATCGGAACAATGCCCACGGACTGAGCGATGTCAATAATAGAGTGAATTGAGCGCTCGCGACAACTCGCTACCACTTCTTTAACCGGTGCTCGCATGCCAGTATTCGAGAAGACATGGGTAATTAGGGCAACATCAAGGTCGTCGGAAAGGTGATCCAGCCAGGTAGACATCTTGGTGACGTCAGCCTCTGCGGGTAGGTAGTGAAGTTCGGCGTTAGGAACTTGCTTCGCCACAAAGCTAATGGTGGCGAAGTCTGCTTCGGAAAGCAGAATTTTAGGCTTCGGTCGATCTTTGCAAATAGCATTGAGTAACTTAGTTAGGCCACTTGAGATGTTCACTTGAGGGCAGACGGCTGATGGCTTCGCGTTAATTAATTCACCCACTTGGTCCTTAAAGCGCTGAATAGTTTTTAGCCACAGCGGCCACGGCTCAGGGCTTTCCCAGTACTGCAAATAGTCCCGATGAAGACTTTCAGCAGTCTGTTGGAGTGGACGCCCCACCGAGTGTGATAGCCAGTAGTTATCAAGATGATGAAAAGGCTGATGGCTCATCTTAGTAACTCCTTTACTTGGTCCATCTTAGCTGCTGCGGTGACGATGTCGTGGCGAGGGCTCGCACAGCGAAGGTCGCGAAGCTTTTCTAATGCGGCTAATAGTACGGGAAGCGGTGGACCACTGGCGGTCAAGTTTTGATGATGCTGAGCCGCGAGCTGCTGTGACGGGACGCGGATAAATCGTTCTACTAAGAGATTATGGTGTTGTTCTGCCGTAGCGCCATGGGCGCGACAGACCTTCAATAGCGCTGTTGCGGCAGCAGCTTTCCAGTTGCCATCGGGGCTGGACAGCAGTGCGTCAAGGAGATTCGGTAGTCGCATTGCGTTTCGCAGAGCCGCTTGATCGTCCGGCATCATGTAGAGCATTTTGTCGACAAGAAGCTGAGAGTAGTAAGATTCATCGGCGCGACATAGCCCTAGCAGTAAGTCGATAATATTGATGCCCGCAAAGTCCCCAGCATTGGCGCCCCGGTAGATGTTGTTTCCTACTCGGTGAGATTTGTAATAGGGGCGAACTGAATAGAAGAATCGGTCTACATCAAGTTGATCATTAAGCTGTTGGTTGGAATCAAAAACTTTTTTTAACGCAACGCCGGCAGTATGAAGTAAGTCAATCGCTACGGGCGAACTGATTCCTACATCTACCACTTTGATCAGCGCGGTTGAAGCTTCTTGATAGGCGAGGATTGAGCGGGTGTTGAACTCGTTAAAAATAGCCTCATCCGGTAGATGAGTGAAGGACTTGGCTCTGCCATTTATCGCCTGGTTGTGGGTAGTTAAGTGCGCAGTGCTAAAACGAGGGATCATCCCAATGGAAGCGCCAACTTGTAGGGCTAGGGCTGATGCCTCAACGAGCGGAGACTTTGTTTCTCGCGATGGCTCCGTTAACTCATGGCGTCGACAGGCTGCCATATAGAAGCCGATATTCCCCAAGAGATCAAAACCTGCATCAAAACCCTCATCAGTATTACCCTCAGCGAGGAGAGAAGCCAGTAACGTCCTCCCGTCATTGAGAAGCTGTTGTTTAAGGTCATCGCCAATGCCCTCAACCTGAGCGCGATCACTGTGATGCTCGAAATACAGCGTTTCAAGCTGCGTATTAATTGCTACGAAATCGGTTCGGATCCAATGATCAAACGCTTTGGTGTTTTGGGTCATATCAGCCTCAGTTCTTTTTTCCTAATTATCAATCCAAAGCGAATGCAGTTATTGCGTATTTAGGTTGTTTAGTGCTTAGATATTAGTGATTTATATTGTTAATGGGCGTTTAAAGGGGGTTTTGTGCTAAAAATTGACTTAGTTGATCAAAAAATTGTTCGTCTTTTGCAGCGCGACGCAAGGTTGAGTAATGCCGAGCTAGCGGAGGCGATTAATCTCTCGCCATCTCCCTGCTCGCGCCGTGTACGAAAGCTCGAGAAGAATGGCGTTATCACCGGCTATCACGCGCGAATTAATCCCGCAAAGATGGGTAGAAATGTTAGTGCATTAGTTTCAATAAAGTTACGCCGAAACGGCATTAGCGAAGCACAGTTATTCGAAGCCGCCATAGAACGGTTGGATTATGTTACCGAGTGCAGCACCATTACTGGGAGATATGATTATATGCTGCGCCTTCATAGCGAGAGTCTGGATGACCTTGAGGCGAAATTAAAAACAGAATTAGCGGCCATCGAAGCCATTGATGATATGGAGACAACCATCATCCTCAAGTCCATTAAGAAGAACTAGTGATTGCTTGCGCAACAAAGGTCGCTGTGGTTACTAATAGAAAGTATCTAGGGGTCTAGTCGGCTATACGAAGTTGACCGCGCTCCAAAGAGAGACCCTCTAACGGAGCGCGTAGTTACTGACAGCGCTTAATCGTCATTGTGGTGATGGTGATGGTCGCCTTGATCACTATCATCACTCATATGGTGATGTTCATGTTCACTAGCATGATCAGTATCCTCGTGATGATGCTGATGCTCGGAAATATGTCCGTCATCTCCATGATGGTGTTCATGCTCTGATTCGTGGCCATCATCACCATGATGATGTTCATGATGAGTAACGTGTCCATCCACACCGTGATGATGTTCATGGTCATCAAAATGATGTTCAAGTGGCGTTTCTTCTTTTGGTTCAGGCGATGAACTACAAGCTACCAGAAAGAGGGTTGCCATCATTAACGTCGTAGTTGTTTTTTTCATATCGTAAGACCCTGTTAGTAAATCATCCTCTTAAACCCTAGATCAAGAATGACGCTTTTGGCAGTAATTCGCTGCGAAAAGGTCGAATTCTTTCTGACTTGGGGTTGGGTAGTGGGGCTTTCTCGCCGAAAGGATAATCTGCGTAGTCAGGGCTATGAGGGGAAAATGAGGTGAAACAGGAGGCGAAAAAAAACCTGATTCAATGAATCAGGTTTTTTTGTTTGGTGGAGCCTAGCGGGATCGAACCGCTGACCTCAACACTGCCAGTGTTGCGCTCTCCCAGCTGAGCTAAGGCCCCTAAAGACGATGCGCAGTTTAGCAACTACGCATCACCTGTCAACCGTTTTCTGCAATAAAAGCAACAGCTTAGGTGTTTTTGTTTACCGGAAGCTCGCGCAGAATCATAGCGTGCTCAGGGTTAGCATGAGCTGGCCAAGGAATCGTGACGATGTGGCCGGAGCCTTTCGCCTCTGAACACTCATCTCCGCGCTTATCACGCATCGCTGTTAAGCGCAGTTTATGATTGCCCTTTGGCGTCATGATCTCAATCATATCGCCGACACAGAACTTATTCTTCACTTCAATGGTGGCCCAGCCATCCTTTACAAAGGTGACATCACCAACGAACTGATGCTGGTGCATTTTCGAGCTGCCATTTTCGTAGTTTTGCATTTCGCCCGGGACGTGTCTTCGATAGAAGCCTTCCGTGTAGCCTCGATTAGCCAGAGACTCCAAGTCATCCATCAGGGCCATATTGAATGGGCGCCCTGCGGCTGCATCATCAATCGCTTGGCGATAGGCTTGAGCCGTTCTGGCGGCATAGAAATACGTCTTGGTTCGGCCTTCAATTTTTAGGCTATCGATGCCCATTTTCATGAGCCGCTCAACATGCTGAATGGCACGAAGATCTTTAGAGTTCATGAAATAGGTACCCGTTTCATCCTCATAGGCGGGGATGATCTCGTCGGGCTTAGTAACGTCTTGGAGTACCATTTGAAGCGGTTTTGGCTCGAAGGTCCCCACTTCCATGTTGGCTTGGATATTGCCTTCGGCAGTTTCTTCGGCAGGGGTAGCCTGATACTTCCAACGGCAAGCATTGGTGCAGGCTCCCTGATTGGAGTCTCGGTGATTAATATAGCCAGAGAGCAAGCAACGGCCAGAGTAGGCCATACAAAGAGCGCCATGAACGAAGACTTCGAGTTCTATATCTGGACACTCTTGGCGGATTTCTTCGATTTCGTCGAGCGATAACTCGCGACTAAGAATGACGCGACTAATGCCCATATTCTTCCAAAACTTCACGGTAGCGAAGTTGACGGCATTCGATTGCACCGATAAATGAATTTCTTGGTCCGGCCAAGTTTCCTTAACCATCGCAATCAGGCCTGGGTCGCTCATGATGAAGGCATCTGGCTTCATCGCTACGACGTCCGCCATATCGCGGAGGTAGGTTTTCACTTTGTTGTTATGTGGAGATAGGTTACTGGCAATGAAGAACAGTTTGTCGAGACTGTGGGCCTCTTCGATGGCAGCCGCCATGACATCCATTTTATTGAATTCGTTCTCTCGCACACGAAGGCTATAGCGGGGTTGTCCTGCATAGACTGCATCGGCACCATAGGCGAAGGCATAGCGCATTGCGCGTAATGAACCCGCGGGGCTAAGTAGTTCTGTTTTCATTAGCTAGTCTCCGTGGCTGGATCGCTTGTTTACTCAGTGGCTTTCGAACATTTGTAGCGAGAAGCCGTGCTTCAATGCCTCAACGATTTGTTTGTTGCCGGCTACGGTGGCGTGATCACTAAGTTGTTCGGCACTAAGGTGCTTTTGATCATCGAAGCGTAGTTTATGGAAGCCCGCCTTGAGTAAATAAGCTTGAGCTAGCGCTCGGGAACCAAATAAGTCAGCAAAATTTATGTAGACAATGAAAGGTCTTGATGTACCGGCGGTTAGTCCGTCCTGATCTACTCGGGCAACAGCTGTTATGGAAAAGATATACATGGCAACTCCTTAGTTGCGCGGAGTTTAAATTAGGGGGCTAGTTGGAGCAAGCCGCGGAACTAACTATAGCGAGGAAAATAGATCGTCCTGGTCTAAAAGTGCGTCGTAGGAGGTCATCTTATGCCGTTTTACCCGCTCTGATACCTCGTGAAGGCTACCAGAAACATTTAGGATATGGCTAAAACACTGCCAGACGGCATTGTGAATTTTGCGGTAATCGGGGCGGCGTTGTTGCAGCGATTCCAGTTCAAACAGTGTGAATACGCCGGCGAGTAATCTTGAGTCATCCACTGGGCTATCGGAGTTAATCTGTCGGCAAAGCTCAATGAGATAAGCTTTCAAAGATCGATGCCCTAGATTGCGCACGTGAATCAATGCTGGGTCAGGGTGAATATCAAATTTGAGGTTCAAGAGGACTCTTGGATCAACTCGATCAGACAAGTAGTAGTTGAAGATGACATCGGTCACGGCGTCGGAAAGTAGCAGTGCAATTTCGGCGCGCGAGATGGATCGGCGGAAGTCGCGTTGATTGAACTTGCCAATTAAACCGAAGATTTCATTGAATACGTTATTGATTAAGCTGGATTGGCGGCTAAATAGAATGGCAATGGCATTTCTAAGCAGTACTGAACGATCTGGGAAGTGATAGCCCACCAGGGATAACTTGATGTCTGCTTCATCGGCAACGGCACGGAATGTTGTGCCATGGACGCCATGTTTGGCGATGACACGCAACGTGGCCTCTATTATATCGCGCTTGGTCAGTTCACCTTTTTTCAAGTTGAGCTTCCTAGTGGTTCCTGCGTTTTTACGCTAGGCTAGTAATCAGTTGATATAACAATAATTTACATAGCCTAGCACTAAGTAGAGGAAATATGAAAGTTCTAAAGGGTATGGGGTTGGTTGGACTATTAATGCTGATCTTCTTTCTTGATGACTGGCGCTGGTGGTCCTGGGAGCGTAATGACCTGAGTGTTGAGGTTGTCGGCAGTTGGGAACTTGGGTCAGTGAGTGTGGAGCTGAATCCTTGGCACCTAATTGTTCGTGACCGGGATGGTGATATTGTTCTCAAGAACGTTCGCGGTGAGCGTTTCGTGGATATTAACCCTCAACAGGTCAGATTAACTGAGCATCGTGGGATGATTTCTTCCGAGGTTGATTTAGCCTGGTCGAGCTGCGAACAAGTGGTCCAAAGTGTCTTAGATAATGATGAGCGCTTGATAGTTAGTGGTCACTTAGATTGTGGCGATCAGCTATTCCCTTATAACTTGACCATACAGGCGCATTCTGATCAGCAGCTTAGCTTTGAATTGGCGCAACCGGCCTCAGCTGGCGCTACTCCCGACGCACTGCTTAGCCTGATGATTGAGATGCAAAAAGACGAGGCGGCTATCGGCTTTGGCGCCCAGTTTAGCCGCCTCAATATGCGTGGGCTGCTGTTGCCAATTATTGTTTCGGAACAGGGAATTGGTCGGGGGCGAGAACCACTTACTTCCATGGTTGATTGGGCGGCTGGAGCTGGCGGTAAATGGCATTCGAGTTATGCGCCCGTGCCCTGGTTCTTTAGTTCGCAGGGGAGAGCATTCTGGTTAAAGAATAGCGAGCCCAGTTGGTTTGATTTTCGCTCATCGGATAGGGTGATTATCAGTGCCGCGACGCACGCGCTTACCGTAAAGGTGTATTTGGCGGATACGCCGAAGCAATTCATCGCTCAGTTTACAGCGGACACTGGCCGCATGAGCGCTCCGCCATCATGGGTCGATAGTGGCTTAATCGTGGGCGTTCAGGGTGGCCGTGAAGCTTGGCCAAAAGTTGAGCGTCTTCGCGATGCTGGGGTCCCTCTGGCCGCAGTATGGTTGCAGGATTGGGTTGGTCAACGTCAGACTAGCTTCGGTCAGCAGCTCTGGTGGAATTGGTCTCTTGATCAAGCGCATTATCCCAATTGGCAGCAGCAGGTTGATCGGCTGGCGGACGAAGATATTCGGGTGCTGGGTTATTTAAATCCCTTTGTGGTTGAGTCGCCTAGATTGGAGGTTAATGATGACATCTGGCACAAACTGAGCGCTATTGATGCGTTTGTGGAGGATGAAAGCGGGGTTCCTGTAAGCTTTCCTAACTCGTCGTTTTCAGCCAATTTGGTGGATCTTTTTCAGCCTGAAGTGAGCGAAGTATTTCAACAAGAGCTTGTCTCCGAAGTGGCGGACTTGGGCTGGAGTGGTTGGATGGCAGATTTTGCTGAAGCCTATCCAGGCGGGGATAGCCAGCATGGTCACGCAGCTCATAACCGTTATCCAGTACTATGGAGTCAGTTCAATCAATCTCTGGCGGAACAATTAGAACTTGATGACTCACTAGTTTGGCATCGCTCGGCGTTTACTGGCTCAGCTGCCAGCGGCAGTGTTTTCTGGCTAGGAGATCAACTGGTTGACTGGGATGAGCACGATGGCATTAAATCGGCCGTGACGGGGCTGCTGTCGGCGTCGCTTTCAGGTATGGCAGTTAATCACTCGGATATTGGCGGCTACACCACGATTGAACACTCAGCTATCTCAATCCATCGTAGCTCGGAGCTACTCCAACGTTGGCTTGAATTGAATGCCTTCGGGCTTATTTTTCGTTCACATGAAGGCAACCTTCCTGATTTGAATGTGCAAGTTTACGATGAGGCAGCTATAACCGCTACGCGAGCGATGACACAGCTGTTTACCATGTTGGCACCCTATCGCCGAGAGCTCTATCGGGAAATGGAACGAACTGGGATTCCACCAGTTCGCCATCCGCTAGTGGAATTTCCAACGGTTTCTCGCTTTTGGGGGTTGCGTTATCAGCAGTTCTTTTTGGGGAGTGATCTACTTATTGTTCCGGTCCTCGATGAAGGGGTTGACGAGGTGGTTGTGATTGTACCGCCGGGCGAGTGGCGACACTGGTGGACGGGCGATATCTATTCAGGCTCGGTCGACGGAGAGGTAGTTAAGGTTCCCGCGCCCCTTGGTCAGCCAGCAGCGTTTACGCGTGTAGGTGGTGCGTTGGATTAGTATCCGCCCACTGATCAGTGCTTTCATCTGCTATAAAAAAAGGCCATCTCCGCTTGGAGATAGCCTTTCCGATGTTGTTGGCTGACGCGAACTTATCGGTTGTCTAGCGAAACAAAGTCACGTGGTGCAGCGCCAGTGTAAAGCTGGCGTGGACGACCGATCTTGTACGAACCACTAATCATTTCATTCCAGTGAGAGATCCAGCCGATAGTACGGCCTGTTGCGAAGATCACGGTGAACATTTCAACTGGGATACCCAAGGCCTTCAAGATGATGCCAGAGTAGAAGTCAACGTTCGGGTAAAGCTTCTTCTCAACGAAGTAAGGATCTTCCAGTGCGATCTGCTCAAGACGCTTAGCAATCTTAAGTAGTGGATCATTCTCAAGACCAAGTTCTGCCAGAACTTCATCACAGCACTGACGCATAACTGTTGCGCGAGGATCGTAGTTTTTGTAAACGCGGTGACCGAAGCCCATTAGTCGGAACGGATCATTCTTGTCCTTGGCACGAGCGACGAATTCGTCGATCTTAGACTCGTCACCAATCTCTTCCAGCATGGTCAGAACTGCTTCGTTCGCACCGCCGTGAGCAGGACCCCATAGTGCTGCAATACCTGATGCGATACACGCGAATGGGTTAGCACCTGAAGAGCCTGCAAGGCGAACCGTTGATGTTGAAGCGTTTTGTTCGTGATCAGCGTGAAGTAGGAAGATCTTGTCCATCGCGTTAGCGAGGACTGGGTTGACTTTGTATTCTTCAGCTGGGGTAGCGAACATCATGTGCAGGAAGTTTTCTGCGAATGATAGGTCGTTACGCGGATAAATGAACGGTTGGCCAATACCATGTTTATAGGTCATGGCTGCAAGCGTTGGCATTTTCGCTACCAAGCGGAATGCTGAGATTTCACGGTGACGTGGGTTAGTGATGTCTAGCGAATCGTGGTAGAACGCTGATAATGCACCTACTACACCACACATGATAGCCATTGGGTGAGCATCGCGACGGAAGCCCTTGAAGAAGTCAGCGATTGACTCATGCACCATGGTGTGGCGGGTCACTGTGTTGACAAATTCGGCTTTCTGATCGGCGTTAGGGAGCTCACCGTTCAAAAGAAGGTAGCAAACTTCAAGGAAGTCTGACTGCTCGGCAAGTTGTTCAATAGGGTAGCCGCGGTGTAACAAAGTACCCTTACCGCCATCAATAAAGGTGATTGCAGAATCCGTTGCCGCGGTGGAGACGAAGCCTGGGTCATAGGTGAACAAACCTTTGCTCACTAGGCTTCGGACGTCTACTACGTCAGGTCCGATAGTTCCGCTGTAAACTGGGAATTCTAATGCTTCGTCCATGCCATCGATGGTAAGGCGTGCCATTTTTTCGCTCATTTAGCGACTCCTGAATCAATCTGGTTTTGAATGAGCTATGCGCTCGGTCCGCAGGGCTTAATAGTATAGACCCGGAACGGGAGAGTGGGTATAAAAACACCAAAATATGGTAGCTACCCGCTGCGTCAACTATTCTACGATAGTTTACGTGAGTTGGATGGCTGTTCATTAAAGATACAGACACTCCAGCTATTGGAGCGACACTATATATTGCCTTAGAGTCATGTCAAATTTTTATAGATGGCTTGTATAGGTGCAATCTCGTACAAATGGTGATTTTTCATTAAAAATCGCTAATTTAGTACCGCTAGTCGCGTTTTTTTTGCTAATATTCAGCCCGCTTATAGTCCGCATACATCACTGTTTCGCAACAGAGTTTGTAAGGCGACTGACGGGTCAATATAATCCCGTCGTGCGAGCGCTTCGTACTAAGGTTGTGATCCAATGTCGCTGCTTAGTATGTACAGTCCTATAGATGCAACAAAAAAAGGTTCAGCTGTGAACAAAAATAGACCAGTCAATTTAGATATTTCGACGCTCAAATTACCGATTACTGCGTATGCTTCAATTTTGCATCGTATAAGCGGTGTGTTTTTGCTACTTGGTGTGGCCGTCCTACTATGGATGCTCGACACTTCACTATCAGGTCCAGAAGGCTTTGCGCAAGTTAAGGAGTGTTTGTCATCTCCGGTCGCGAAGGCTGTGCTCTGGTTTGTGTTGGTCGGTCTCGGCTACCACATGATTGCCGGTGTTCGTCATCTTCTGATGGACCTTGGTCTGGGTGAGACGCTTGAAGGTGGCCGTCTCGGCGCGCGGATCGTTATTGCGCTCGCAGTTGTTCAAGCCATCGTTGTGGGGATTTGGTTATGGTAAAGTCAGTTACTAGTCTCGGCCGCAGTGGCGTTGCCGATTTCGTTATTCAACGTCTCAGTGCAGTTATCCTGCTCGCTTTCTTCCTCTATGTTGGATTCGTTGTGCTGTGTACCCCTGAGTTAACTTACTCTGCTTGGTCGGCTGCGTTTGCACCAACTTGGGTGAAGGTGTTTAGTTTGCTCGCAATTCTTTCTCTTGCAGGTCATGCATGGATCGGCTGGTGGGCAGTTTTGTCCGACTACGTTACCGAACGCATGATGGGCGGCAAGGCTACTTTTCTTCGCCTACTGCTGCAGTTGATTGGTTTTATTATTCTTGTTTTTTATATGGTCTGGTCATTCCAGATTCTGTGGGGTTAACACATGACTACGATGCGTACTATTTCTTTTGATGCTGTCATTGTAGGTGGCGGTGGTGCGGGCATGCGTGCAGCACTAGAGTTGTCTAAATCTGGTTTCAAGACAGCCGTTGTCTCGAAGGTTTTTCCTACTCGCTCACACACGGTTTCGGCTCAGGGTGGTATCACTTGTGCTATCGCGAGTGACGATCCTAATGATGATTGGCGCTGGCACATGTATGACACCGTAAAGGGGTCTGACTACATCGGTGACCAAGACGCTATCGAATACATGTGTAAGATTGGACCCGAGGCCGTTTTCGAACTTGAGCACATGGGTCTACCGTTCTCGCGTACAGAGAATGGCCGAATCTACCAGCGTCCGTTTGGCGGTCAGTCAAAGAATTATGATGTGAAACAGCAGGCAGCCAGAACGTGCGCCGCGGCTGACCGTACCGGTCACGCTTTGCTTCACACGCTGTACCAGAACAATATGGAAAACAAGACTGTCTTCCTAAACGAATGGTATGCGGTTGATATCGTTAAGAACGAAGACGGTGACACCACGGGTGTTATCGCAATCTGCATGGAAACCGGCGAGACTGTTTACGTTAAAGCTAAAGCTACGGTAATGGCTACCGGTGGTGCAGGTCGAATTTATGCGTCAACTACTAACGCGCACATCAATACCGGCGATGGCATTGGTATGGCGCTTCGCGCTGGTTACCAGGTGCAGGATATTGAAATGTGGCAGTTCCACCCAACTGGTATCTGGGGTGCTGGCACACTGGTGACTGAAGGTTGTCGCGGTGAAGGTGGCTATCTGGTCAATAAAGATGGCGAGCGTTTCATGGAGCGCTACGCGCCGAACGCCAAAGATCTTGCCTCGCGTGACGTTGTTGCTCGTTCGATGACGCTAGAGATTCTAGAAGGTCGTGGGTGCGGTGAAGACGGCGATCACGTGTATCTTAAGCTTGATCACCTTGGTAAGGATATTCTTTACTCACGCCTGCCGGGTGTTTGCGAGTTGTCTAAGACCTTCGCGCACATTGACCCAGCAGACGGTCCAATCCCAGTTGTTCCAACCTGTCACTACATGATGGGCGGTATTCCAACCAATATTGATGGCCAAGCTTTGGCGATGGGCGATAACGGTAACCTTGAAGTTATCGGTGGTCTTTATGCCTGTGGTGAGGCAGCGTGTGTTTCGGTTCACGGCGCTAACCGTTTAGGTGGTAACTCATTGCTTGATTTGGTGGTCTTTGGACGTGCGTCAGGCTTGGCGATTGAAAAAGCGTTGCGTGAAGGTATCGAGATGAAGGAAGCGCGCGATAGTGATATCGAAGCTGCCATGTCTCGCCTGAACAAAGTGAATGGTTCGGAAAAAGGCGAGAGCGCGGCTGCGCTTCGCAAGGAACTGCAGAATGTTATGCAGAATCACTTTGGTGTATTCCGCCGCGGTGATTTCATGGCCGATGGTATCGAGAAGTTGAAGGATCTTCGTGAGCGTATTGAAAACGTCTACGTTGCGGATAAGACACATGCTTTCAACACGGCGCGAATTGAAGCGCTCGAACTGCAGAATCTACTTGAGGTTGCCGAAGCAACAGCTGTGGCGGCAGAAGCGCGCACAGAAAGTCGTGGTGCGCACGCTCGTGACGATTTCCAGGAACGTGATGACGAGAATTGGTTGTGTCACACTATGTACAACCCATTGACTAAATCAATTGCTAAGCGCGATGTTAACTTTGAGCCGAAGACTGTTCCAACCTTCGAGCCAAAAGCACGTACTTACTAATTAAGGGGAAGATCAGAGATGTTGAAAGTAAGCGTATATCGCTACAACCCAGAAGTCGATGCTGCCCCATACATGCAAGACTTTGAGGTTGATCTTAAAGGTAAAGATGTCATGGTACTTGATGTACTTGGCATGCTTAAAGAGCAGGATGAGTCCATTACCTATCGCCGTTCTTGTCGCGAAGGTGTCTGTGGTTCGGACGGGATGAATATGGGCGGTAAGAACGGTTTGGCCTGTATTACCACCGTGAGCTCAGCTTCACGTGGCGGTAAACTTGTTATTCGCCCGCTTCCAGGTTTGCCGGTTGTGCGTGACTTGATTGTGGATATGAGCCAGTTCTATGCTCAGTACGAGAAAGTAACACCGTTTCTTCAGAATAATACCCCAGCTCCGGCTATTGAACGTCTTCAGTCTCCTGAAGATCGTGAGAAGCTTGACGGCCTTTACGAGTGTATTCTTTGTGCATGTTGCTCAACAAGCTGCCCATCATTTTGGTGGAATCCAGACAAGTTTATCGGTCCAGCCGGTCTTCTTCAGGCCTATCGTTTCTTGGCGGACAGTCGAGATACAGCAACTGAAGAGCGACTTGCTCAGTTGGATGATCCATTCAGCGTATTCCGTTGTCATGGTATTCAGAATTGCGTCAATGTTTGCCCGAAGGGATTGAACCCAACGCGAGCGATTGGTCATATTCGTACAATGTTACTTCAGCGCGCAGTCTAAACTGCGCGTTATTGATTAAGGAATTCGCAGAAATTCCAGACGCCAAAGACATTGGACTGCAAAGTTCGCGGTTATGGTCTTAACTTAGTATGCGACTAATTACGTATCTAGGTTGACATTGCAACTTGTGTCTCTAGCGTTGATAATCCCTCGTAGTAAAGGTCGATGAATGTGATCATCGGCCTTTTTGAGGATTAAATGTGGTAAAAATCGGCGGTTTACACGCCCATAAGTGGTGGACTTGCAATGCAAGATAACTCTATGGAAGCGCTTCTGCGTACCTCGCACCTGTCAGGTGGAAATGCGAGCTATGTTGAAGAACTTTACGAAAGCTATTTGCTTGACCCGAACGCGGTCCCAGAGGACTGGCGCGGTTACTTTGAAAAACTCCCTCGCGTGGAGGGCTCTCACGCCCAAGACGTTCCGCACTCCGAAATTATTCACCAGTTTGAGTTAATGGCCAAAAATCAGAGCCGTCCGCTTGTTGTTCGCGGCGAAGGCAGTGCTGATATTGATCATGAGCGCAAGCAGGTTGCAGTGATGGAGCTTATCGCTGGCTATCGCTCGCGAGGTCACCAAAAGGCCAAGCTCGATCCGCTAAATCTCACGCAGCAGGATCACGTTCCTTGGTTGGAGTTGGCTTATCACAAGCTTTCGAATGCTGATTTGGACACCATGTTCCAAACAGGTTCAACCTTTTTCGACCTGAAAGAGGCTAGCCTTAAGGACATTATTGCCGCCCTTGAGGCTACCTATTGTGGTCCTGTAGGCGTTGAAACAATGCACCTTACGGATCTTGATGAGAAGCGTTGGTTGCAGCAGCGCACCGAAAGTGTCCGAGCCAAGCCTGCGTACAGTGCAGAGGTTAAGAAGCACCTTCTCGAGCGCATGAGCGCTGCCGAAGGGCTTGAAAAGCACCTTGATTCAAAGTACCCAGGAACGAAGCGCTTCGGTCTTGAAGGCGGCGAGAGTCTGATTCCTATGCTGGACGAAATGATTCAGCGCTCAGGTTCACACGGTGCTAAAGAGATCGTTATTGGTATGGCGCACCGCGGACGTTTAAATACCCTCGTTAACATCTTGGGTAAGAATCCAGCGGATCTCTTTGATGAATTCGAAGGTAAGACCTTGGTGGATACCTCTGGTGACGTTAAATATCATCAGGGCTTCTCTTCAAACGTAATGACCTCGGGTGGCGAAGTCCACTTGGCGATGGCCTTTAACCCATCTCATTTAGAGATTGTATCGCCTGTTGTTGAAGGATCGGTTCGCGCTCGTCAAGATCGTCGTAATGACGACGTTCGCAATACCGTCGTTCCTATCGTTATCCATGGCGATGCCGCGTTTGCTGGGCAAGGCGTGGTTCAAGAGACGTTCCAGATGTCTCAGACTCGCGCATATACTACCGGCGGAACGATTCATATCGTTCTCAATAACCAAGTTGGTTTCACTACCAATAATCGCGAAGACGCTCGCTCTACCATGTACTGTACTGACGTGGCTAAGATGATTGAGGCACCCATCCTTCATGTGAATGGTGATGATCCCGAGGCGGTGCTCTTTGTTACGCAGTTGGCGGTTGATTATCGTAACGAGTTTAAGAAAGATGTGGTCATTGATTTGGTTTGTTACCGCCGTCGTGGGCATAACGAAACTGATGAACCGTCGGCAACTCAGCCGCTCATGTACAAAGCCATCAAAGCGCATAAGAGTGCGTTTACCAGCTATTCTGCCAAACTAGAGCGCGAAGGTATCATCGCTGCTGGTTTCGGCCGTGAGTTAATGAATGAGTACCGAGCGAAACTAGACTCCGGTAAGGACGTGGCGAATGCCTTAGTTTCCGAGCCTGATTCATCGCTATTCGTTGACTGGACTCCTTACTTAGGGCACGACTGGGATGCGGCTGGCGACACTAGCTATCCAATTGCCAAACTCAAAGAGTTAGGCCAGAAGTTATGTGAAGTCCCCGATGGTGTTGTGATGCAACGCCAGGTCACGAAGATATATGAAGATCGTCGCAAGATGGCCGCTGGTGCACTACCCATCAACTGGGGCATGGCCGAGCTATTAGCCTACGGTACGGTCTTGGATCATGGTGCCAGTGTTCGCCTAACCGGGCAGGATGTGGGTCGTGGTACTTTCTCTCATCGTCACGCGGTGGTTCATTCGCAGAAGGACGGTTCATCTTATATTCCGATGAAACACCTCGCGGAAGATCAGCCACGATTCACTATTAATGATTCGTTGTTGTCGGAAGAAGCAGTACTAGCCTTTGAATATGGTTACTCAACAACTCGTCCCAATGCATTAGTTATTTGGGAAGCGCAGTTTGGTGATTTCGCAAACGGTGCACAGGTGGTTATCGACCAGTTCATCACCAGTGGTGAGCACAAGTGGGGCCGCCTCTGTGGCCTAACTATGCTACTTCCGCATGGTTATGAAGGGCAGGGTCCAGAGCACTCTTCGGCACGATTAGAGAGATTCTTACAGTTATGTGCCGAGCATAATATTCAGGTTTGTATCCCAACCACGCCGGCACAGGTCTTCCATATGCTCCGTCGCCAGGTTGTCAGACCAATGCGTCGCCCGCTTGTGGTAATGAGTCCGAAGTGGATCCTTCGTCATCCCTTAGCTACGTCGTCACTTGAAGATCTCGCGGAAGGTGGCTTCCAGAACGTCTTGCAAGATCCGGCCGCGGATCCGGCGAAAGTGAAGCGTGTCGTGATGTGTTCGGGCAAGGTTTACTACCACCTCGTGGAAGCTCGAGAAGAAACGGGCCAGGACGATGTGGCCTTTATCCGATTGGAGCAGCTGTATCCGTTCCCGCGGGAAGAACTTGCCGCGGCACTAGCGCCTTATAAGAACCTAAAGGACGTTGTTTGGTGTCAAGAAGAGCCAATGAATCAGGGCGCTTGGTACTCTAGCCAGCATCACTTGCACCGTGCTGTTAACGAGCACGATGCAACGCTAGCGCTGAGCTATGTTGGCCGTGAGGCTTCGGCAGCTCCAGCAGCTGGCTCGATGAGTTTGCACCTTGAACAACAGAAGCGTTTCCTAGCGGACGCACTAAGCGTATAATTATTGAACACTTGATGGGTAATCCCACAAAACAAGCGAGCATATAAACAATGGCTATTGAAATCAAAGCACCAACTTTTCCCGAGTCAGTTCAGGATGGCACCATTGCCGCATGGTTGAAGCAACCAGGTGAAGCAGTTGAGCGTGATGAACTGATTGTTGAAATCGAAACTGACAAAGTGGTACTCGAAGTTGTCGCGCCAGCTGACGGTGTTCTTGAGTCCCAGTTATTCGGTGAAGGTGACACCATTCAGAGCAACGAAGTGATTGCAGTAATTGCTGAGGGCGCAGCCGCTGCTGCACCAGCTGCTGCAGCACCTGTTAGCGAAGCTGCCGATGAAGCAACTGTCACAGTAGGCGATAAAGTTCTTTCTCCTGCAGCGCGTAAACTTGCTGCAGAGAAGGGTATCGACCCAGCGGCAATTACTGGTACTGGCAAGGGCGGTCTCGTCACCAAAGAAGACGTAGTGAACTTTAAGGTGGCTCCAGCCGCAGCACCAGCTAAGGCGGCTGCACCAGCGGCTGAGATTCAGCTTCCAGCGGGCGAGCGCACTGAAAAACGTGTACCTATGACTCGCATGCGTAAGCGTATTGCTGAACGTCTGTTGGATGCTAGCCAGAGTACGGCAATGTTAACAACCTTCAACGAAGTGAACATGCAGCCAGTGATGGAACTGCGTAGCAAGTACAAAGATCAGTTCGAAAAAGTGAATGGCGGTACCCGCCTTGGCTTCATGAGCTTCTTTGTGAAGGCTGCCACTGAAGCGCTGAAGAAATACCCAGCAGTGAACGCGTCAATTGATGGCAACGATATTGTTTATCATGGTTTCCAAGATGTAGGTGTTGCGGTTTCAACGGAGAAGGGACTTGTTGTTCCATGCCTTC
This sequence comes from Umboniibacter marinipuniceus, assembly GCF_003688415.1. NCBI lineage: Bacteria > Pseudomonadati > Pseudomonadota > Gammaproteobacteria > Cellvibrionales > Cellvibrionaceae > Umboniibacter > Umboniibacter marinipuniceus. The sequence continues at coordinate 273,060 of NZ_REFJ01000005.1, forward strand.
GTAACGCTGAGAACATGAGCATGGCTCAAATCGAAAACACCATTCGCGATCTAGGTATTCGTGGTCGTGACGGTAAGTTGACGATTGAAGAAATGTCAGGCGGAACCTTTACTATCACTAACGGTGGTGTGTTTGGCTCGCTGATCTCCACACCGATTCTGAATCCACCTCAGGCCGCTATCTTGGGTATGCACAAAATTCAAGATCGTCCAATGGCTGAGAACGGTCAGGTCGTAATTCGTCCGATGATGTATCTTGCGCTTTCTTACGATCACCGTTTGATCGATGGTAAAGAAGCGGTCGGTTTCCTTGTCACAATTAAAGAATTGCTAGAAGATCCAGCACGCATCCTACTGGGTGTGTAATTAAAGGAAGGTTTTACTCAATGTCTACAAAATACGATGTCATCGTAATTGGTGCGGGTCCTGCGGGATATGTTGCCGCTATCCGTGCTGCACAACTTGGTTTGAAAACGGCTTGTATCGACAAAATGGTTGATGCCGACGGTAAGCAAACACTTGGCGGTACCTGTTTGAATGTGGGTTGTATCCCTTCAAAGGCGCTATTGGACTCTTCGTGGAAGTACCATGAAGCGAAAGATGCTCTGGACGTACACGGTATCTCAACAAGTGACGTCAAAATTGACGTAGAAGCTATGATTGGTCGCAAGCGTCAGATCGTTAAGAACTTGACCGGCGGTGTTGCCGCATTGTTCAAGGCTAACGGTGTGGATGCACTGGCTGGTAAAGGTAAGTTGCTGGCTAATAAGCAGGTTGAATTTACCGCTAATGATGGCGCGGTTGAGACCTATGACGCGGCCAACGTTATTATCAGTACGGGTTCTGTGCCTATCAACATCCCCGTTGCTCCGGTTGATAATGATGTCATTGTCGATTCTACTGGCGCGCTTGAATTCACCGAAGTACCTAAGCGTCTTGGTGTTATTGGTGCGGGTGTAATCGGTTTAGAATTAGGATCAGTTTGGGCTCGTTTAGGTGCGGACGTAGTGTGCCTCGAAGCTCAGGAAGATTTCCTGTTCATGATGGACAAGCAGATTGCTAAGGAAGCGAAAAAGACCTTTACGCAGCAGGGCTTAGACATCCGCCTTGGCGCTCGCGTTACTGGTTCTAAAGTGAATGGTTCTGAAGTTGAAGTGACCTACCAGAACGCGAAGGGTGAAGAAGAGAAAGTTACTTTCGATAAACTCATCGTTTGTGTCGGTCGTCGTCCTTTCACTGAAGGTCTATTAGCAGCGGATTCAGGTGTTGAGCTTGATGAGCGCGGTTTCATCTTCGTTGATGAGCAGTGTGCAACGGCAGTACCAGGCGTATACGCCTGTGGTGACGTAGTTCGTGGCCCAATGCTTGCGCACAAAGGTTCTGAAGAAGGTGTTATGGTTGCTGAGCGCATTGCTGGTCAGAAGGCGCAGGTCAACTACGACATCATCCCGAATGTGATCTACACTCACCCAGAAATTGCTTCGGTTGGTTTGACTGAAGAGCAAGTGAAAGCGAACGGCATCGACTACAATATTGGTTTATTCCCGTTTGCAGCGTCTGGACGAGCCATGGCTGCGAACGAAGCCAAGGGTACTGTGAAGATGATCGCCGACGCGAAAACAGATCGTATTGTTGGTTTCCACATCATTGGCCCATCGGCTGCTGATTTGGTTCAACAGATTGCTATCGCGATGGAGTTTGGTGCCACAGCAGAAGACATCGGTATGATTGTTTTCTCACACCCAACACTCTCGGAAACAGTTAAAGAGTCAGCGCTTGCAGTGAACGGCCACGCTATTCACGTAGCCAATCGTAAGAAGCGTAAGTAAAATATAAGTTTTTAATCGAAGCGTCATAGGTAAATTGTTTGCTGCATTGATTGGGCATCTATCTAGGACGCTTTTCTTGTGTTCCCCCAGGGACAATTAAGGTGGTAAAAAAATGAACTTGCACGAGTATCAAGGTAAGCAGCTGTTCCGTCAGTATGGCCTACCTGTGTCAGATGGCATTGCCTGTGACACCCCAGAAGAAGCGGTAGCTGCGGCTAAGAAGATTGGCGGAGACATGTGGGTTGTTAAAGCCCAGGTCCATGCTGGCGGTCGTGGTAAAGCGGGCGGCGTTAAGTTGTTAAACAACTTTGATGACATCCATGCTTTCGCTGACAAATGGTTAGGTAAGAACCTTGTAACCTATCAGACAGACGAAAATGGTCAGCCAGTTGCTAAGATCTTAGTTGAGACTTGCACCGACATCGCTCAGGAGCTTTACCTCGGCGCGGTTGTAGATCGTTCAACTCGTCGTGTTATCTTCATGGCCTCTACCGAAGGTGGCGTTGAGATTGAGAAAGTAGCTGAAGAGACTCCAGAAAAGATTCTTCAGGCCATCATCGATCCAGTTTGTGGCGCTCAGCCATACCAGGCTCGCGAGCTTGGCTTCAAGTTAGGCTTGAACCCAGTTCAGATGAAGCAATTCACTAAGATCTTCTTGGGCTTGGCAAAGATGTTCACCGAGAAAGACTTAGATCTTCTTGAGATCAACCCATTGGTTATCACTGACGAAGGCAACTTGCACTGTCTTGACGCGAAAGTGTCTATTGATAGCAACGCCGTATACCGTCACAAAGATATCCAAGAAATGCACGATCCTTCACAGGAAGACGAGCGTGAAGCACATGCTGCTCAGTTCGAACTTAACTACGTAGCGCTCGATGGCAACATCGGCTGTATGGTTAACGGTGCAGGCCTAGCAATGGGTACCATGGATATTGTTAAGCTACACGGTGGCGAGCCAGCTAACTTCCTAGATGTTGGTGGCGGCGCCACAAAAGAGCGTGTAACGGAAGCATTCAAAATCATTCTTTCTGACACCAGTGTTAAAGCCGTTTTGGTTAACATCTTCGGTGGTATCGTTCGTTGCGATCTAATTGCTGACGGCATCATTGGTGCAGTGAAAGAAGTTGGCGTTGAAGTTCCAGTTGTTGTTCGCCTTGAAGGTAACAACGCTGAGCTTGGCGCAAAAGTATTGGCAGAAAGTGGTCTTGGCGTAATTGCTGCGACGAGCTTAACTGATGCAGCTGAAAAAGTTGTTGCTGCAGCGGAGGGCAAATAATGAGCGTATTAATCAATAAAGACACCAAGGTAATCTGTCAGGGTTTCACTGGTGGTCAGGGTACTTTCCACTCTGAGCAAGCCATTGCATACGGTACCAACATGGTTGGCGGTGTAACGCCGGGTAAAGGCGGTACAACTCACCTTGGGCTTCCGGTATTTAACACGGTTAAAGAAGCGGTAGAAGCTACTGGTGCTGATGCCTCGGTTATCTACGTACCGGCTCCTTTCTGTAAGGACTCTATCATTGAAGCAGCCTACTCAGGCGTTAAGCTGATCGTGGCGATTACCGAAGGTATCCCAACGCTTGATATGCTTGAAGCAAAAGTTGTGTGTGATAACCAGGGCGTTCGTCTGATTGGACCAAACTGCCCAGGTGTCATCACTCCTGGAGAGTGTAAGATCGGTATCATGCCGGGTCACATTCACTTGCCAGGTAAAGTTGGCATCGTATCGCGTTCTGGTACCTTGACCTACGAAGCGGTTAAGCAGACGACTGATCACGGTTTCGGCCAGTCTACCTGTGTTGGTATAGGTGGTGACCCAATTCCTGGTTCTAACTTCATCGACATTCTAGAAATGTTCGAGAATGATCCTAAGACCGAAGCAATCGTAATGATTGGTGAGATCGGTGGTTCTGCAGAAGAAGAAGCAGCTGCTTACATCAAAGCAAATGTGACTAAGCCTGTTGTTTCTTACATTGCGGGTGTTACAGCGCCAGCAGGTAAGCGTATGGGTCACGCGGGCGCAATTATCGCTGGCGGTAAGGGTACTGCAGACGAGAAGTTCGCAGCACTGGAAGATGCAGGCGTGAAGACAGTTCGTTCTTTGGCTGGTATCGGTGATGCACTGAAGGAAATCACTGGCTGGTAAGCGAGTGTTTGCTAAAGTGTTCAAAAAGAGGTCGCCTTTGGCGGCCTTTTTTTTGCTTTCCAAAAAGAGAATGCGGGGTGAAATCCTCGTCCTACCATTATTCAGGCTAGTTAACGGTTTTGTTATCGCTTAAACAGTGTTAATCAGGCTAGCCGGTTATTCTATCCTCGTTCAAATGGCGTTAAACTTTGAGCTATCGCACTTTTCGTGCTTGAATAGTGTCATAACAAATAACCCATTGACTGCAGGACGCTGACTATGAAACGGGTAATACAGCTACTGATGGGCGCAATGCTTATCGCCGGCGCGCTTTATCTTGCCTTTGAACCGTCGTTGACTGACGATTCTGGCAACACCAGGGCAACCAACTCAGCGCCAGCAAGCGGTGAGAATTCTTCTGAGTCTAGAGGTGATGGGGACGGTGGTGATCGCGCAGCGGCCGCTAACAGCGAGAATAGCGAAAACTCGGCAAATCAGCCCATTGGTTCCACTCAGACTACTACGCAAATCCCTCTGGATCTTCCTGCCGGCGCAACGGCCGAAGAGAATGCTGCACTGCTTACGGGTTGGCTTCAGGAGCAGGGTTGGCTTGGCGAGCATGATGAATTAGTAGAGTTGTTTAATTCTGGCGCCGTGGGGAGCGTTGAGGTTGAACGAGTGAGGCAGTTTCACAATGGCTTGCCCGTCTACGACTCTAACCTTGTGGTGCTTCGCAGAGATAACGTGTTGGTGGAGCTTGATGGCGCACTTGCGGTGGATGTCAATTTAGATGTAGAACCCACGGTTAGTATTGAAGCTGCATGGGAAACGGCCAGCGCTAGTGTTAGTTTCAGTGTCGTGGCAGCAGTGCCGGAGGCGCTGCAAGTTCACTCCCGGGCCGGCGAGAGTCACTTAGTCTGGGTCTTTAGGGGTGGCGATATGCGCGCCCGTACAGAAGTGCTCGTTGATGCGCACAGCAATGAGGTGTTGAGAAAGGTCACCAAAGGAGCAATTTAATTATGTTAATTAGATTAGCCCTAGTAACCGCTCTATTTTGTCTTTCATCGCTAACGGTTGCCAATCAGCCAGTGGCCCACATCTTTGATTATCAGCGATTCTGTGCACAACATAAGAATCGCCCCTCGCAGGATCAATGGTGGCGCTATTTGGTGGCGCTATCTGGCCGAATTGATGGTGATATCCGAGTATATCGAAATCACCTTGAGGGTAATGGCGATCCGTTAGTGATGGCGATTAGCCAGAATGCTCAATACTACGATGCCTTCCGTAGACTGATGGGAATGGACGGCGTAGACGGAAGAGGCCTAAGGCACAATCTGTTGGTTAATATGAACCGAGGCTCGAATGGTGAACCCTTCGAATGTGGAGACGGTGAAGTCTTCGATGCCATGAGTGTTCGCCAAGGTAATGAACTTTCCTTTGACGCCTTTAGTAAAACAACCATGGCCTTGGAAGAAGTGGTTGGTCATGAGGCTTATCATGCATTTATTGGTTACAATTCCGCTTTAGAATACGAGTTTCAGTCTGGCGCACTCAATGAGGCGCTCGCCGATGCCTTTGGCGTTGTTTTCCGTCAATGGCTAGAATCCGGGCGGCCCGATAATCCCGCTGATATTCAATCACGTTCAAATGCGCTTTGGCAGTTGCGAGATGTGGGACAGCCGCTTCGCGATATGATCAGCCCAAATAATCACGATCAGCCTGATCACATGAATCAGTATATTAAGCTGCCCAATACGGCGGACGGGGATTGGGGGGGCGTTCATTACAACTCAGGCATCATCAACCACGCTTTTTTTCTATTGGCGGAGGGTGGTCAACATCGACGTCTTGGCTCAGGGCCAACGGTCTCCGGGATTGGTCCCTACAAAGCCTTAACTATCTGGCATAGTGGCGCCATTTTGATGCACCCGTACAGCGATTTCCGCGATGCGCGCGAGAAGTTTCAACGTGCCGCGGTGGAGTTATTCGGTCATGGGAGCGGTGAAGTTCAATCGCTGGTGAACGCCTTGGACGCCGTTGGTATTGCCTTTGTGCCACTTCCACAGGCCCCGGTAACAACTCCGGGCCCAACAGAGCCAGAAGAAACTATACCTCCTGTTAATGATCCTGTTACGGTACCCACGCCGCCCGAGACAAGCGCGGATCCCGTGGTCATCGATACCAACCCTAACCCAGGGCCAGTCGTAACCAATCCCGCGCCGACGCCCGGGCCGGTGATGGCAAACCCTGAGCCCGAGCCCACTGAGGGAACCGAAGCTAAGCGTTGGTGGCTGATAGGGCTGTTACTGGTCGCCGGTGGCGCCCTGCTATGGTTAAGTCGAAGGCAGCCGTTTGCCGAAACAGCTAGCACAGTAGCCAGTCCAGCGTGGTCTTCGGTACAACAGGCGTCCAGAAAAGCGGATTCAGATAACGCCAGCGCAGGTACCAGTAAGGACTTTAAAATCCACATCGATGGGGCAAAGCTGTACTTGGACCCAGCGCTCTTGCGAACAAAGGATGGTCAAGTTTTTGGACGGTCGGCCAATTTTTGCCACGTGGTACTGGCGAACGCGGCAATATCAAGGCGACATCTTCGTGTTTGTTTGGTTGACAAGGCACTTTGGGTGACCGATCTGAATAGCCAGGCGGGGGTGATGGTGAATGGCCAGTCGATCCCGCCGATGCAGCCAGTCCGATGGGAAATTGGTGACACTCTGAGTGTTGCTAACCGGGTTAAATTGGAGCGTAAATCATGAGCAGCTTCACCACCTATTTCTTCGGCAGAGATCAGAGCAACTCCATTGTATTGGATGATCCAAGTATCTCTCGCTTTCACTGTGAGTTGACCGTTAATGGCGACGACTGTCTGCTAGTTGATGCGAACTCGACCCACGGCTGTTTTGTGGAGCGCAATGGTGACTGGGAAAGCGTGAAGAACAGCCAGCTTAAATTGACGGATAAGGTTAAAATTGGCCGCTTGAGTGGCCTGTTGAAGGATTTTATAAAGGGAGAAAAGGCGTGACCAATATTTTGGAGATCAAAGAGAGTCACTTGAGGGTAACCGTGGCGTTAATCTCTGTGATATTGGCAGCGGTGTGGATTTTAGTCATTGATTTGGCGTTGAATACACCTGCCGATGGAATCAGAATTGTGGATGTGCTGATTGATAGGGCGAATGAGCTTTATCCGTTCACCATTCAGAATTTGATGTGGATTTTCTTTTTCTTTGGCCTTGGCGAATTATGGATTCGTAACCAGCGAGCCAATATTGAGGCGCAGCAGCTGGGGCTTAGGCTGCTCCCGGAAGATGAAGAAACACTATTGCGCGGCAAAGACCTCGGAAGTATCGTGCTGTCGATTCGCGGAGCCGGTTCGCAGCGTCTCTATTATCTTCAGGAATTGATAATGCGCACTATTCAACAATTCCGACTCAATGACTCGGTTGCACAGGCGGATAGCCTGTTGAACACTTCGTTGGACCTCATTCACGCCGAACTCGATATTAAATACAATATGTTGCGCTACATCAGTTGGTTGCTACCAACGCTGGGCTTCATTGGTACCGTAGTGGGTATTTCCCTTGCGCTGGGTGAGGCGGGCAACATGCCTGAGGTGACTGATGGTGACGCAATTAAAGCGTGGATGGGCCTGCTCACGGCCAAGCTAGGCATTGCCTTTAACACAACATTAGTGGCGCTGCTGCAGTCCGCCGTACTAGTGTTTCTTATTCATATTGTGCAGGCGAAAGAAGAAGAGGGCGTCAATCGTATTGGTCGCTACTGTCTACACAATCTCATTAATCGTTTGTACGAATCGCAAGAGAGGTAATTGTTATGCCGGCAAAAATTGGCCCCGATGGGAAGCCCATCGTTGTAGATACTGTTCCGTTTAAAGCAGATTATCAAGATGATGATGCCACTGCTCCCTATGACCCTAACGCTGATCGACGTACGCCAAGCAACTTTGATGAAGATGAGGCGACCGCACCGTTTTCGACTCAGACAGCAGGGGCCACATCGCCGATGGCCGACCCTACACGGGCGCTTGATATTGAGGAAGTCGAAGTCAATATTCGCGGCGCGAAACAAGCACCAGTCAGTGCGGTAGTTGAAGAAGATGACGAGGCTACTCAGGTCTACCGAGCGCCTCGACCGTCGTCATCGACTCACGCTGCTGAAGCGGGCGCACCAACAGAAGCCGAACAGACTTCCGTAGCGATGCAGGATCCTCCAGTGGGTTGGTTAGTGGTCACTGACGGACCAGGTAAGGGCGAGGTCGTTACCATCGGCTACGGACAAAATTCCGTCGGGCGTTCGGGCGCACGCATCAATTTGAATTTTGGTGATAGTGAAATCTCTCGCGAGTCACACATTACGGTCATTTATGATCCTAACGCTCGAGCCTTTTATGTGGGGCCAGGCACCGGGAAGTCGCTGGGTTACCTAAACGGTTCACCTATCTTGATGCCGGTAGCCATGAATAATTCTGATGAGCTGAAGCTAGGAGCTACTGCCCTTCGCTTTGTTGCACTTTGTGGCGAAGGCTTTGGTTGGGAATAGATGTTGGAATTTGATGTAGGCGTCAGCCAGTGGCAGGGGCGAAGAGCCTATCAGCAAGATAGCGTGACTGCGCAATACCTCGCTAATGACCGGTTGTTGGCCGTAGTCTGTGATGGTATGGGTGGAACCGTTGGCGGTGAAGTTGCTGCGTCAGCGGCCCTCGATGCAATTGTTAGTCGCTTCGACCCACATGCTGATGATTTATCAGCGCAGTGGTTACAGCTTGCAGGTGCAGCGAATAACGCCCTGGCTAAAGCCATCAAGGCCGATGAGGCACTGGCATCAATGGGAACGACTTTGGTGTCACTGTTTATTGATAAACAGGGGTTAAGGTGGTTGAGCGTTGGCGACTCGCCGTTGTGGCTGTTTCGCGATGGTGAGCTCCAGCGTCTTAATATTGATGAGTCTTACGGCGGCTTTTTAGATCGCGAGGCCGCGGCGGGACATATCAGTTGGGAGGAAGCACGGTCGAACACCAAGCGACACCAGCTTATGAATGTCTTACAGGGGAAGAAGTCGTTAGTCGTTAATGATATCGCCGATGAGGCGGTGGTACTGCAGAGTAATGATGTGCTCCTGCTTGCGTCAGATGGTATTCAGACGCTTAGCGATGGCCATATTGCTCATGTGATGCGGGAGCACCTTGGTGAATCAGCAAATAGTATTACGGAGCAGTTAATGCGTGCCGTTCATAGGGAAAACCACCCGAAACAGGACAACGTGTCTATCGCGTTGATCAAAGTAGAGCAAGGGAGTGAGTCAGAATGAAATCCATCATAGCTACCGCCATTTTAGCTGCCTTAGTCAGTGCGCCGACGGTTGCCCAGACCGCCTTAGAGGTGTTGTCAAATAAGCGAGGTGACACGATTGCTGAGGGGCTCGCCATTCCAGTTACTCAACAGGTGGTCGTGACCCGCCGCAGCTTGCTTGATAATGGCGATACCGTTGCTGTGGTTGACCCCGTTAGTGGTGCCAGACTTCAGGCGGACGTGTTGGCCTCTGATCGTGAAACCGGGTTTAGCATTTTGTCGGTAAACGGCGCGAACTTTCAACCTTTGACATTCAGTGCTAGCGAGCTGCGAGCAGGGGAACGCATTGCGTTGTTAACCGCTGCTGAGCAGCGAAGTGGATTCGTTTTGGCTCAGCTTGATGGTGGTATCTTTCAGCATGATGTGAGCTATGCAGTCAACGAAGTGGGCGCCATGGTGTTGAATCGCTGTGGCGAATTAGCTGGCTGGAATGTCGATCAGTTTTCGGGCGTATTCGCCTCTGAGCTGAGCGGCTCTGAGGTTCCCGTAGATGCGAAGGGCCTTAGTGCGTTGGTCACACTGTTGCAGAATAATCAGGTCAAAATATCAATCGCTGCCAATGCGTGCCCTAGTCTAGAAGAAGAGGCTGATGCCGCTCGCCAAGCCGCTCAAGAGGAGCTTGAGCGCATTGAGTCGGAGCTAGCGGAACAGCAAGCTGAGCTTGAGGCACAGCGACAGGCGGCGGAGGAAGCTGCTGCCCAAGCGGAGGCCGAGCGCGAACAGTCAGAAGCCGCGGCGGCCGCTGCCCGCGACGCTGAGGCGGAACTCGCCGCTCGCGAAGCCGAACTGGAGGCGCAGCGTCAGGAAGCTGAGGCGGCACAAGCCGCTGCAGCCGCTGAACAAGAAGCGGAGCTCGCGGCCGCCGCCGCAGCGCTCGAAGCAGAGCAGCAAGCCCGAGAAGAAGCGATGGCGCGTGCCGAGCAGGAAGCTTCAAGAAAACAGCAGTTAACGCTTATTGGCGCACTTGCCGGTGTGATTGGCCTAGTGGTGCTATTACTGGTAGTGATTCGCTCCCGCAAGCGTCAAACAGCGTTAGATGAAGCCAAGGCGCGGTTTAACGATGTGCTGCTAAGCGGCCATGACGGCGGTGGCAACCCTTATCGGGTTCGTATTGATGGAGGCGCGCTGCGGCAGGCGGAAAATGGCTTAGTGATAGGTAAGAATGCCTCGCAAGCGCAGGTGGTGATTGCCAATCCTCAGGTATCACGCACTCATGCTCGTATCTGGGTGGAAGATAACGGCTTGAAGTTGACTGACCTTGGCAGCTCGAACGGAACGCAGGTCAATGATGTCCCGCTTCAAGTTGGGCAGGTGGTGGCGTTAACGGCTGGAGATAAGTTGGCGCTAGGTGGTGTCTTCCTTAACGTGGAACTACTGGATTGAGCTATGAAGCGTAAAAAGCGGGAAGTCAGTGCGTTTAATATGTCGGCGGTGGATCTCTTCGCCTCGGCAATGGGAGCGTTTATTCTCCTTGCTGTGATTGCTCTACCGTTCTTCCCTAAAACCTCGGAAACGCCGCCGGCGCCGGTTTGTCCTGAACCATCGCCGGTGCTGCCGGTCCCCGCGGCCTGTCCCGATCCAGTGGTTCAAACCTGCCCGGTATGTCCACCGGTTCCAGAAGAGGCGTTCGTACTCAAGGACATTGATCTTGTGATTGTCCTGGATGTTACTGGCAGTATGGATGAGTCCATTGAGGGGTTGAAGAATACCACTTCGGACTTAGTCGCGCTGTTAGCGCGTTTGGCTCCCACCTTTTCAGTGGGTATTGTCACTTTTGGTGATTATGGTTTTGATCAACCTACTCAAGTATTTAATCTCCGTGAAATGTCCAGTGAGCAAGATATTGAGGCGCTGAATCGTTTTGTTGGTCAGGTTCGAGAAGGCTGGGGTATTGGCGGTGGAGACTATCTCTACGAAGGCGAGGCGCTATCTGCGGGACTGGAGATAGCGGTCGCGATGCCCTTTAGACCTGAAGCCAAAGAGCGGAGAATTGTTGTCTTTACGGATGATGTGGCGACCTACCAGAGTCGTGCTGAAGGTCTTGTTCGCCAGTTTGCGTCAGGGTCGTCGGGCGACGTGAGCCAGACTGTGTCGGTGGTTCTTACGGACCCAAAGAACAATCCTGATGCGGCGAGAGTAATGGAGCAGTTGGCTACCACTGGGCAGGGCTTCTATTCCTCGTCTTCGGGCTCCTTTATTGGCAAGCTGTTACTTGCTTTAATTGACGGAAGTTGATTGATGACTACTTACCATGCGCAACGTCAGGGAGATCGGCCTTACCAGGAAGATTGCTTCACGACCATCCAGACGGACCAGTATCAGCTGCTAGTAGTAGCCGATGGACTTGGAGGTCACGACGCGGGTGATGTGGCGGCAAAACTGATTGTCGAGCTCGTGACTGCAGCGTCCACCGAACTCCCCGAGTTGAGCCCGCTGGAGGCAAAAATTAAACTGCGGGCTTGGTTTGAACCAATTGTTAGAAGCTTTCAAGCTGATTTAGCGAGTCAGGAACAGGCTACTGATGCCCACACAACGGTGGCAATTGCTATTATTCGCGCGGATCAGCTTTATACCCTTACGGTAGGGGACTCGCGAGTTTATGTCTGTGGCGAGCATAGCCTCTGGCGAAGTCGAGATCATTCCGTGGTTCAGATGCTGGTTGATGACGGAGAGATTAGTGAAGCGGAGATGGCTGCCCACCCTGAACAGGGTAAGTTGTATCAGAGTATTGGTCCTAACAAGACCGTAAAACCCAGAGTTTCGCATAGGGAGCTAACTGCCACGGATGTGGTGCTCGTCGCGAGCGATGGTTTTTGGGAAGGTGTCAGCGATGAAGAGTTACAGGGCTTCGCAATTGATCCATCGCAACAACGCCTTGATTGCTTGGTTGATCTAGCCTGTGAACGGCGTGCGCCGAAGGCAGATAATACCACCGTAATTTCCTTTGAAAATAATACGACAACGAGACCTCTAATGACAGATGAAGTGAACTCAACCCCCACAGCGAGCGCCAAACAGCCAGATAACCCTAAGCGTGCGGATTTTTCCAGCGGAGCAATCAACAGGCGCCGAGATCGCTTTATTGCTTTGGCCCTCGTTCTGTTGATTGTGCTGTTGGTAGTCTGGGGAGGAAGCGGCGACGATAGCGCTGATGTTGCCAGTGCTGAGCAAGCGGATGAGGCGGCGCAGACTAGCTGTATGCTTGAAGCGGTATATGAGGCTGAGGACGAGGGTATTCGAATAGTACTAAGCTCTATAGATGACGGCACTGAACAGATCGTCACATTGCCAATTCGCCCAGGCAAATACCGTGTGAGGTTAGAAGATCGTCATGGTGAGTGTCAAAATCTGCGAGACGAACAGGGTGAAACTGAATTGAAGAAGAAATTTGAGCGCCAGCTATTGCGTTCATCCACAGTATCAATGGAAGTCCTATGAGTAGAGCACAGCAATCAACCCACCTGCCTCTTGGTACTCGATTAGGCGAATATGAGATTCAAGCGGTTCTTGGCCAAGGTGGCTTTGGCATTACCTACAAGGCGTGGGATAGCACTTTGGCATGCTACGTAGCACTTAAGGAATATTTTCCTAAGCATTTAGCTAATCGGAATACTGACAGTGTTTCCATTCGGCCAGCAAGTCGTGAAGATGAATCCTCGTATCAGAAGGGCTTAACGAGCTTTGTTGAAGAGGCTAGGGTGTTGGCGCAGTTTCAACATCCTGGAGTCGTACCGGTAAAACGTCTGGTCAAAGCCAACCAAACCGCTTATATGGTGATGGGGTTTGTTGAGGGCGAAACACTCACAGAGTATATGAAGAAGAGTGGTGGTAAGGTGGCAGCGTCGCAACTTATTGCCTGGACAGATCAGTTACTCTCGGCGCTCGATAAGGTACATCAGGCTGGCCTATTACACCGCGATATTAAACCCGGCAATGTCTACATTGGCTCCGATGGCAACGCGATGTTATTGGACTTCGGTGCGGCACGACGCGTTGCTGCAGAGGCGTCGCAATCTATCACCGGTGTGATCTCAGCAGGCTATTCGCCAATTGAACAATATTCAGAGAGTACCAAGAATCAGGGTCCTTGGACGGATATTTATAGCCTTTCCGCAACACTCTATCGCTGTATAACTGGTGTTAAACCTATTGAAGCCACGGCTCGCCGCGATGAAATGGATGATGGTGATCCTGATCCGGTTGCCGCGTTAAATCCATCGAGTTATCCCGATTTTCCCGCGGGTTTTATTCTAGCAGTGTGGCAGGGCATGGCGGTTATTCGTAAGCATCGGATTCGCGATGTGAGTGCCTATCGCGAAGTGATGAATGCCTCACTTAATTCGCCATCGCCGCAGAAACCAATAGCACCCGTGACGCCCCCCCCTCAGCCGGCTCGTCCAAGCGGCCCGTCAACCTCAGGACCCCAGTCTAAGGTGGGCTCTGGCCCCCAATCACAGGGTTCTACTCATTCATCCGCTAAGGTGCCAATAAGTAGTGGTGGGCGCGTGGTTCAGATCATTCTGGCCGTGGTGGCGGTTGCAGTGGTAGCCATCGTAATCATTAACCCCTTCGCCAAGAAAGAGGATCCAATATTAGATCATGGTGGCGGTAGCGAGGAAGTTCAACTTCATTCAGTTTCGGTTAATGTTAAGCCAAGCGCTGCCGTCGATCGCATTTTGATTAATGGTTCAAGTGTCGCTAATGGTGCCACGACGAGCCTTGCCGAGGGAGAGCATCACGTTGAAATTCGCGGTGCGAGTGGCTATTCCAATGTAGATGAGCGCATTTTCGTTGACCGAAATAATCGCCAGTTCGAGTTTAGTTTAACTCAGGACCTCGTTCCCTTGACGCTTACACTAACGCCCTCTAACGCACGAGTCATTCTACCGGATCTGCCAGCAAACGTGACCTATCGTCCAGGCGTTCAACTTCCCCGCGGCACCCATCGAGTGCGCGTTATCGCCAGCGGTTATCAGCGATACGAGGGAAGTATTGACCTGAACCAGGGGTCAAACTGGCAGATTACCCTCGAGCGAGCAACGCCGATTGCACAAATCAATGCGCAGATGGTGGCGATACCTGCCGGGCGCTTTAATATGGGTGGGGATGTATACACCGATGAGAAGCCAGTGCACCGAGTTAATGTCCCCGCTTTTGAACTGCAGAAGACCGAAGTTACTTGGGAGCAATACCGGGAATGTGTCAATGCCGGGGGCTGCACCGCGCCGGCGAATTCATCATCGTTTGCCGATGATGAGCCGGTTCGCAGCGTGTCTTGGGATGACGCGCAGCGTTTTATCAGTTGGCTAAACCGTGAAACGGGATCTTCGTATAGGCTGCCTTCCGAATCGGAATGGGAGTACGCGGCAAGAGCTGGCTCAGGGGCGCGATACAGTTCCGGAAACACCCTTTACTGTGATGACGCTCGCTATGGGCAGGTTGAAGATGGTGCCTGTTATAATGGCGGCAGTGGTCCCGTGGAAGTAGGAAGCTACCGAGCTAATAATTTCGGTTTGTATGATATGGCGGGTAACGTCAACGAATGGGTAGAAGATTGTTTCTACAACGATTATAACGGCGCCCCCAATGATGGCTCAGCATGGGTTCGCAAAGCTGACTGTAGCGTTCGTTCTATGCGCGGCGGCGGTTGGGCTGGTTCGGTAGAGCAAGTGGCCGCTCCGTATCGTAATAGTGATCAACGCGATGCAACGTTTACCGATGTAGGTTTTCGCTTAGCAAGAAGTCGGTAGACATCACCTAGGGCGCTAGGCGTCCTAGGTGCGGCTTTAACCGAGCGGAGAAGTTTTCGAACGTCTTAGTCTTCGCTAGGACTGGTTTGTAGAGCAGTAAAATGCGCTTCGATCTTCGCATTAAGCGATTTAAAGGCGCCCAGCATGAAGGCCCATTCGGCAACCACAAATAACGGACCAATGGCCAAGCCCATGATGTCGTCCACAAAGGCCGGCTTTTTACCTTCAAAGTAATGCCCTATGAATTGAATAATCCACCCAACCACAAACAGTCCTATGCTGACGGTTAGCCAAAGACTAGTGCTGTAAGCCGCGAAAAGTCCGGCAATGGCGAAACATCCAGCGTTAAAGAGTAGCATTAAGATGCCTAGGCCGCGGTGAAGGCGCAGGTAATAGAAGCAGAGGATAGCGGCCAGAATATAAGCGGGCGTAAAGCTCAGCGTTACCGCGTCACTGGCTAAGCTAATCACTGGGCGTGATAACAGGCTCACCACTGAAAGATAAATTAG
This sequence comes from Umboniibacter marinipuniceus, assembly GCF_003688415.1. Classification (NCBI taxonomy): domain Bacteria; kingdom Pseudomonadati; phylum Pseudomonadota; class Gammaproteobacteria; order Cellvibrionales; family Cellvibrionaceae; genus Umboniibacter; species Umboniibacter marinipuniceus. Next base: position 288,648 of record NZ_REFJ01000005.1, read on the forward strand.
CGGTACCCCAACAAAGTGAGTGAGAATATTTTTGAAATTGCGGTGATAGCTGGCATAGCTAATCAGTTGTTGATCAATTGTCTTCACGGCGTTGGCCACTCCATTATTATACTTCAGTTCCCTTTATAAGTCTTAGCGACGGCTTTGTAAATGCGCTTGCTTCGCCTCTTAACCATCATTCGCAACTAGATACCTACAAGCATAACGTGCGTTAAGGCCAGCGTGGCGTGTCTTTTCGCTGCCCAGTGAGGCACGAAAGTTGGCGTGTCTAGACAGCTATTTGATCACCTAAGTTACAGTTTGGTGCATGATTTACGCTACACTAGGCAGACGCTAATAATTAAAGACTGGTAGCCATGAAGATCAACTATACGCAACTGATGAAGGCGGTAATCCCCACGATACGCCACTGTGAAGTACTGGGAATAAGCACTGTAGAAGCGTCTGCCGGTAAGCTTAAGTTGGCAATGCCCTGGAAGGAAGACATGTTAGGTGATCGAGACCGAGAGATTATCCACGGCGGAGCACTTACTACGCTGTTGGATACCACCTGTGGCTTTGCCTCAGCGTCAGCCTTAGACCCTTGGGGGCTTGCTCCTACGCTAGACCTTCGTATTGATTATATGCGCCCAGCTGAACCCAGAAAGACGGTGTTTGGTTTTGCTGAAGTCTATCGAAAGACAACTAACGTGATCTTTACCCGTGGTATTGCTTTTCACGAGGGTGAAGAGGATGAGCCGATTGCGCATTGTACGGCCACTTTCATGCAGTTAGATAAAACGGCGAGCGCTGGCCTAGAAGAGTGGCTTCGCCAATTTGAAGTGGAGGAAGTCTAATGGGAACAAGTTTATCTGCCTTGGTGGAAGCGCAGGAGTACGGTTCCATTGATAGCCTAGTGGCGGCGATTCCCTATGCTGAACTCATTGGGGTAGAGGGTATGCAGCTGGGCAGCGAATTGATTTTTAAGTTGCCTCGAAACCCAGACAACATTGGCAATCCAAGCCTGCCTGCAATTCACGGTGGGGTAATTGGCGGCTTCATGGAAGTGGTGGCTATGTTGGAAGTGCTCTACGAAACGAAAGTTACCACTTTACCCAAGGTGGTAGATTTCTCCATTGACTATATCCGTGCCGGTCGTGACCAGGACACCTTCGCCCGAGCCGAGGTAGTTCGCCGCGGAAGAAATGTGGTCAACGTTTCTATCAGCGCTTGGCAAACTTCCGAAGATACGCCGATTGCTAATGCTCGGGCGCATTTCTTGATCAAGCCTGTGTCAGCCGTTTCGCCACTAAGTGGCTAGTCAAAGCTAGTTAAAGCTAGTTAAAGCTAGTCAAAGCTAGTCAAAGCTAGTCACAGCTATTCAAAGCTATTAAATAGGCTAGCCCTAAAGCAGGCTCATAGTGATTTGGGGCTATCTGTAGATGGGGACACGCAATGCATCGCTGATCACCTCAACTCGCAGTGTCTTGGCGGGGGGATAGAGTTCACCGTCAATCTGTAGGGCCGTGGGTTGGTCGAACTCAACGTGCAGTTCAGGTTGTTGGTAGTGCAGTACATTAGGGTTGCTAATAAACCCCCCGGTTTTTAACCGAGGTAGCTCGCGATAGAGTTCCGAATTATTCAGTGGCGCAACCTCGGTAATACTTAGGGTGCGATTGTTCAACTTTGCCTGTGGCAAGAGACACATGCCAGACCCTGCAAAGCGTCCCTTGCCAATTAATAGTAAAATACGGTCCGCTTGATGATCACCAAAACACAAGGTTACCGGTTTTCGCTCCTTCAACATGGCAAGCAGTGAACGCCAATATTTGAAACGACCCTGTGGGTTGTCCTGCATATAGCTTAAGACCTGAGTGTCAAAACCACAGCCCACGCTATTTAGTCCCAGCGCCGTGTAATGGTCCGTAGTGACTTTAAAGAAGTCGATGCTTTGGGTTGGATTACTGAGTGCTAGACCCAGGGCGCCAGAAAAATTGAGCGGAGCTTTGAGTGAGCGGCACCAATCGTTGCCTGAACCTTTGGGGATTGGAGCTAGGCAGAGCGGCCTCGATTCCGTTGGCTGCATGGCATTCAAAGCTCGGTGTAGTGTCCCGTCGCCGCCAGCGACCAAGAAGAATTGCTCACCACGGGCTACGAGCGCCTGTAATTGCTCCCGCTGTTCCTGCTCAGAGTGAGTTTGGTGCCATTCAATGTTGGGATGCTTAGCACATTCACGGGACAGTCTCTTGGAGAGCGAACCGCTGCGTCCAGATTGCCGATTGATAAAGCCGTGCCACATAGTTTTAAAGCCTATTATTTTTTTCGCCCTATCATACCTTGAAAACTGGCTGACGCATCCCCATTTATTGAGACAGATAACAAAACCGCCTACTTAGGAGTTCATCATGACGGCAGAAACCGCAAACGAAAAACATGGTTTTCAGACCGAAGCCAAGCAATTGCTTCAGTTAATGATTCATTCTTTGTATTCAAATAAAGAAATTTTCCTTCGCGAGTTAATCTCAAACGCCTCTGATGCAGCGGATAAGCTGCGCTTCGAAGCATTGAGTAATGATTCTCTCTACGAAAATGACCCAAATTTACGTATTCGCATTAGCTTTGATGCCGATGCAGGTACCTTGACCATTGATGACAATGGTATCGGGATGACCCGAGACGAAGCGATGGCGAATCTTGGTACCATTGCACGTTCGGGAACTTCAGAGTTCATTAAGAACCTCAGTGGCGACCAGCAGAAGGATTCTCAGCTAATTGGTCAGTTTGGTGTAGGTTTTTACTCGGCGTTTATTGTGGCGGACAAAGTGGATGTCTTTACCCGCAAGGCGGGTGCGGCAGCTGCTGACGGCGTGCATTGGTCTTCGACTGGCGAAGCCGACTTTGATATTGCTACCCTAGAGAAAGCAGAGCGCGGTACCCGTATTGTGCTAACACTCAAGGAAGAGGGGAAAGAATTTGCTGACAACTTCCGTCTGCGAAGCATCATCAAAAAATACTCTGATCATATTGCCATTCCGGTTGAAATGGAGAAGCTCCATTACGGCGAAGAAGAGAAGCCAGAGACACCAGAGTATGAAGCAGTAAACGATGCAACGGCACTCTGGGCTCGTTCTCGCCAAGAGGTTAGCGACGAAGAGTACCAAACTTTCTACAAGCACATTAGCAATGACTTCCAAGACCCAGCTAGCTGGAGTCATAATCGTGTTGAAGGCAAGTTGGAGTATACCAGTTTGCTATTTGTGCCCAAGAAGGCACCGTTTGATCTGTACCACCGTGAAGCAAGCCGTGGTTTGAAGCTCTATGTGCAGCGTACCTTCATTATGGATGATGCCGAACAGTTCCTGCCGCTCTACTTACGTTTCATTAAGGGTGTAGTGGATTCGAATGACCTGAGTTTGAACGTTTCGCGTGAAATTCTTCAGCAGGACCCTGCGGTAGATTCAATGAAAAATGCGCTCACTAAGCGCTCTTTGGATATGCTTAGCAAATTGGCAAACAAACAACCTGAGGTCTATCAGGAGATTTGGAACGAGTTTGGCTCCGTGCTAAAAGAAGGCCCAGCGGAAGATGCCAACAATAAAGAGAAGATTGCTAAACTACTTCGCTTTGCTACAACTCAGAGCGAAACTTCCGTTCAGGATCAAAGTTTAGAGAACTATGTCTCGCGCATGAAAGCAGGGCAGAAGGACATTTATTTTGTCTGTGCTGAGAACTTCAATACCGCGAAGCACAGCCCGCATTTAGAAGTGTTCCGTCGTAAAGGGATTGAGGTCCTGTTGCTGACGGATCGTGTGGATGAGTGGTTCATTGCTCACCTGAATGAATTCGACGGCAAGAGCTTCAAAGATGTCGCCAAAGGCTCACTCGATCTAGGCGAGTTGGAAGACGAGTCAGACAAGAAGGCGGCTGAAGAGGCTTCTGAAACTAATAAGGCGTTACTCGAGCGCGTTCAAGCTATCTTGGCTGACGAGGTAGAGGCGGTTCGTGCCACAACTCGCTTAGTTGAGTCCCCAGCTTGCCTAGTAGTTGCTGAAGACGAAATGGGATTGCAGATGCGTAAGCTCATGGAAGCAGCTGGTCAGGAAGTACCGTCGGCGAAACCGACCTTGGAGCTCAATGTTGATCACGCTTTGGTGGCAAAAATGGATACCGAGACCGACGAAGATCGCTTTGCTGAACTTAGCCATTTGCTATTAGGGCAGGCGAAGCTAGCGGCGGGTGATCAGTTGGAAGATCCGGCAACATTTGTGGCTCGACTTAACAAATTGCTGCTTGAGTTGTCTAACTAAGGATTGAGAATGAGGTATTGTTGATCTAGAACCTACCTCATGGAACTCAGAATCTGTTAAACTGACGTGCGAATGGCGGAAGCTATTCGCACGTTTTTCTTTCTCTTAGAATAATAAAAATAACCATCTGAGCATTGACTATGCTTGTGATACACGGAGTTTAGCAAGGGTAATCTCAACCTGAGCGTATGCGGGATACTATGACAAACACTACAACAAAAGTTGCCGTTCTTGGTGGCGGAAGCTTCGGAACGGTTTTAGCGAATCTAGTGGCCGGGAATGGGATCAGCTGTGCGCTGTGGATGCGCAATGAGCAGCGAGCCGCTGAGGTGATGAACAGCCGTGAGAACGCGGAGTATTTTCCAGGCTTTATACTTGATAAGCGACTTAACATTACTAGTAATTTCGACGAAGCGATCGAAGATGCTGAGCTTATTATTATGGCGGTGCCTTCATCGGCTTATGATACGGTGTGCAGTCAGCTTGAGCAGCGAATTTCGCGCAATACTTTGATTCTATCAACAGCGAAAGGTATTCGCGCTGACGGCTTCCGATTAATGAGTGAAGTGATTCAAGAGCATTTACCACACAACCCTGTAGGGGTGTTGTCGGGGCCGAACCTCGCCAAGGAAATAGCCGATAATCAATACACCGCTACGCTTGTGGCCAGTGCCTCGACAGAGGTTGTGGAAGCCTCACAAACCGCGCTAGCGTCACCCACTTTTCGAGTATATGCTGGTGATGACCCACAGGGGGCCGAACTAGCGGGAGCGTTGAAAAATATCTATGCCATTATTGCTGGAATTACTGGCAGTATGCAGTTAGGACAGAATACTGTCAGCATGTTGATCACACGGTCTCTAGCGGAAATGTGCCGCTTGGCGAGTGAGTTGGGCGCAGAGCCAATGACCTTTATGGGTTTAGCGGGAGTAGGTGACTTATTCGTCACCTGTACGTCGCCCTTGTCTCGAAATTATCGAGTTGGTCAGGCGTTAGGGCAGGGCAAGACGCTAGAGCAGGCTGTTGCGGAAATTGGGCAAACGGCCGAAGGTGTAGCAACGCTGAAAACCGTCTACGACAAAGCTCAGGAATTAGGGGTTAGAATGCCGTTGGTTGACGGCCTTTACCGACTGATTTACGAGCACGTTGAAATTAGCGAGATCATCACTTCGTTGATGACAGCGCAACAGGCCACGGATGTTGAACATAAGGTGAAGGGAATATGAAGCCAGAATCTAAATACCGTTTTTTTGAGGACGCCCATTGGGTGCGATTGCTACTCATGGCCATTTTTTGGCTGGTGGTGCCCGTTATCCAGTTTCTAATCGGCGTAGTCGCCATTGTTCAAGCTCTGGCGGCGCTGGTTCGTCAAGAGCCAATTGAGTCACTCACGCCGCTGGGTTCGCAGTTAGCTCGTTGGGTGCTGCAAATTAATGACTTCTTGGTCTACCGCTCTGACCGTCGACCGTTCCCTCTTTCGGACTGGCCTGACGCGGAGTGAAGCTGTATATATTGCGTCACGGTACCGCGGAACGCTGGATCAACGACAGTATGGATTTTGATCGTCAGCTGACGGAGTTTGGCGTGGCGCAAATTGAGCAGCTAGTGGCGCAGTGGCGTCCGCAATTTTCTCAGTTGGAAACTTGGGTCAGTCCCTATCAGCGTACCCAGCAAACGGCAAAAGTCTTGCTGGGGACTAACGCGAGCTACCACACTACTCGGTTAATCACGCCCGAGGCCTCGTTAGCGAGTCTGCTTAATCTGCTGCCCGAGCAAACTCAGGATCTACTGCTAGTGAGCCATCAGCCGTTGGTGAGTGCTTTGGTCGCAAAATTATCGGGTCAATCACCCTATGATTGCCCTATGTCACCTGCCTCGCTGGCAGTTCTTGAGGGCGATGTTATGGCTTCTGGCTGTATGGATCTCATCGCACTTAATCACTTCGTTTGAGATTGATTTACCATGCTTGAAAAGCAGTTTAGCTGTGCCGATTTAAGCTTGGCTGGTGTCTATTACCCTGGCCAAGCCAGCGATGAGGGCGAACACCTTCCCGTTATTGCGCTCCATGGTTGGCTTGATAATGCTGCCAGTTTCCACCGTTTAGCGCCGCTACTGGCGCCACACCCAGTTCTTGCTCTTGATTTGGCGGGTCACGGCCAGAGTGATCATCGGCCTGCCTCAGCGGGGTATTCAATTTGGGCAGACATCAGTGATGTACTGTCGGTTGCGAATCAGATGGGATGGGAGCGGTTTGCGCTGGTTGCGCACTCGCGTGGTGCGGCTATTGCAACACTGATTACTGCGGTTTCGCCTCAACGCGTAGCGCATCTAGCTTGGTTAGATGGGGGGTGGCCGATGCTTGCCGGTGATAACGATTTTGTGTCGCAATTACGCGAGTCGGTGGCAGATCAGCTTGCCGAAGAGGGCGAAAAACGTGCCTTTCCCAGTTTTGATCATGCGGTAATTGCTCGTCGGCGAGGGCTGTTTAAATTAAGCGAAAGTGCTGCACGAGTGTTAACAGAACGTGGGACGCGCCAGACCAACCGTGGTTTTGAATGGTCATCCGATCGTCAACTTATGGCTGCCTCCCCGGTGCGCTTAATGCGCTCGCAGATGGAGCAGGCTATGGCAGCAATCGAATGTGATATTCAGCTATTTTACGCCGACTGTGAGCGAACAGATATGAATCGTTGGCGTTCAAAATTACGCGAGCTTAAAGGAGTTGAGAGCTTTGCGATGGCGGGTGAGCATCACTTGCACATGGAATCAGCAGCCGACGAAATTGCCCAGCGATTGATTGCGAGTTATCAATCACTGGACTGAGGGCACGGCTTAGTTGGCAATAAGGGAAAGGAATTCAGCGCGAGTTTCCGAGCGCTCTTTGAATTTACCTAGCATTGCCGAAGTTTTCATGGATGAATTCTGTTTTTCTACACCGCGCATCATCATACACATGTGTTTGGCTTCAACAACAACGGCAACGCCGTCAGCACCAGTCACTTCTTGAATGGTGGTAGCAATCTGGTGGGTCAAGGACTCCTGAATTTGCAGCCGACGGGCAAACATATCCACTATTCGCGCAAGCTTAGACAGGCCAAGGACTTTTCCTGTAGGCAGATAGGCGATATGAGCCTTACCGATGAAAGGTAATAAGTGGTGTTCGCAGAGCGAATATAGCTCGATGTCTTTGACGATGACCATTTCACGAGAGTCACTAGGAAATAGCGCGCCGTTGATTACTGTCTCGAGATCTTGAGTGTAGCCTTGGTTGAGAAATTCAAACGCCTTTGCTGCGCGTTTGGGAGTGTCTTGTAGACCAGGGCGATTTAAATCTTCACCAATGGCTTCGATAATACTGGCAAATGCCTTTTCCATTTGTCGTCTCTTTTTGGTCAGTTATGGTTTACGAATAAAAACTCGCATGATCCTTACGTAAAAACTTGGGTTTAGGATCTATGCTTCGTATTATAGGGTAATAACTAGTTGAGTGGGAAATAATGCAGGATTCAATTGATTCTTTAGCAACGGAGTTAATCACCGTTCGCGACTATATTCGCTGGGGGGCAAGTACTTTCGAGCGCGCTGGGCTGTATTTCGGTCACGGAACCGATAATGCTTGGGACGATGCAGTGCAAATTGTTCTGCATACATTGAACCTGCCGCCGGAGAGCGATCAAATGGTGTTAGATGCCCGGCTGGCGCCAAGTGAGCGTAAGCAGGTGTTGAAGTTACTATCACGTCGTGCCGAAGAGCGAGTGCCAACGCCCTATTTGTTAGGCTATGCCTGGTTCTGCGGGATGCGTTTTAAAGTGGATGAGCGGGTGTTGATTCCTCGCAGTCCCATTGCGGAATTGATTGAGTCGGGCTTTCAACCTTGGTTGGTATCGGAGCCAAAGCGAATCTTGGACCTGTGCACAGGTAGCGGTTGTATTGGCTTAGCCTGCGCGGATGCGTTTCCGCATGCCGAGGTAGATTTGGCAGATATTTCTACTGACGCCTTAGCGGTGGCGGCTGAGAATATCGCTTGGCATCAGATGGGACATCGAGTGGTGGCAGTTAACTCGGATCTCTTTGACAGTTTATCGGGGCGTCGCTACGACATCATTGTCTCCAATCCACCCTATGTGGACGCGCAGGATATGTCAGATCTGCCGGCAGAATATCATCATGAGCCTGAACTCGCGTTGGCAGCGGGTAATGATGGCTTGGATTTGGTCCGACGGATACTGATTGAGGCGCCCAAGCATCTGAGCGAAGATGGTATCTTGATTTGTGAATTAGGTAATTCATGGGTGCATCTTCAGGATGCATACCCTGAGATACCTTTTACCTGGTTGGAGTTTGAACGCGGTGGTCACGGAGTTTTTCTCCTGACGGCTGGTGAGCTCTTGGCACATAAAGACGCCTTTTCAACACGATAACCCACGCGACTAGGCACCTTGCAGTACCCTCGTTATGATGGTTTTAATTCGCGCTAGCCGCCTAGGTCGCGTCATGGTTTACAGCATTAAAGATTAAGGAAGGGCAATGTCCGGCAATACTATCGGCAAATTATTTTCGGTGAGCACCTTTGGTGAGAGCCACGGTGTGGCCTTGGGGTGTGTGGTTGATGGTTGTCCACCAGGCATTGAGCTTAACGAGGCTATTCTGCAAGTCGACCTCGATCGCCGCAAGCCGGGGCAGTCTAAGTTTACTACTCAGCGTCGCGAAGCGGATGAAGTGCGAATTCTATCGGGCGTTTTCGAGGGGAAGACCACGGGTACGTCTATTGGTATGGTGATCGAGAATACCGATCAGCGTTCTAAGGACTACGGTGATATCAAGCATAAGTTTCGCCCCGGACATGCCGATTACACCTATTGGCAGAAGTATGGCATCCGTGACTATCGTGGCGGTGGACGGTCGTCAGCGCGTGAGACTGCTATGCGCGTTGCTGCCGGTACAATCGCCAAGCAAGTGCTAAAGCAGCTGGGGATTGAAGTACGTGCGTATCTCTCGCAGTTGGGACCCATAGCGCTCCCGTTGGTAGCCTGGGATGGCGTAGAAGAGAATCCATTCTTCTGTGCCGATCCAACTAAAATTGAAGCGTTAGAAGCCTACATGGTTCAGTTACGCCGTGACGGCGACTCCGTTGGTGCCAAGGTAACTGTGGTAGCCAGTGGCGTTGAAGTTGGCTTGGGTGAGCCGGTTTTCGATCGTTTAGATGCTGAATTGGCGCATAGCCTGATGAGTATTAATGCGGTGAAAGGCGTGGAAATTGGTGCGGGCTTTGACTGTATCACGCAACGCGGTTCGGAGCATCGCGACGAGATGACTCCCGGGGGCTTTAAATCCAACCACGCTGGCGGCGTCTTAGGTGGTATTTCTACCGGGCAGGATATCGTTGCCAGCATTGCGATGAAGCCCACTTCGAGTATCACGGTATCGGGCGAGACGATCGATATTGAAGGCAATAGCACCGAACTTATCACTAAAGGTAGGCATGACCCATGCGTGGGAATCCGAGCGGTACCCATTGCAGAGGCAATGATGGCGATTACTCTATTGGATCATGTTTTGCGTCATCGAGCTCAAAATCAGGGCGTTAGCACCATAACGCCGAAAATCTAAGCTGATGACTCGTCAAGCCCCAGTAAAGCGCCTTTCAGGTGTTTATAGTTTCTACTTCGCGTTACTGGGCGTTTGGGTTCCTTATTGGGGGCTCTATCTAGCTGATATCGGCTTCGATGGTCGTATCATTGGTGTGGTGTTTGGCATCTCGTTCTTAGCGCGAATTCTGGGTCCTTATTGCGCGGCTTACTTTGCCGAGCGAACGGGCTCACGAGTGCTAGTGATGCGTTGGCTGGCATGGCTGAGTGTCGTGTCGGCGCTTCCGTTGGTAATGAGTACTAATCTAACGGTAATCGTTATCAGCGTGGCGTTGTATAGCTTCTTTTGGAACGCAATTCTACCCATTCTTGAAGCGTTAACGCTGGAATGGTTTACCGAAGACCCCGCTCGCTATGGACGAATTCGTATATGGGGATCACTGAGCTTTATCGCGCTAGTGATGGGTTTAGGCGAGTTGTTGGCAACGGGATCAAGTAGCTGGGTGCCGGTGATTTTGCTCACGACCTTAGTCTTGTTAGGGGTGGGGCTCAGTTCGGTTCCCGAGCCCGCGCGAACGGTTGAAAAACGTCACGGTGAAGGATTTGTTCACTACCTAAAGCAACGCCCAGTACTGGTCTTTTTTGCCACCGCCTTCTTACTCCAAGTATCACATGGCGTTTACTACGCCCTGTTCTCGTTATTTTTAGAAACACATACTTTTTCGCGATCAAGTATTTCCTATCTCTGGACCTTGGCGGTGGTTGCCGAGGTGTTGATGTTTTGGATGATGACGCGGTTATTCCACCGCTGGTCAATTGAAGCGGCATTACCACTCTGTCTGTTACTCTCCTCAGTGAGGTGGGTCGTTCTAGCGCTATTCGTTGCCGACCCAGCATGGGTGGCATTTACCCAAGTTTTGCATGCGTTCACTTATGCGGCACACCATGGTGCTTGCATGATCTGGTTGGCTAGGGCAATACCCGCCAACGCCGCGGACCAAGCACAGGCTTTCTATGCCGCTATTTGTTTTGGTTTGGGTGGGGCGTCTGGGGCCTTTATCGGCGGTGAAATTTGGCTCTATTCCCCGTTGGGAAGTTTCCTTTTTGCAGCCTCTTCCTCAGCGCTTGCGTTGGTACTCTGGTGGGCATTTATGCCCCAAAAGCGGACCGTTAGTTAGGTCTCGTCGGTGCAGCCTTGCGACTCGGTTAAAAATCAGCGACACTAAAACTACTCTGACTCCTAAATAACAATAATACGGGGCATGTATGTTCTACCGAATATTTATCATCGCGGTGATGGCGTTGAGTGCTGTTGAATCCAGTGCTCAGGCCGTTAATCAATGCGCGCTTATTCAATGTGACTGCGCTGCTATCAACCAAGGTACTTGGCGGAACAGTTGCGAAACGAGAGAGCGGAATATTAAGGCGCGTTGCAATGCTAGTGGTGGCGAGCGAGTTTCGGCTTGTACCATCGCTGGGGCCAGTGCCTGGCCGTTAACGCTTCAGACTGTCTCGGCCGAGCGAACGCCGACGTTTTTGCTGGATGAAGATCCGCTGGATAACTGGATGGATGAAGCAAATAGTCAGCTCGATGCGCTGAACTTTCAGATGGCTAGTTCACGGGACTGGACTATTGGTAAATTACAGGAGGCAAGTTGGAGTCAAGCCATCGTCAGTGCGGTTGCTTGGCGAGATCAGTTGCGTAACGAATGGTGGTTGACCAGTAATTCACTCCGAGGGGAAGCAAAGCTGGATGAGGATCCGGTAGATGAGGATCGTGTTGCGGAGCTACTTCCCAATGTTGATGCGCGAATCGCCGAGTTGCGTCGACTGCGCGAAGCGGTTAATAACCCCGGGGCTGAGGCGTTCGCACTGATCAATGTCTTGAGTTCTATGGAGATTGAACAGCTGCAAGTGAAAGCGCAATTGCTTGCAATGATCGCGCAGTATGAGCCCTCGGCTGAAGTATGGCAACAGGTGGCTCGGCGTAGCGAGGGTCTATTTCGACAGTCAGGTCTAACACCGAATGAGCAACGCAGAGCAGCAATTGATGCTGTGGCTGAGCACTACCAAGCGGCCACAGCATTTGATCGTGCGGGTAATCAGCGAGCCGCGTTAGTTGCCTTCGACCGTGCCGAGGAAATTAAAGCTAACCCAATGGTATTAGCAGAGTAAACACGCTGGCGGTTTGGTTGCGCTAACTTAGTTTTGGCGCCCATCTTCACCTGTTAATATGAGTGCTACAGCCATGTAAAAAAGGCCGCTCAGTGAGCGGCCTTTTTCATTGGTAGGATATGCCGCTTAGCTGCGGTTTTAGCCTATTAGCTACATGCTTAACTTACTACTCAATGGCAGGAATATCGGCAATGCCGTCATCGCGATGTTCGCTCAGGCTACCAATAAAGGCCTTCGCGGCATTCGAAAGGGTGCGCGCTTTATGCCAGATAACTCCGAGGTTGCGCGAAATCTCTACGTCCGTGAGTTCAAATTGCACTAAGTCCTCACTCATGCAGCGAGGAAGAACGCTCCAGCCCATCCCAACATTGACCAACATCTTAATGGTCTCGAGGTAGTTGGTAGACATGGCGACGTGTAACGGGACCTCGCGAGATTCGAAGAGGTGCTTGACGATTCGGCCGGTATAGGTCACATCTCCAGGCAAAATGGCTGGCCACTTTGACATAGATTCAATGTTTAGTTCGCCAACTTCAGCTAGTACATGTTCTTTGCCCACTACGAATACCAAGTCATCACGCCAAATAGGGTGGGTATTTAAGTTGGAGTTATTCGTTGGAGCTAACGTCACAACCGCTAACTCTTGGCGCCCCGCGAGTACTTCTTCGTAGGCTTTTTCTGAATCCATGAAAGCCATGTCAGGTGATACTTTTGGGTAGCTTTTAGCGAAGTCCTTGAGCACCGGCGGTAAACGATGAAGGCCAACGTGGTGGCTGGTGGCCATTTTTAGTGGGCCTTCGATTTCACCGGTCATATCACGTAATACGCGGCGTGCGTCCATCACTTCCTTGAGGATGTGCTGAGCGCGAGGTAGCAGTACGCGGCCACTTTCAGTGAGGCTGACACGGCGATTAATACGATCAAATAAACGGACGTTTAGCTGGTCTTCCAGTGAGGCGATTCGTTTTGATACTGCTGGCTGTGTTAGGTGGAGCGACTCCGCTGCCTCGGAGAACGAACCCGTTTCTGCAACCCATAAAAAAGCTTTTAAACTCTGCGTGTCCATAACATTTCTCGAACTTGGTGAAAAAGAGATTACTTATTGTAATCGAACTGATACATAAGATGAATTTATTTTATTTCATGTGGTGCGTACACTCCAATCACACAACAATTATTAGATTTAGGAGAGACAGGTGGCGGGATCTACCTTGTACGACAAATTGTGGGAGGCGCACTTAGTTCAAGAGCGCGCAGATGGCACAGCATTGATCTACATTGATCGCCATCTTCTCCATGAGGTTACTTCACCTCAGGCTTTTGAGGGTCTTCGTTTAGCTGGTCGAAAGCCGTGGCGCGTATCAGCCAACGTGGCGACACCCGATCACAACGTACCCACTACGACGGCGGAGCGTCAACTTGGTGTAGCCGGAATTCAAGACCCAGTGTCAAAGATTCAGGTGCAAACACTGGATGACAATTGTGATGAATTTGGTATTACCGAGTTCAAAATCAACGATGCAAAGCAGGGTATTGTTCATGTAATTGGTCCAGAGACCGGTGCCACGTTACCTGGAATGACGGTTGTTTGTGGTGATTCACACACCTCAACTCATGGCGCACTGGGAGCGTTGGCTCACGGCATTGGCACATCCGAAGTTGAGCATGTCTTGGCGACTCAATGCTTGATCCAGCGCAAGATGAAGAATATGCGAGTTCGCGTTGACGGTGACCTTCCTGCCTATATTACGGGTAAGGATATTGCCTTGGCGGTCATTGCTAAGATCGGTACTGCAGGTGGTAATGGCTATGCTATTGAATTTGCTGGCACAGCCATTGAGCAGCTATCTATGGAGGGGCGAATGTCGCTGTGTAATATGGCGATTGAGGGTGGAGCTCGAGCAGGCTTGGTTGCTGTTGATGCGGTAACTTTAGATTACGTGAAGGGACGCGAGTACGCTCCTAAAGATGATGCTTGGGATCAGGCCGTTAACTACTGGTCAACACTTCATAGCGATGAAAATGCGGTTTTTGATCATGAAGTCTCGTTGCAGGTTGAGGAAATTAAACCGCAAGTTTCGTGGGGTACTTCGCCTGAGATGACCTTAGCTGTGGATCAAAAGGTACCTGATCCCGCTGCTGAAAAAGACCCGGTGAAGCGTTCGTCTATTGAACGTGCATTGGCCTACATGGGGCTAGAAGCTAATCAAGCCATTACCTCTATCTCCGTTGATAAGGTCTTTATTGGCTCCTGTACCAATTCACGCATTGAAGACTTGAGGGAGGCAGCGAAAGTTGTTGCGGGTCATCAGGTGGCTAGTTCGGTTAAAGAGGCACTTGTGGTACCGGGGTCGCAGCAGGTTAAGGCTCAGGCTGAAGCCGAAGGATTAGATAAAATTTTCAGTGCGGCGGGACTGCAGTGGCGTGAGCCAGGTTGTTCTATGTGTCTTGCGATGAATGCCGACAAATTGGGTGCAGGTGAGCATTGTGCTTCCACCTCGAATCGCAATTTCGAAGGCCGTCAGGGCTGGGGTGGACGCACTCACCTCGTCTCTCCCGCAATGGCAGCCGCGGCCGCCATTGCGGGGCATTTCGTTGATGTTCGTGAATTAATAAAAGAGGAGGTGTCAGCATGAAGGCATTTACTCGTTTGAAAGCATTGGTTGCACCCATGGATCGTGCCAATGTTGATACCGATATGATTATTCCAAAGCAGTTCTTGAAATCCATTAAGCGAACTGGCTTTGGTAAAAATCTGTTTGATGAACTTCGTTATCTTGATGAAGGACAGCCTGATCAAGACTGCAGCGGCAGACCTCTCAATCCAGATTTTCCACTTAATTACCCCCGCTATCAAGGTGCTCAAGTTCTATTGGCGCGCGAAAACTTTGGTTGTGGCTCATCGAGAGAACACGCGCCTTGGGCGCTAGAGGACTACGGGTTCCGTGTCGTGATTGCGCCCAGCTTCGCCGATATCTTCTATAATAACTGCTTCAAGAACGGTCTGTTAGCAATTGTATTGCCAGCAGCGGTGGTGGATGAGTTGTTTGACAAGTTGGCTGCTACTGAAGGCTTTCAGCTTGATGTAGATTTAAGTGCTAAGACCGTCAGCACCAGTGACGGCGACACGTTTGCGTTTGAGATTGATGACTTTCGTCAGCACTGCCTACTAAACGGCCTTGATGATATTGGTTTGACCCTCGAGGACCGAGCGGCAATTAGCGCCTTCGAAGCGCAACATTTACAGCGTTACCCCTGGGTTGCGATAGATTAAGAGAGTTTTATGAGTCAGCAAGTTTTAGTTCTCCCAGGTGACGGAATTGGCCCTGAGATAATGGGCGCCGCCCGTGCAGTATTTGAATTAGTTATCGAAAAACACAATCTGGATATCCAGTTAGTCGACGGTTTATTAGGCGGTGCGGCCATTGAGGCCACCGGCGAGCCACTTCCAGAGGCGACGCTAGAAGCTGCTAAGGCCAGTGATGCCATTTTATTGGGCGCGGTGGGTGGACCTCAGTGGGACCACCTGCCAATGGCGCAACGACCAGAAAAGGGTTTGTTGGGTATTCGCTCGCAGCTCGAATTGTTTGGCAACCTTAGGCCAGCGCTACTCTACCCGCAGCTTGCCGATGCTTCATCGCTGAAGCCCGAGATTGTTTCAGGGTTAGACTTGTTAATTGTTCGTGAGCTCACTGGCGGGATCTATTTTGGTCAGCCGCGTGGTGTTCGCGAACTCGAAAATGGTGAGCGAGAGGGTTTTAATACCTATGTGTATCGTGAGTCGGAAATCCGCCGGATTGCGCACCTCGCGTTTGGCTTAGCTCAGAAGCGTAACAAGAAATTATGCTCAGTAGATAAGGCTAACGTCTTGGAAGTAACGGTGTTGTGGCGTGAAGTATTGAATGAAATTGCGCCTCAGTATCCAGATGTCGAGCTCTCGCACATGTATGTTGATAACGCGGCGATGCAGTTAGTTAAGGCGCCCAAGCAATTTGATGTGATGGTGACTGGGAATATGTTTGGCGATATTTTATCGGATGCCGCAGCCATGCTTACTGGTTCTATCGGGATGTTGCCCTCCGCCTCTCTAGATGAGCAAGGGCGAGGCATGTACGAGCCGTGCCACGGTTCTGCGCCAGATATTGCTGGTCAAAATCTGGCGAACCCATTAGCGACGATTCTTTCGGTCGCCATGATGTTGCGCTACTCACTGGGTCAAGCTCAGGTGGCAGCAGAAATTGAGGCCGCGGTAGAGCGGGTGTTGGAGCAAGGTTTGCGTACCGCCGACATCTATTCCGATGGCTGTACCCAGATTGGCACGGTAGAAATGGGCCAAGCTGTTTGTAACGAATTATTGAAATAGGTATTGCACGTGAAAGTAGGATTTGTAGGTTGGCGCGGCATGGTAGGCTCGGTGTTGTTGGAGCGCATGTTAGCGGAAGGTGACTTCAATGGTTTGCAGCCAGTATTCTTTACCACCTCGAATGTTGGTGGCGATGCACCCAACGTAGGGGTTGATTGCCCAGCTTTAGAGGACGCCTATGACATTGACGCCTTGAGTGCTCTCGACGCCATTATTAGCTGTCAGGGTGGTGAGTACACCAAAGCAGTGCACCCATCGTTACGTGCAGCGGGGTGGGACGGTTACTGGATTGATGCCGCCTCGTCACTGCGGATGAGTGATCAGGCTGCTATTGTTTTGGATCCGATTAACCGCGAAGTGATTGATCAATCGTTGAATTCTGGCGTGAAGGATTTCATTGGTGGTAACTGTACGGTTTCGCTTATGTTGATGGCCGTGGGCGGACTCTTTAAGGAAGGCCTGGTTGAATGGGGTTCGGCCATGACCTATCAGGCGGCGAGTGGTTCTGGTGCAAAGAATATGCGAGAACTGATTTCCCAGATGGGTTATCTCCGAGACTCCGTAGCGGAGCCTTTGGCGAATCCAGCCAGCTCGATCTTGGATATAGATCGCCAGATTACCGCAGCGCTTAACGGTGATGGCTACCCGAAAGATCAATTCGGCTATCCGTTGGCGGGCAGCCTTTTGCCGTTCATTGATACTCAATTAGCAAATGGCCAGAGCCGTGAAGAATGGAAGGCGCAATGCGAGACTAACAAAATACTCGCTACCCAGCAGGAGATTCCGCTTGATGGGATCTGCGTTAGAGTTGGCGCGATGCGTTGTCATAGCCAAGGCTTGACGCTAAAGCTCAATCGCAACGTCCCGATGGCTGATATTGAAGCCATTATTAAAGAGGCTACGCCTTGGTCTAAGTGGGTTGATAATGATCGTGAAGCGAGTTTAGCTGCGCTAACACCCGCGGCAGTAACAGGGGGGCTGGACGTTCCTGTAGGTCGTGTTCGCAAGATGAATATGGGACCTGAATACCTTTCTGCATTCACCGTGGGTGATCAGCTTCTATGGGGTGCGGCGGAGCCGTTGCGACGGATGTTGCAACTTCTTCGCAACTAACCGCTTTTACTCGCCGAAGCTATTGTTCAAAACCACCCCTAGCGGTGGTTTTGTGCTATTTGAGCGTTTATCCCCCCCTAAAACTGTTAATTTGTTCGCATTGGGTCCGTAAAGGGTTTAAAACTTTGAAGTTATCGCGATATACTCTTTTTAGTATAGCTCCGTCATGCGTCGCTAAGGGTAGCGATTGATCGGGGCTAAAAAAGCGATAAAGGATAATATAACTAATGCTGCGTAAAGTGCTCGTTACGGCAACCGCTGTTGCTTCATTAACTTCCTCACTGAGCTATTCGCTCGGATTGGGTGAAGTGACTTTGACCTCATCTCTCAATGAGCCACTGGCCGCTGAAATTCGCCTTATTGACGCCTCCTCCTTTGATGCGGAGAACTTGGTGGTTCGTCTAGCGGATCAGCGAGCTTTTGACTTCAGTCAATTGGAGCGAGTGCCATTTTTATCACGCCTTAATTTCCGCTTAGACGCTGATCGCGGCGTGGTCGTGGTTACTAGCGCGGATCCGGTTAGAGAACCGTATCTTAGCTTTCTCGTAGAGGCTAAGTGGGCCTCCGGTAAAGTGCTGCGCGAATACACATTACTGATGGACCTTCCTACCTTAGCGGGTCCTGCGGTTACGGCGCCGGTTCAACGGCCAACGGTTGAAGAGACGATGCCGCCAGCAAGCGCTCCGGTCACAATTCCGGCTGAAGTGCCGGCTGTTGCCGTGGCAACGCGAGAGACTCGCGCCGCCGATGCGGCTAATAATTCCGGCGGCTATTTTGTTCGTGATGGCGACACGCTTTGGAGTATTGCGAAGGCACTGAAGCCAGCGGCTGACATTAGCGTTCAGCAAATGATCGTGGCGCTTCAACAAAGCAATCCTGGTGCCTTTATTGGTGGCGATATCAATCGCTTAATGCGCGGCGCTACCCTAGCAGTGCCCACAGAAGCAGCCATCCGTTCCATCTATCAAGAAGACGCCGTATCTCAAGTACGCACCCAAACCGGTGCTCAGGCTTCGGGCCGACTAGATAGCAGTACGGCTGCCGGTACTGCGGGCACCTTATCCGTGACAGCAGGCGACGACGTCGACAGTCAGGTGGGCGAAGAGCTAGATGGGTTGCGCAATGAAAATGAGCAGTTGCGCCGACAAGTTGATAGCTTGGAAGAGCAAAATGAAGTCATGTCGGAGCTGGTTGAACTTCGCTCTGCTGAATTAGCCCGCGTACAGGCTGCCGCTAACCAAGCCGAAGCTGCTGAAACACAGCTGGATGACGCATCGTCTCCGGAAACGCTAGCGGCTGAAACGATGCCTCAGCCAGAAGAAACTACTGAGACTCCAGTTGCTACCGCAACACCAGTTTCGCCACCGCTGGTCCAGGCGCAAACGAACACAAGCCCGGCGTGGTACACCCAACCGCTTTATCAGGGTATTGGTTTGGGTGGTTTGATCTTGTTGTTGGGAGGCCTTTTATGGCGCCGCCGTCAACAGAACGAAGCGAATAATAGCATTGAAGAGTCACTGGTGACGTCGGAAGATTCGGCCTCGGCTGGTGCTGTTCAAGAGTTGTTGGCCGAAGCTCGAAGAGAAGGCTTCAACGATGGTGAAGTGAGTTTGGACATCGATGATGACAAACTCGAATCAACGCTGGTTGATTATCTTGAATCGGTGGATTCAACCTATGACCAGGAACTCACTGAAGAGTCTCCAATTGCTGCAGCGGAAGGCTATTTGGCGTTTGATCAATTCGATCAGGCTCGCGGGCTATTAGAATCGGCATTGGAGCGAGATGCTTCCGATACCAGCGCACGCTTGAAGCTATTGGAAGTCTTGGTGTTACTCAATGACCAAGACGCATTTGAAGAGCACGCGGATGTTCTTAATTTGGAAGGCGACGAAGCGATTGAAATACAAATTGACGCTTTGCGATCCAGTTTCGAGCCCTTAGCCGATGATACGGAAGAGGCAGAGGGAGCGGTTGAAGCTCAGGAAGCCTCGGAAGCAGAATTCCTAGTTCAGACGGATGATCGCGGTGATGATGTTCTTGATGAAGCTGACTTCCAGCTAGGTGACTTAGACTCGCTCTATGCCGATATGGAAGGCTCATCTGCACCGGTCGAAGATGCCGAGGCGGGTTCAGCTACCGAGGCCACAACGGAAGTTAATGCCGACTTTGAGCTGGATCTAGAAGATTTTGATTTCAATTCGGACCTCACCACTGAAACGAATGCCTTGGATGTTGTGGCAGAAGCTACCGACGACGATGCCAAAGAAGATCAGATTGATCTTGTAAGTGTTGAAACGCTGGAAAACCACGCTGGGCTGGCTACCGGGTTAGACACTGAGTCTGAACTCGCTACAGAGACAGAGCTAGAAGCTGAAGTAGAAGCTGAAGTAGAAGCTGAAGTAGAAGCTGAAGTAGAAGCTGAAGTAGAAGCTGAAGTAGAAGCTGAAGTAGAAGCTGAAGTAGAAGCTGAAGTAGAAGCTGAAGTAGAAGCTGAAGTAGAAGCTGAAGTAGAAGCTGAAGTAGAAGCTGAAGTAGAAGCTGAATTAGCAGCTACTGATCTTGAGTTGATGCTCGAAGAGGAAGATGAATTCGTTACGACGGCTGAAGACGGTGTTAACACCGCTGAAGCTGGTGAGCTTGATGCTTTCTCAGTTGAGAATGCTGACGAAGCGACTGAATTAACGTTGCATGATAGCGAATTAAGCAGTGAGATTGAACTCGGTCAAACCGCTGATGATGAACCAGACGCTAGGGACTTGGCGGCCGGCGTAGCTGCTACCGCAGTACTTGCATCAACCGCCGAGTCGGCGATTGAAGGTGATGTGGCGGCAGATGACGTTGAGTTAACGGAAAGCGATCTAACGTTGGACCTACCGGCGATCTTTGCGAGTGTGGAGAGCGGCGATCAAGAGACGGCCGCCTATTACACAGACGTGGCAGAAGATGAGACGCTGGCCAGCTCCGATTCAGAGAATCTCGCTGAGGAAACCTCATTCGGCACCATTGAAGATGAGCCGTTTGAGCCTTCATTTGGTAGCTTGGATGATCTTGCTACGCAAGAATCAGTTATTGAGGCACCGAGCTTAAGCGATTTAGCGGAAGTCGATACAACTAACGAAGAGGGCGCTACCTTAGCGATCTCCGACGATGAGTTATTCCATCCTACTGAGGATACGCTTGACGTAGATGACAAGCTTGTTGAATTGACTCAGAGCTCGGAGGAAGCCGAAGCCCCCGAAGTTGAATGGACAACGGATGATGCCTATCTCACCGGTCTTGACGATGATGACGCGGAAGCAGAGCTAGCTTCCCTGGTAGTGGAAGACCTGAAGGCGGACTTGGAAGGTGATATCGAGTTTAGCAATGATAGTCACGAGCTAACGAGCAATCAACTCGATGATACTGAGGTTGTAGCGTTTAAGGAAGTTGAAGCGAATTTAGATGACTCGCTTGACGCTGACTTAGCGATTGACTTGGACAGTATTGCTGAGCTGGATGAAAGTGAGCTGGAGACGGTTGCTGGCTTTGATTTTGAATCGAGCTTGTCTGAATTAGACGATCTTCTTGCGCCAAACGATACGCCGATTACAGCTGAAGGCGATTCCTTTGAGGAGAGCAATGAGACCGCTGGACATACTGATCCAATCGTGGCGGATGACCTCAAAGTGCTTGAAGTTGCTGAAGTTGAGGTTACTGAAGTTGAGGTTACTGAAGTTGAGGCTGCTGAAGTTGAGGTTACTGAAGTTGAGGTTACTGAAGTTGAGGCTGCTGAAGTTGAGCTTGCTGAAGTTTCTGAGGAAGCGGAACTTGCTGAAGCTGATGAGGGTATGGCCGGTCTGGAAGCTGAGCTAAATGCATTGGATTCATCACTAGGCGAAGTTGAGTTAGCGGAAGAGACGTTCGAGTTTGTCGATCCAGCTGCTGAGCAGCAGTCGGATGAACCGTCGGAGGACGATAACGCTGACTATGCGCTCCTTGGTGGGGCGGACGAAGCGGCGACCAAACTGGATCTTGCTCGCGCCTACATCAATATGGAAGATATTGAAGGTGCCATTGATTTGTTGGATGAAGTCATTGACGAAGCTACGGATGCTGCACTGATCGCAGAAGCCCGAGCTATGCGAGACGAGCTCTAAGTTATTTTAGTTTAGAGAAATTTGTCTAATCTTAGAAAGCGGCTCTGGCCGCTTTTTTTAATGAGCGACTTAATATCGCCAGAGAGTGAATGTAAAAGTGAACAAGCCCTTTGTAAAAGATACTAATCGTCGCTACGCCATCGCAGAGGGTGAGGCACGTTTAGCCTTGTGTGTTGAATACGACGGTAGGAATTTTAACGGCTATCAGATTCAGCGTGGTAGAGCCGATCGGACCGTCCAAGGTCAGCTTGAGCTGGCCCTGTCATCCATTGCGAACCACCCGGTAAATTCTCATTGCACCGGCCGCACAGATACCGGGGTTCACGCTACGCGGCAAATTGTTCATTTCGACACTCCCGCAGATCGCCCGCTCAAGGCTTGGGTGGAAGGTGTAAATAATCAGCTACCCGAGGATGTAGCGGTGCGCTGGGCAACGCCAGTGGATGATCGTTTTCATGCCCGCCATAGTGCCCTCTCTCGTACCTATCGTTATTTAATCAGCAATGCCGCGACGCGGCCGACGCACACGGCTGGTTTGGCTACTTGGGCTCGGCGTCCTCTCAATCTTGAAGCAATGAATGAAGCCTGTCAGGCGCTGATTGGTGAGCAGGACTTCAGCGCGTTCCGTGGCGCCGGTTGTCAGTCAGTTAGCCCAATGAGGAATGTGACCGCTGCAAAGTTCAGCAACGAAGGGCCTTTCATTGTGTTTGAAGTCACGGCAAATGCCTTTCTTCTGCATATGGTGCGCAACTTCGTGGGAAGCTTAATGGCGGTAGGATTTGGTCAGCGAGAACCGGCTTGGATTGGTGAACTAATTGCGTTGAAAGATCGTAACAAAGCTGGAGTGACTGCAAAGCCGGAAGGCTTGTATTTGGTGGATGTGGAATATCCGAGTTGGGTCAGCTTACCACGTGGCCCCATTGGACCTTTCCACCTTCGCTAGCGACTTATAATTAACAGTGCGCGGACCTAGCACAAACTGTTATCGTAAAGCGCGTCATTTGTCGCTACGATAGGCTGCTAGGGGGACGCTATGCGCACGCTGATAAAAATATGTGGAATTACCTCAGTTGAAGATGCTATCGCGGCTCGAGAGAGCGGTGCAGATGCCATTGGCCTCGTGTTTTATGCGCAAAGTACTCGGGCAGTTGACCCATCCCAGGCTGCAGAGATCTGTCAGCGCGTAGGGCCTTTTATCACCACGGTAGGGCTGTTCGTGAATGAAGATCCCTCAGTGATCCGCGAGCTAATGCGCCAAGTTCCGTTACAGTTGCTTCAGTTCCACGGTGACGAGACACCGGAGTTCTGTGAACAGTTCGGCCGTCCGTACCTTAAGGCTGTAAGAGTGCAATCTTCGGAGGACGTTCAGCAAGCCTTCGCAGATCATCCCAAGGCGGTAGGGATTCTTCTTGATGCCTATGTTAAGGGGGTAGCGGGCGGTACCGGGCAGCGTTTCAACTGGTCACTTATTCCCGAAAAGCTGAGATCTAAATGTATTCTTGCCGGTGGTTTGTCACCCGAAAATGTGTCAGAAGCCGTACAGAGCGTCCGCCCCTTAGGTGTGGATGTGAGTGGTGGCGTTGAGTCGTCACCGGGGGTGAAAGACCCTGAAGCCATGACTCGTTTTTGTAGAGCGAGTGAATTACTAAAGTGAAGGAGACTACTGTGTCGTTGTCAGACCTGTCGTTACAGCAAATTGCTGCCGCCCCCGATGAGCAGGGGCGTTTTGGTCAGTTCGGAGGCCGCTTCGTTTCAGAGACCCTGATTCAAGCGCTTGACGAATTGCGAGATACCTATGAAAAATTATCCAAAGACCCGGAGTTTTGGGCCGAGTTTGATCGCGATTTAGCGCATTACGTGGGGCGTCCTTCACCGCTTTACCATGCCGAGCGATGGTCGAACGAGGTGGGTGGGGCACAAATCTATCTCAAACGCGAAGACCTTAACCATACGGGTGCGCACAAGATCAACAACACCATTGGTCAAGCCTTGCTTGCCAAGCACATGGGTAAGCCGCGGATTATTGCCGAGACCGGAGCCGGTCAGCACGGGGTGGCCTCGGCCACCGTTGCCGCCCGTTTAGGTTTAGAGTGTCATGTATTCATGGGTTCGGAAGATATTCAGCGCCAGGCGCTTAATGTGTATCGTATGAAGCTTTTGGGTGCGAATGTGATTAGCGTAGAAAGCGGCTCGAAAACCCTTAAGGACGCGATGAACGAAGCCATGCGTGATTGGGTAACTAATGTTGATGATACCTACTACATCATTGGCACCGCGGCAGGTCCGCACCCCTACCCGAAACTAGTGCGTGATTTTCAGGCCATTATTGGGCGTGAGACTCGCCGTCAGTCGCTAGCGCAAATTGGCAAGCTGCCGGATGCGCTGGTAGCGTGCGTAGGCGGTGGCTCTAATGCCATTGGTATGTTCTATCCCTTCATTGAAGACGAAGGCGTTGAAATGTACGGTGTTGAGGCTGGTGGTGACGGAGTTGAAACCGGTCGTCATGCGGCGCCGCTGTCAGCGGGTATCCCCGGTGTTTTGCACGGTAATCGCACCTACCTTATGGAGGACGAGGATGGTCAGATCATTGAGACGCATTCTGTCTCGGCAGGGTTGGATTATCCTGGCGTGGGTCCAGAGCACAGCTGGTTGAAGGATGTTGGGAGAGCCAACTACGTGGCGATCAATGATGACGAAGCGCTGGTAGCATTCCGTAAACTCACGCGTACCGAAGGTATTATGCCTGCGCTTGAGTCGGCACACGCTATCGCCTACGCCGAGAAGTTGGCGGCCACGATGACCCCTGATCAAAGCATTGTGGTGAACTTATCTGGTAGAGGCGACAAGGATATCCTTACGGTGGCCGCGATTGATGGAATTTCCGTGGAGGGGCAGTCATGAGTCGAATTGCGGGTGTTCTCGCTGACTTAAAAGCTCAGGGAAAGAAGGCGCTTATTCCCTATATTGTTGCCGGTGATCCTGCCATTGATGCGACAGTTCCGCTGATGCACAAGATGGTTGCTCAAGGGGCGACAATTATTGAGCTAGGTGTTCCTTTCTCGGATCCAATGGCTGAAGGGCCTACTATCGCACTGGGTCATGAGCGGGCGCTGGCCAATAAGGTTAGCTTGCGTAAAGTACTGGCGATGGTAGCGGAGTTCCGCCAAAGCGATCCGATAACCCCAGTAGTGCTTATGGGTTATGCTAATCCGGTGGAAAGGATGGGTTACGAGACCTTTGCTAAGGCCGCGAGTGAAGCGGGGGTTGATGGTGTGCTCACCGTGGATTTACCGCCGGAAGAGGCGGTGGAACCCAACGCAATCTTTAAGGCGCATGAACTCGATACTATTTTTTTAGTGTCTCCCACTACTGAAGATGAGCGCGCTAAGTCTATCCTGTCGCTCGCCTCGGGTTACGTTTATTGCGTTTCCTTAAAAGGGGTTACTGGCGCCGGGAACTTAGACATTGCTGCAGTCGCTGAACGCTTGGCTCAGTTGCGTGAATACAGTGATTTACCACTGTGTGTTGGTTTTGGTATTAAAGATGCTGAATCAGCTAAAGCGATTGCCAGCGTTGCCGATGGCGCAGTAGTAGGAAGTGTGTTGGTAAATGCGTGTGCTCAACATGCAGGCTCATCAATTGAAGACCTGAGTGATGCACTTGGTCACATAATTGGTGAAATGCACCGAGCATTCGATTAATTTTAGCGTTACAATAGCTGAAAATAGACTAGCCAGTCACGAAAGTGCTGGCTATGTTTCTGTGTAGCTAAAGATAAAGTTGGAATTGCATCAATGAGTTGGTTAGACAAAATTGTCCCTGCAGTGCGTGGTAAAGATGACCGCGAAGCTGCCAATATTCCGGAAGGCTTGTGGAAGAAGTGTCCCAAGTGTGAAGCGGTATTATACCGCCCAGAACTCGAACGTAATTTGGATGTGTGCCCAAAGTGTGAGCACCACATGCGCGTTGGAGCTCGTGCTCGGCTAGATATCTTCCTCGACACTGAGTGGCGTGAAGAGATTGAACCGGAGTTGGAAACCAAAGATCGCCTTAAGTTTAAGGACGTCAAAAAGTATAAAGACCGCCTGAGCGCAGCCCAAAAGCAAACCGGCGAGAAAGACGCCATTGTTGCCATGAAAGGTTCAGTGAAGGGCGTTCCATGTGTTGCGGTAGCGTTTGAGTTTGCTTTCCACGGTGGCTCAATGGGCTATGCCGTAGGTGAGAAATTTACGCGTGCGGCAAACGTTGCTCTGGCTGAAGGTATTCCTCTTGTGTGCTTCTCGGCCACCGGTGGGGCGCGAATGCAGGAAGCGTTAATTTCCTTGATGCAGATGGCTAAAACCTCGGCAGTCATTGAGCGCATGAAGACTCAAGGTATCCCCTATATCAGTGTGATGACAGATCCCGTTTACGGCGGTGTCTCCGCATCGCTGGCGCTGTTGGGTGACCTCAATATTGCGGAGCCTGGATCGCGTGCTGGTTTCGCTGGGCCTTCAATCATTGAACAAACCATCCGCCAAAAGCTGCCCAAAGGTTTCCAGCGAGCAGAGTTCCTTTTGGAGCATGGCGCTATTGATATGATTGTTCATCGCGCAGAGATGCGTGACAAGTTGGCTGGAATCCTATCCAAGCTAACTCACCGAGAGGAGCCTTCGGCTTAAATGACGGCAAAGATGACGCTTCCCGAGTGGTTACTGACGCTCGAACAGCGTCATCATACCGCTATTGATATGGGTTTAAGCCGCGTTCGCCAAGTGGCCGAGCGTATGGGCTTAACCCGTCCCCACGGAACGGTAATCACCGTTGCGGGTACCAATGGTAAGGGTTCATGCGTTCGAACGCTTGAGACTTTGCTACGTGACCAAGGTTTTAGTACCGGCGCGTACACCTCCCCACACCTTCTTAAATACAATGAACGTGTTCGCCTGAACGCGCTTGACGCCTCTGATGAAGCTTTAGTTGCAGCTTTTGATGCGGTGGAAGCGGCGCGCGGCGACATTGGCTTGAGCTATTTTGAAGCCGGCACTTTAGCGGCCTTTTGGCTATTTGATCAACTTCGCGTTGACTTTTGGCTACTCGAAGTAGGCTTGGGCGGGCGCCTTGATGCCGTTAACATCCTGGACGCCGATATCGCTGTGGTGACCTCCATAGCCGTTGATCATGAAGCTTGGTTGGGTTCCGATCGGAGTCAGATTGCCCGCGAGAAAATGGGGGTGTCTCGTCCAGCTCGGCCACTTTTTGTAGCGGAACAGGACCCGCCTGAGGGGATGCGCGAACATGCCGAGCTGCTCTGCACAGAAGCTTATTTTGTTGGTCAGGAATTTAGCTTTCAGATTGAAGGTCCGTCACTATCACTTAGTTTGCCTGCACGAGACGGATCGCGCCTAACGTTGAGCGGCCTAGCCATTCCAGAGCTACCACTACCCTCGGTGGCAGCGGCGCTGGCTGTATGTCATTGGTTGGGACTGTTGCCCCAGGATAGACGCTTAGATAAGTTGCTCAGCGAGCTCAATTTGGCGGGACGCCTGCAGCGTATCGAAGCGGGCGGACGAATCTGGCTATTAGATGTGGGTCATAATCCGGCGGCGGCGGCCTATCTCATCCAGCGTAAAGCACTGCAGCGTGTAAAACGATTGGTGCTTGGGATGGTCCATGACAAAGATGTCAGCGCTACCTTAAAAGTCTTTGAGCCGCATTTTGATCACTGGTATTTCGCGACGCCGAATGCCCATGGTCGTGAGGCCAATGCGGAAGAATTACAGCGTTTAATCGCAAACACGCATGAAAGTCAAGCATTTGCCAGTGTGAAGGATGCCATGCAATCTGCATTGGATGAAAGCCGTCATGGGGATACAATACTTGTGGCTGGCTCGTTTTACACGGTCGGTGACGCATTAAATTGGTTGGCAACCATCAGCTAGAGACCCTATGAAAAAGTCAAAGCGTAAGTTAGGCTTTAAACTCGTTTTTCTCCTCGCAATAGGCGTCATTCTGCTACCTGCGCTTTGGGAACGTTTCCAGCTGGAACAGACTCAAGGGTCGTTGGTAATTCCACCGCCACCGCTTGATTATCGAGATCTAGCGCGCGATATCCCTATTATCCCCAGTCCAGACAGTGAAGACTATTTCAATAGTCTCTACCTACTTGATGAAAGTCGGGTGGTGGAGTCTGACGAGGTGAGTATTGATGACCTCGGAGATCAGCTACCGCGCGCTTGGGTTGTCTATGTCGAAGAATTTCGCGAAGCAGCCGATGCGCATGCTTTAGAGCAGCTACTTCGGGAGCGCGACCTCAACGCTTTTGTCACCCCGAATCGCAATGCGCCAGGCCCCTATCGTGTGATGATAGGGCCCATGATTGTATTTGAACGTGTTGTGGAAGTGCGAAATGTCCTGAGTACCGATTTGGGACTGGCAACTTCCATCATGAAATTTAAACCTTAGAGCACAAACATATGATGACAGTAGATTGGATAATCGTTGGTCTGATTGGTTTCTCCGCCTTGATTGGCGCCTACCGAGGTTTCGTTAAAGAAGCTATGAGTTTGGTAGGCTGGTTTGCATCCTTTGTTTTGGCAATGACCTTTGCCGATCAACTAGCACCTATGTTCACTGGGATCGAAGCGGGATCAGTTCGATATCTTGCCGCTTTCGGCGCCATCTTTGTGTTGAGTCTTGTAGCGGTTGCGCTCATAAATGGCCTGCTGTCGTTACTCATTGAAGCGACAGGTCTCTCTGGGACAGATCGGGTCTTGGGAGCGGTGTTCGGTTTTGCCAGAGGTCTTATTTTTATTCTAGCGGCGGTTGTTTTCCTACCAGGCTTGGTGCCAGTGGACCAAGACGGTTGGTGGCAGAGTTCGTCACTTATTCCAGAGTTCCAACAATTTGAAGGTTGGGCTCGTGATATTTTTCAGCAATTTTATTCTTGGCTGCAAAGCCTAATGGGGAGAAGTTAAGTATGTGTGGCATTGTTGGTATTATTGGCCAGAGCCCCGTCAACACGCAGATCTATGACGCGCTAACGCTGTTACAGCACCGTGGCCAGGATGCCGCTGGTATCATGACTAGTTCACGTGGCAAGTTTCAGCTGCAGAAGGCTAATGGGCTTGTGAAGGATGTTTTTCGCACCCGTCATATGAAGCGCCTAGAGGGTAATATTGGTATTGGTCACGTCCGCTATCCCACCGCAGGTTCTTCCTCTCCGGCATTAGCTCAGCCATTCTACGTTAACTCACCCTACGGTATTGGTATGGCCCACAACGGCAACCTGACGAATACGTCGGAGTTGGCGGAAGATTTGTTTCGAACTGACCTGCGTCACCTCAACACCGACTCTGACTCCGAGGTGTTGCTTAATGTTTTTGCTCACGAATTGGGTGATCTAAAGAAGCTGCGCCCAACTCCTGATGATGTCTTTACCGCCTTAACGGCACTCTACAAACGTTGCCGTGGCGCCTATGCTGCAACGGGTATGATTAGTGGTTTCGGTATTTTTGCTTTTCGTGATCCCAATGGAATTCGTCCGCTAGTATATGGCAAACGCGAAGCCGATAACGGAAGTATTGAGTATATGGTTGCCTCCGAAAGCGTGGCGCTAGATGTACTTGGTTTTGAACTCGTTCGTGATGTTCGCCCAGGTGAAGCACTGGTGATTACTGAATCGGGCAAACTATACACTAAGCAATGTGCTGAGAATTCAACGCTCACGCCGTGTATTTTTGAACACGTCTATTTCGCCCGTCCCGATTCTGTGATGGACGATGTGGTGGTGTATAAAGCTCGTCGTAGAATGGGTGAACGTTTGGCTGAGAAGATCAAACGCGAGTGGGCGGATCACGATATCGATGTGGTTATTCCTATTCCTGATACGTCTCGAGTTTCGGGTTTAGCCATGGCGCAAACCTTAGGTGTTAAATATTGCGAAGGTTTGGTCAAGAACCGCTATATTGGTCGTACTTTTATTATGCCAGGTCAGGCTCAGCGTAAGAAATCAGTGCGTCAGAAACTGAACTGTGTATCGCTGGAGTTTGAAGGTCGCAATGTGATGCTGGTGGACGATTCCATTGTCCGAGGTACAACTAGTCGACAAATTATTCAAATGGCACGTGAAGCCGGTGCGAAGAAAGTCTATCTTGCTTCAGCTGCCCCAGCCGTTAAGTTTCCTAACGTGTACGGTATTGATATGCCTAGCGCGGAGGAACTTATCGCTTCGGGACGAACCGTAGAGCAGGTTGAGCGCGAAATTGGTGCCGACAAGCTGGTGTATCAGGACCTTGATGATTTAATCGCCTGCGTCGACGGCATTAACCCAGACATCAAAGAGTTTGAGTGTTCGGTATTTAGTGGCGAATACGTCACGGGCGATGTTGATGCAGAATACTTGCTTCGCTTGGATGCCGCCCGTAATGATGCGGCAAAGAAAAGTGATGGCAATAAGAAAGAAGAAGATGAAGACGAAGCGGTAGTGGGTATTCACAACGAAGTCGACTAAGTTTCGTACCGCTTGTTGGCGTGGGCCGGCAAGCGGCAAGATGACGGAGAGGGTAGGTGAGCATGGATCGTAATAAACAGATGGCGGAAGGCCTAAGCGAGGCTCGCTTGGAAACCTTGGCGGTTAGGGCCGGGCACGAGCGAACAATGGAAGGCGAGCATAGCGAGCCAATTTATACCACCTCTAGTTACCTCTTCGATAGTGCCGCCGATGCCGCGGCAAGATTTAGCGGTGAGCGAGATGCTAACGTTTATTCGCGCTATACCAATCCAACCGTCCGTACCTTTGAACAGCGGTTAGCAGCAATGGAAGGCGCCGATGCAGCAGTTGGTACTAGTTCCGGTATGGCTGCCATCCTAGCCTGTTGTATGAGTTTTTTGGCCGCTGGTGATAAGGTCGTTTGCTCGCGGAGTGTATTCGGTACGACGACGGCTCTCTTTACCCGCTATATGACTAAGTTCGGTGTTATCACTGAATTCGTTGATCTATGCGATGTGAGCGCATGGGAAGCCGCCGTGGATAGCCATACCAAATTGCTGTTCATGGAAACTCCGTCTAACCCGACCAATGATGTTGTCTCAATTCGAAAAATCGCCACTATCGCGCAGTCAGTGGGCGCATTATTAGCGGTGGACAACTGCTTTAGCACACCGGCGTTGCAGCGCCCAATTGAGCACGGCGCTGATCTCGTGGTGCACTCAGCGACTAAGTTCCTTGATGGTCAAGGGCGAGTGGTGGGTGGCGCGGTTTGCGGACGCCAAGCGCTGATTGATGAACTAGTTGTTTATGTGCGAACCTGCGGCCCAACTATGAGTCCATTCAACGCTTGGGTGTTCCTCAAGGGGCTAGAGACGCTGAGCTTGAGAATGAAGGCTCATTCGGCCAACGCGATGGAATTAGCGCAGTGGCTGGAAGCGCAACCTTCCATTGGCAAAGTAAATTACTGTGGCTTGCCTTCGCATTCCTCCCATGCGGCTGCCAGCGAGCAGATGTCTGGATTTGGTAGTGTAATGAGTTTTACCGTTAGCGGTGGTCAAGCGGGTGCGTGGGCGTTTATTGATGCCACCCGTATTTGTTCACTGACAGCGAACCTAGGTGACGCAAAGACCACCATTGTGCACCCTGCGACCACAACACACGGGCGTATTAGCCAAGCGGAGCGCGACGCGGCCGGGATTAGCGATAACTTGATTCGTGTTTGCGTTGGGCTTGAAGATGTCGAAGACCTTCGTGATGATTTTATTCGTGGTCTCGCCGCCGCTGAGGCAGTCTCCTAAATGATCGCGGGCGATGTACTAAAGCAGCTTGACGCGGTAGTGCTGGGAAAATCCCAGCAAACAAAACTGGCGTTAAGCTGTTTGTTAGCTAATGGTCATCTATTGATTGAAGACTTACCGGGGTTGGGAAAGACCACGCTCGCCCAAGCGATGGCCAAAACGCTTGGGCTAAAGTTTAAGCGCGCCCAGTTTACCAGCGATATGCTGCCAGCCGACATCATTGGTGTGTCAATTTTTGATACCGCGAAGCAAGCGTTCAAGTTCCATCCGGGGCCGGTTTTCAGTCAGATGTTGCTGGCAGACGAGATCAATCGGACCCACCCAAAGACTCAAAGTGCACTGTTAGAGGCTATGGAAGAAAGACAAGTCAGTGTGGATGGAAAACGTTATCGTTTGCCGGAGCCATTTTTCGTTGTAGCCAGTCAAAACCCGCTGTCCCAGGACGGCACCTTTAATCTTCCAGAGTCGCAATTAGACCGCTTCATGATGCGCATTGAGCTGGGCTATCCAAGCCTTGAAGCTGAGCGAGCCCTGCTACAGGGACGCAACCCACGACAGCAGATACCCGCTTTGCCGGGGCTGGGAAATGCCGAGACGATTGCACAGCTCCAAGCACAGGTATCCGACGTGAAGGCCAGTGAGGCGCTTACTGATTACGCCTTGCGGTTAGTTCGTGCCAGTAGAGCATTGGGCGGTGTTCATCATGGTTTGTCTCCGCGTGGTGGCTTGGCGTTGATTCAAGCTGCCAAAGCTTGGTCCTTCGTTGAAGGTCGTCAGGTGGTGCTTCCTGATGATATTCAAGCCGTCTTCCATGCGGTGGTAGGTCATCGTTTACTCCCGCACGCAAGCGTTGCCGAGGCGCTTGAGGCAAGTACCAAGCTACTCGCCAGTGTTGACGTTATAGCTGCCTAATGAAGTTGGCTCAACGCTTTCAGCGCTGGGCTGTTCGCCGCAGTACCGCCGAGCACCAAATTGCTTTAACCCATCGTAATCTCTATATCGTTCCCACTGTTGTTGGCTTTTTCTGGCTGGCGGTTTTTGGCTTAGTTTGGGTGGGGGCGGCAAACTATGACAATAATCCGGCGCGGTTTTTGGCCTGGTGGTTGCTCAGTGTGTTTTTTGTCGCGATGTGGAAGACCCATCGCCAGCTGCAAGGTGCTAAGGTTCGGTTACTCTCCGTTAGTGAGGCTCCGGTGGATGAATTCGCGCTGGTCAAACTCCAACTTGAGGACGTACCCCACGGTATAGAAGTTCAGATTGATCACGGCGAGTGGCAGCGCTGGCCCAGTCAACAGTCAGTATTTAGTGGCCAAGTGACGGTACCGCAGCGGGGTTACTATGCGCTGCCGCCAATTAAGCTTCGCACCCAGTTACCCTTTGGTTTATTCCGTTGCTGGACAGTGCTGCGCTTTACCAAGCCTTGTATTGGTTATCCGGCACCGTTAGCGAGTGTTTACCTGCCGTGCTCTCAGCACGCCAGCGACGATGCTGAACAGGCAAGTAGGCAAGTCATTCATGGGAGTGGTGAGGACTTTAACGAGTTGCGCGCTTATCAACCTGGCGAACCGCTCTCGCGCGTTGACTGGAAGGCTTTGGCAAAGACTCAGCAGTGGTTCAGCAAACACTACGGTTCTCCAAGTGCAGGCGCTTGGATCTTAGATTTTGACCGTTTGAGTGGACAGGCAGAGCAACGTCTGTCAGTTCTTTGCTTCTGGGTACTTGCCGCTCAGGCTAGTCAGCAAGCACTTGGGCTTCGTTTGGGGCCACAGTATTTTGATTTAGCCAATAGCGAGCTTCACTACCGCCAGATTCTCAAAGCGTTGGCGCTCTATGGTATGGGTGAGTCCAATGGCTAAGTTACCTATCAATCGCTTTCAATTAGCGGCGCTAGCCGGTGTTATTATCTTTGCTTATCTACCGTTTTCCACTGAGTTGGCGTGGGGCGTTAATCTCGCCGTCCCCATTTTACTGCTAGCGCGCGTTGCGGTGAGCTTCGGATGGGTAGCAAGCTTGGCAAAGTATCAAAAGTTAGTGCTCGTGGTGGCGGGAATTAGCATCATCGCCATGAGTTACAGCAGTGTTTTCTCGCTTGATGCCATGGTGAGCCTATTGTTGATTATGTGGTCAGCGAAGTTCCTTGAAGCTCAGCGGCTCCGCGACGCTTATATTCTCCTCTTACTGGCGTTTTTCGTAGCCTTCTGTGGTCTGCTGTATGCGCAGACCTTATTGTTTAGCCTCTGGGCATTAGCGCTCTGTCTGGCCTCCCTGAGTATTTTGGTCTTTGTCCACAGTAATCGATTCCGGCAATCGCTGGCCACGGCCACATCAACGGGTATCGCGAGTCTAGTTATCGCCTCCATGCTCTTTGTGTTGCTGCCAGCGACGGGTTCGCTGTGGCAAATCCCGTTGCAACGTGACAGGGCGGTGACTGGACTCAGTGACCGAGTAAGTCCAGGTGATATTGCCTCGCTTGCACAATCTAATGCAACGGCGTTCCGTGTGGAGAAAGCACGCGGCGATTACCCACCTCCACGAGACCGCTATTGGCGGGCGCTGGTGCTTGATTATTTTGATGGCCGTGCGTGGCGAACCGGTAGGTACTCGCCGGCGGGCTATGCGCCTCAGCGGATGACGAACTGTGAACACAGCGACTACGAATATACGGTAACGGTAGAACCGCATTTTCAGCCTTGGTTGTTTCAGCTTCAGGGGGCTGACTCCCCCAGTGCTGAGCTACGCCGTTATAGCAATCAGACCTTGCGTGCGGAACAGCCACTGGCACAACGCCTAAGCTACCGGCTCTGTGAAGCGCAACAGCACGAGCTTGGCCAAGGATTGTTGACGCAGGATCAGCGCAACTATTACCTGCGGCTAAGCGACAACAACCCGATGGCAACCGCTTGGGGGCAAGAGTTAGCCCAATTAGCGAGCACTGAAGCCGTTGTTGAAGCGGTGCTACAGCACTATTTTTATAACGCTACTTACACCCTTGAACCGCCTGGTTTAGGTGCAGATTCCGTTGATGAATTTCTCTTTCAAACTCAACGCGGATTTTGTGAGCACTTTGCGTCGAGTTTCAGCTTTGTCATGCGTGCTGCGGGGATCCCGAGCCGTGTGGTGGTGGGTTATCAGGGCGGTGAGGAATCG
The DNA here is from genome assembly GCF_003688415.1 of Umboniibacter marinipuniceus. Classification (NCBI taxonomy): domain Bacteria; kingdom Pseudomonadati; phylum Pseudomonadota; class Gammaproteobacteria; order Cellvibrionales; family Cellvibrionaceae; genus Umboniibacter; species Umboniibacter marinipuniceus. The sequence continues at coordinate 323,227 of NZ_REFJ01000005.1, forward strand.
CCATTTGAGCCGTACCTTCGGGTAGCTCAGAGTGACGCCCATGCCTGGGCGGAGATCTTTGTTGATGGACAGGGATGGGTGCAGGTTGACCCAACCGCCTATGTTGCCCCAGAGCGAATTGAGCGTGGTTTAGACGGCGACGGTGAAGCGGTAAGTTGGCTTGCTGACCAAGGTTGGCTGCAATCGTCCAGTAATGAACTGCTACGCCGTTTAGCGCTGCGCTTGGATGCGGTGAATTATCGATTTGCAAACTGGGTATCGGGTTTCAACGAGCAGCGACGTCAGGGCTGGCTGGATGGTGTTGGTATTGCCTCGCTATGGCAGAGTGCGGCCGTGCTATTCGCAGCGATACTAGTGTGTATTAGTGGTTCATTAGGCTGGCAAAAGTGGCGTGATAGACCGAGATATTCGGCCGCTGCGAAACGTTATCGCAGGGCCTTGAAGGTTGTTATGCGAAGTGGCATTCAACCAAACGCAGGCGAGACCCCACAGCAGTTTCTAACGCGAGTAGAGGCAACTGAACCCTCGCTGGCCAGTGCCTTAGCAATAGCGACTCAGCGTTACTACCAAGAAGAATATGGCGGCTGAAAAGATCGTTAGCCTGCCTGGCTCTGAGGGCACTTAAGGCGATTAATGAGCGAAGCTCAGGGTGCTCAAGGCGAGCGATGAGCGAAACTCAGGCCGCTCAAGACGAGCGATGAGCGAAACTCAGGCCGCTCAAGACGAGCGATGAACGAAACTCAGGCCGCTTAAGGAGATTGATGAGCGAAACTGCTCTGGGCAATTTCAACAATCCGATCCGAGGCCCACGAATCAAAACTCCAATCCTTAATAAACGCGCAGTGACCTCCGAACTGTTGAAGTTCGATACTGAGGTAGTCTGACTTAGCGAGTTCGCCTAGCTGCGCTGGTGGAATCATTGGATCATCGGCGGAAGTGATAATGGTAGTAGGTGTCTTTAAGTCCGCTAAGAAGTCGCCGACGATGGCATACGCTTCGAAATAATCATTTGTTTGTGCGAAGTCCGTATAGCCTAAGACAAAGAAATCATTCATTTGATCTAGCGTCTTAAGCTTTGGTAGCGCGGGGCCAAAGTCTAGACTTGGGAAGTGCGAGAGCTTGGTGTTCAGTGATTTCTTCCACTTACGGACAAAGTATTGCTCATACAAGCTGATGCCATTGTTGAGGGCTTCCATGGTGGTTGGCGGGTGAAGGACCGGGCAGATGGCAACGACTTGATGTAAATTAATACTGGCCTCATTGGCAAAGCGGGCCACACGCACGCTGAAGTTTCCTCCGAGCGAATAGCCACACAACAGATTATGCTGCCCACCCCACGCTTCGCAGGCTAGCTTTACCGCGTCTAATACTTCTTGAAGGCGCGTTGAGTTGAAAACTTCATCATTCAAATGATGGCTATCACCGTGGTCACGCAAATTCAGGCGCAACACATCATAGCCCGCGCTGAGTAACTTGCGGCCCGTTGATAGCACGTAAAGTGAATCCGATGAACCCTCCCAGCCGTGGAGAATAATAGCTAAGCCCTTGGTTTGTGCGGAAGAAACGGACGAGTGCTTGGTGAGATAAGCGAGGAGTTTGACTCCTTCAGGCGTTTCAATGACCACTTCCTTGGCGTGTTTCGTCAGTAGCTTGGCTCGCTGAGGTTCCAAAATTTTGCGTGGCCCCATACTAGATAAAATGGATTGAAGATGGGGATTGCTAAGTCCGCGAGCGGGGCGAAACGACGACATAATATAATTCCAAGGCGTTTATTCTAATAATATCTTGGCATTTTATCGTTAGTCGCTACCTCTTCGCTAGTTAGATAAACCGAAACGCAAGCTCAGACCTGATATTAAGGGGGCGCAAATTTCCATAGGCTTTTATAGTGGAACCAGGCGGCTTTACTTCGAGCGGTACGTTAGCACAGAGGCTACTTGGCGGAGTGTTGGGTAGTTCTTCTTCGGGTGAAACGTAGCGCTGGGATTATTTTTCCCCAGTGTTGGGTCTCTCTTCTTCGGGCGAAACGGAGCGGGGGTTACTTGGCTTAGTAAGCCAGTAGTAAGCCAGTAGTAAGCGGTGGGTTTTGGAGTAGATACAAAAAAGCACGCCAGTCATAAGCGTGCTCTGAGTCTAAAACGCAAGTGTGCTAAGTTGCTCAGCACGCTTGGTTAAAAAAATCAGTACCTTCGCGTTTATAGCCCACCCATGCATAGGTACTTAATTTCAGTGTAATCATCCATGCCATACTTAGAGCCTTCGCGACCGTTACCGGATTCCTTGACGCCTCCAAATGGTGCAACTTCCGTAGAGATAATTCCCTCGTTGATGCCGACAATGCCATAGTCCAGCTGCTCGGCGATTCGCCATACGCGGCCGATATCACGCGAGTAAAAGTACGAAGCCAAACCGAACTCGGTATCGTTTGCCATAGCCACTGCTTCTTCATCCGTTTTAAAGGTGAAAATTGGTGCGACAGGGCCGAAGATTTCCTCGCGGAAAACTTTCATGTCCGTGGTTACATTGGTTAGAATTGTAGGTGCTACGAAACAGCCACCTAGTCCGCCATCATTGCCGCCCGCCGCAATAGTTGCACCTTTGCTTACCGCGTCATCAATGAAAGTTTTCACGGTGTTTGCGGCCTTCTCATCAACCAGAGGACCCACCGTAACACCCTCAGCAAAGCCGTCGCCCATCTTCATTTCGGCAACCGCAGCGGCTAGCTTGGCGGTGAATTCTTCCGCCACGGATTCTTGGATCAAAAGACGGTTGGCACAAACGCAGGTTTGACCGGCGTTGCGGTACTTAGACATCATTGCACCTGCAACGGCCGCGTCAATGTCCGCATCGTCAAACACGATGAATGGTGCGTTGCCACCCAGTTCCATTGATGTACGCTTCACGGTCTGTGCACACTGTGCCATGAGGTGTTTGCCTACTGGTGTTGAGCCAGTGAAAGTAACTTTTTTAACAATTGGGTTACCGGTTAGTTCATCGCCGATTTCCGAGGTACGCCCAGTGATCATGTTAATTACACCGGCTGGGATGCCTGCGCGCTCAGCAAGTACGCCAATAGCGTAGGCCGATAGCGGCGTGGCGTTTGCTGGTTTACATACCACGGTACAACCGGCGGCTAGTGCTGGTCCCAACTTACGACCTAACATAGCCGATGGGAAGTTCCATGGAGTAATTGCGGCAACCACACCAATACCTTGCTTAATAACTACCATGCGCTTATCGGGCGTTGGCGCTGGAATAACATCACCGTAAAGACGTTTGCCTTCCTCGGCGAACCACTCCAAGAAACTGGCGCTATAGGCTACTTCGCCTTTTGCTTCGGCCAGTGGCTTACCTTGTTCGGCGGTCAGAATGGCGCCCAAATCATCCTGGTTTTCCATCATTAGGTTGAATAGATTACGGAGTAATACCGCTCGTTCCTTAGCGCTTTTGCCACGCCACGCAGGAAGCGCTGCTTCTGCCGCTTCGATGGCGCGTTGAGTCTCCGCTTGGCCGCCTTTAGCTACTTTGGCTACGATCTCACCGGTTGAGGGATTAATCACGTCAACGGTTTCACCTGAATCAGCGTTGACCCATTGACCGTTAATGAGCAGCTTTCCCTGGAGTAGGGAGGGATCTTTTAGTTGTAGTGCCATGTCAGCCTCCAAGCATTATTAAGGTTCGATCAACGAGAAACGTCTATTTATCAGTTCAAATGTGACTATCAGTTGATTTTATTGAACGGGTGTAAAATATATTAATCAGCGCAGTTTACTTTTCAAATGAGTTTATCGCAACCTAAATGAATGTGCAGTCATCTTTGTGTTGTTGAAGTGAAAAATTTCAATACTTCAATACTTCAATACTTCACTCAGCGCGAACGAGGCAGTCAGCCGAATCCTGTAAACGCTACACCACAGCGCTCCATGCGACTTCACCGCGACGCCACAGCACTCAAAAGCACTCAAAAGCACTCAACGACACCCGGTAGTGTCACTTGTTCGTATTAGCTCGGCTAGTATCGTTTCATCTGTCGCAACGTTGCCACCCGTATTTACCCGCAATGAGATGTATTAGGTTTGCAAGCTGAGGTCGTTATCGGAAGATTCGGCCTGCAAGCTGAGGCCGCCTTCGGAAGATTAGGTTTGCAAGCTCAGGCCGCCTTCGGAAAATTCGGGTTGGCTTATGACTGGTCATCACGCTAAAGTGTTTGTTAAAGCATTGTGGATCTTTCTATGAGAACAGTTTTGGTAGCCTGGTTGTGCGTGGTGTTGGCAATATTATCGCCGGCTACGCTCGCGTGGGCGCCCAATATGGCGTCTCAGCACACCATGATGAAGAGTGATTCAGCGGCTATGCCAAGCCAAAACAGTGTACAGATGCTCCATAGCGAAGATTCGCCCAGCCACCCAGCACACCACGGGGAATATCCCCGTAGTAGTTCAGCCAACCACGATTGCTGCGCTACGGATGTGGTAGGTAGTCCGCTGATGTCAATAAACTGCTTTATAGATTGCTCCGCGTTAGGCTTTGGCCTTCTGGTGATGAGCAGTCAACCACTGCTGCAGTTCAATCAAGTCCTTGCTATTACACACACACCCGTCCCTATCGCGTCACTCCCCACAGAGCACCTTCGCCCTCCAATTCAATAGTGCCCAATTTGATGGTTAGCCGTTAGCAGAATGAGTTGACGGTTGGCTCTCGTTCGTTACTAGAGCGCGTTAAGAGTAGCTGTTAAGTTTCCTCGCAGGTGGCCGTATTATGGCCCTAACGCTCGCTAGTAGGCGCTGTGATTAGACACTAAGTGTCTTCTTCAATAGGCCGAAATGGTCTAAGCGCGCATTGCAAATATTGTTAGTTAGATCAGGTTTTCGCATGAAGAAACTCGTTTTTGGCGCCTTAGTGGGTGTCAGTTTATTCGCAGCTGGTTGGCTTGCCCAACCGTTACTAAGCAGTCATTCTACGGCTAATCATAGCGGGCTGACAGCCGTGCCCTCCGAGCCTTCGGTGGCGGAAAAAGAACCGCTGTACTGGGTGGCACCAATGGATAGTAACTACCGGCGAGACGGGCCCGGCAAGAGCCCAATGGGTATGGACCTAGTTCCAGTTTATGAGGAGTCTGTTGAGGGTTTGGTACAAATTGACCCCGGTTTTCAAGCGAACTTTGGCATTACAACGGTGACAGCCCAGTCAGGACGGCTGGCACTGGCAGTAGAAACCGTGGGGTTCGTGGATTATGCCGAGGACGATGTAAGTCATGTGCATTCGCGGGTTGAAGGGTGGATTGAGAAGGTTTATGTGTACGCCGTGGGTGATGAGGTTCGCAAAGGCGAGCCGCTGTTTGAACTCTACTCACCGGAAGTTGTTTCGGCGCAGAATGAACTGATTGCCAACGTGCAGCGCAACAACACCGCGTTAATCGCGGCCACTGAACGCCGTTTACAGCTCATGGGCCTAGATAGTGAAACCATTGCGAATATAAAGCGCGGCGGTGAGGTGGTGGATTCTATTGCCTTCTTGGCACCGTCCGATGGCGTAGTCACTTCGTTGATGGCTCGTGAAGGGATGTACGTTGAGCCGTCGTTAGAGTTGCTCTCGATAGCTGACTTGAACGAGGTTTGGGTGCGGGCAGAGCTCTTTGAGCAGCAGCAAGCCTGGGTTGAGCAGGGGCAAGCAGTAACCGTGACGGTTGCGGGACTGCCTCGTAGGCAATGGGAGGGCGAAGTTGATTATATTTACCCGGTGGTCAGTAACGCACTGAGAACGGCGCAACTTCGCGTGGTACTTACAAATCATGACGGAGCGCTAAAGCCGAATATGTTCACCCAGCTACGTATTGAAGCCGGTGTTACCAAGTCTGGCATTGTGGTGCCTGAGCAGGCGCTCATAAAGGGTGAGCGTAGTGATCGTGTGGTCATTAGGGTAGGCGAAGCGGGCTTCAGAAGTGTGCGAGTCCGCGCTGGGCTGTCTGCCAATGGTGAAGTGATTATCCTGCGAGGATTGTCCGAGGGTGACCAAGTGGTAACGTCAGGGCAGTTCTTGATTGACTCAGAATCAAACATCTCCGCGGCTTCAAACCGCCTTAACGGGCAATAGGTGGAACGATGATTAAATGGATCATTAATCTTGCTATTGCCAACCGTGGATTTACCTTGCTGCTGGCGCTGTTGTTATTAGTTGCTGGGCTGGTTGGCGCGAAGCGTTTGGCTGTGGACGCTATACCCGACTTATCGGAGGTTCAAGTCATTGTTAAAACCAGTTACCCCGGTCAGTCGCCAGAGGTTGTGGAAGCTCAAGTTAGCTATCCGCTGACCACCGCTTTACTGGCGGTGCCGAAGGCGAAGGACGTACGGGGGTTTAGCTTTTTCGGTGACAGCTTTATCTATGTGATTTTTGAGGATGGTACAGATCCCTACTGGGCCCGATCACGAGTACTTGAGCGCCTTGCGCAGGTGGGAAGTGAGCTGCCCCCAGGTATCAATCCTTCACTCGGCCCCGACGCGAGCGGGGTGGGTTGGGTGTATCAGTATGCGCTGGTAGATGAAAGTGAACAGAGCACGCTAGCCGAGTTAACGAGTCTTCACGACAACTTCATTCGCTATCGTCTACAAAGCGTGGACGGAGTGGCAGAAATCGCTACCGTTGGCGGAATGGTTCAACAGTATCAGGTCATTGTGGACCCTAACCAACTTCGCGCCTACAACTTGAGCTTGCAAGATGTAGAACAAGCAATCAAAGGTGGCAATCAGGAAATAGGCGCTTCGGTGATTGAGATGGCTGAAGCCGAGTATATGGTTAAGCTGTCTGGCTATATTCAGTCTCTTGATGATTTGAAGGCAATCCCATTGGGACAAATCCACAATGGGGCGAGTCTGCAATTGGGTGATATCGCGCAGTTGCGACTGGGCCCTGAGATGCGCCGCGGCGTTGCCGAATTGAATGGAGCTGGCGAAGTGGTAGGCGGTATTGTGGTAATGCGAAGCGGTGAAAATGCGCTGGAAACCATTGACGCCGTCAAGGCAGAAATCGCTAAGCTTGCACCTAGTCTACCCCCAGGCGTGGCGATTAAGGCGGTTTATGATCGCGCTCAGCTCATTGAGCGAGCACAGGAAAATTTAGTTGATCGTCTAGGCGAAGAGCTATTGGTGGTAGCGCTTATCTGTGGCCTTTTTCTTTGGCATTTCCGCTCCACCTTAGTCATTGTGATAAGCCTGCCGCTAGGTATTGTGGCGGCCGTAGGTATTATGAGCGCGCAGGGTATCAACGCCAATATCATGAGTCTGAGTGGTATAGCAATTGCAATTGGCGCGATGGTTGATGGTGCCATTGTGATGGTGGAGAACCTCCATAGGCATCTTAGTGATAAACGCGGTCGATCTCACTGGGCGTGCGTTAGCGATGCCGCAGTGGAAGTTGGGCCGCCACTGTTCTTCTCTCTGCTTATTATCACCGTTAGCTTCCTGCCGGTGTTCGCGCTAGAAGGCGCATCGGGCAAGCTGTTTGCGCCGCTGGCGTATACCAAAACCTATGCCATGGCGGTTGCAGCTGGTTTAGCGATCACCGTGGTCCCAGTGTTGATGGGATATTTGCTTCGCGGTGACGTTCAAGCGCCAACGTATGGTGGTCTGGGGCACAAAGTCAGCAGCGCATATAGATGGTTACTTACCAGGATGCTGCGGACCCCGGTGCTCTGGATTCTGGTGTTTGGTGTGCTGGCGGCCAGCGCTTGGTATCCGGCGAAGCAATTAGGCCAAGAGTTTATGCCGCCACTGAACGAAGGCGATATTCTCTATATGCCCACGGTTGATGCCGGTATCTCTATTGGTAAAGCTCGCCAATTACTGCAGCAGACCGATAGGCTGATTGCGCAAATACCAGAGGTAGCAAGCGTGTTTGGTAAAGTAGGAAGAGCGAGCACCGCAACCGATCCCGCCCCGTTGACCATGATTGAAACGGTGATTCAATTGAAACCGCGAAACGAATGGCGCGAAGGGTTGAGTTATGATGATTTGCTTGCCGAACTTGATCAGCAAGTAGCCCTTCCAGGGCTCAGTAATGCTTGGGTAATGCCTATTAAAACGCGTATCGACATGCTGTCGACGGGTATTAAGACGCCTGTGGGATTGAAAGTATCTGGGCCGAACTTGGCTGAGATTGAGACACTTTCGCAGCAAATCGAAGCACTGCTGAGCGAAGATGAGCAGACCGAGTCCGTTTACGCAGAGCGTCCGGTAGGTGGGCGCTATATTGACATTGATATTGATAGAAATAAGGCGGCCCGCTATGGCCTTAATATCCAAGATATTCAGAACGTGGTCCGCTACGCGGTGGGCGGTATGAATGTGAGCTACAGCGTTGAAGGTGTGGCGAGGTATCCAATCAATCTACGTTACCCTCAGCACTATCGCTCGTCGGATGATCGCCTGGCGGAGTTACCTATTGTGACCCAATCTGGTGCAAGGGTGGCGCTTGGTGATGTGGCGCGCGTAAGCATCAAGGCGGGCCCTGGGGCCATTAAGACCGAGAACGGGCTACCTACTGCCTACATATATATTACCCCAGTAGGCGATGATATTGCTGGCTACGTGGCCAGTACGGAGGCCTTGCTAAGTTCGGAATTGAAGGTCACTGCGGGCTACAGTTGGCAGTGGGCTGGACAGTTTGAATACCTCGCGGAAGCGAAACAAACACTCCAACTAATTATCCCACTTACGCTGACAATCATTGTGGTACTGCTGTACTTGGCGTTTCGATCGACGATTGATGTGATGCTGATTGCAGTCTGTTTGCCGGTTGGTGTAAGCGGTGGGGTTTGGGCTCTGTGGCTATTAAACTACAATCTATCTATTGCGGTTGCCGTGGGCTTTGTTGCACTGGCTGGCTTGGTGGTTGAGCTGGGCGTGTTAATGCTTAGTTATCTTAAGCTGTCCGAAGCTGCGGGGCACGAGTCTGTGCAAGCTTTCGATACTAGCGAAACTCTGCAGGTGGGCTTGATTGTGGAAGGCGCAGCGCGCCGTCTTCGGCCGATTTGCATGACGGCGGCAACGGTTATCTTTAGCTTACTCGCCATTATGCAAAGTACCGGTTCTGGGAGTGAGACCATGCAGCGGATTGCGGCCCCTATGGTTGGCGGCATGATTAGCGCGATGCTCGTGACACTTATTGTGATTCCATTGGCGTATGCGGTGACACGGCGCGGGCGTACTTCAGCGCGAGCCTCCGAGATACAGTAGCAGCGATAGGGATTCTAACGACGGGCTAGTTCGTTAGTTTAGGGGCTCATGTCGATATTATCGGCGGGCTAGTTCGTTAATCTAGCGGGCTCTTAACGATATTAACGGCGGCTAGTTCGTTAATTTAGGGGCTCATATCGATGTTAAAACCGAGCTAGTTCGTTAATCTAGCGGGCTCTTAACGATATTAGTAATCCCGCCTGCAGTATGCAGATAAATCTGGGTTGTACGGATATCCTTATGACCCAGCAGTTTTTGGACTGTGGAGATATCAACGCCTCGTTGGATGAGTCGGGTTGCAAAACTGTGGCGAAAGGTATGCGAAGACGAGCGCTTGCCAATGCACGCAAGGCGAATTGCCTTGCGTACCGACTTCTGAATACTCGTTTCATGAATGTGATGACGCACCCATTCACCACTTACCGGTTCGCGAGCTAGGCGAGTTGCTGGGAAAACGAATTGCCAATGAAGTGACCGTTGCTCCGTGGGGTACTTTCGAGCCAAGGCATTGGGCATAGATACCTTACCAAACCCCTGCGCGATATCATGATCGTGGAGCGCTTGTATCTTAGCTAGGTGCTCCTGAAGCGCCGGAATAACCGATTGGGGTAGTAGGGTGATTCGATCAACCTCACCTTTGCCTGCTCGAATCACAATTTGACCGGCTTGAATGTCCACGTCCTTTATACGTAATCGGTAGACTTCACTCAGACGAAGGCCCGAGCCATACATCAATTTGCCCATTACTTGGTAGGGACCCTGAAGGTAGCTAATTACCCGCAGCGCTTCTTCGTGAGTAAATACCTCGGGCACTCTTGCTTCGCGCTTAACTCGAATAGCTTGGACATTATCAAAGGGAAGTAGCAGGACCTCTAAATAGAGGAACCTAAGCGCGTTAAAGGCAATGTTCTGAGTGGCCTTAGAGACAAGGCGATGCTCAGCAAGATGCGATAGAAAGGCTTCGACATCTCGCTCATTTAGTGCGCGAGGATGCTTGAAGTTGAAATACTTAAGATACTGCCGAATCCAATGCCAATAGGTTTTTACTGTTCGGTGAGAAAAGCCGCGCTGACGACAGCGATTGCGGTACAGTGTTTGCAGGCGTGGCTCAGCGCCCGAATAAGATGGAGGCTCATTCTCAATGCGGCGCTCATCTGGGTTAAGGTAACCGGTGATAAGCTCCGAACGAGCAAAGCTTGGCTGCCCACCGCCCCCAACATCACCCCAAACCCCTATAACTCTGCTCATTCTTCATAACCCCCAAACCAAGAATCAGGCGAGATTCCGCCTTTTCATCTAGCTAGTGCCAAATTTCACCTTCCGCTGAACCGAAGCGGAACCCCAAAACAACGCCACTAGACTTTGATTTTGTGGGGCTCAAGATAGCACTTCATTTCATGATATAAAGCTACCTAAAAGCCTAGTTCTCAAATAACGGGGCTATAAAGACAAGGGCTACACCTAATTCAATAACCAAGCATCCAGTTTGAAAATTATCCTTTTGATTTTGTGGGGTTTTCTGTAGTCTAATGGACTAAACAACAAGCTGGTGGCGTTACTATAAAGCGCAACGAGCTATCGAAACGGGATCTGGTATTCCGTAGACTAAATTAGTTATTACTATTGAGGATTGATTATAGTGAACTCTCTTAAACTAGGATTGGCGATAATTTTGATATTCCTTCTGTCCGGTTGCGATAGCAAGGAGAACAAGACGATTGAATTTGAAGATGCAACAGTCTTGTTTCAGCACGAAAGTAAATTGTTTTGGATAAGCGGAAATATCTCCGTTGAATTTATGGACGAGTACATTCGAGTAGAGAATTCAACAACTGACACGGTTCACTATATTCCTCATGAGCGGATAACCTATATCGGCGAAGCAATTGAAATAAGGTAATAACAAACGCAGGCAGCGGACAAATTTTCTGCTGCGCGTCAAATTAGCTCGCTGCTGCGAGCGTTATGAGTCCTTTTGTAGATAAACGGAGCAAAACCTTATGAAACTGACCCTCCTAGTATTGGTTGTGCTCCTAGTTGGCTGCACGAGTGCTGGGATTATTGATGCCAATGGTCCAAATAATTACACATTTCGAACTATCAATGCTTTAAATGCCGGTGATCGAATAAAGTTCGACGTTCTTAAAATTGCACCTACAGAAAACCTTCATTTTTATCTGTGTCGTTTAGAGTGTCGTCAGGCTCGGGAAATAGCTCATTACAAAGGGTCGGACTTTGGGGAAATAAACGAAGTTGAATTCACAGCTCCCAAAACCGGTAGCTACTATTTTTGGCTCCGCGATTCAGAAAAAGAGGGAGAGGAATCAGCCATACCTGTTGTAGGAGAGTCTTTTGACCCTAACAGAATGATAGAAGAGATTGACTTCAAATCGGGTAGTATTTTAATAGTTCACCCTAATGTTACTAGTCAGTTATAGATGAATACGAAATCGCAACAATTATTAATGGACACATAACAAACAAAGTCAGCGTCGCCCTTCGGGCTGGACGCGCTAACGCGCGCCGCTGCTTTGGGCGTTATAGATATCAAATGGAGTTGAGAATGTTGTATCCGAAGTCAATTGCTACCCTAGGACTCCTGATCATACTTGCAGGATGTTCTGGTATGTCTCAACCTAGCAGTCAACCTGACAGAGAGCCGATATCAGTAGAAGAAGCTTTGTCTCTGATAGAAGAGCGTTGCGCCATTGATCCCAGTGATGTACTAAAAGTGACGATTCGTGGGGGCCGCGATGATGATTCGCTTTTTAAACGTTTTAGATGTGACCGATTTGAATCTGAAATTCAGACAGTTGAGTCGTTGATACAATCATTCGATGGAATTCAAAGGGTGCGGTTAGAAAATCATCGCAATGTTCTGTTGGACGTATCTATAACAATGCCGTCAACCTAGACGGCCAAGAATTGGCCGCAGGTTACGGCGGCGTTATATTCGGCCCATTATCGAGCCGAAATCACCGGGTTCGACAGGTTCGTCGAGCGACGGTGCCTTGAAAGTATAGTTATCGAGTGGCGAG